>JANYIN010000041.1 GCA_025362035.1 Gemmatimonadaceae bacterium | reverse complement strand
AGTGGAGCGATCTGCCCGTCCATGAGGAGGACGTTCAGGGCAACCACTACACCCTACTGGCCAACGTCGCAGGCCCTCTAAGCCGACTCCTCCGGTTCCCTACCTGAGCAAAGGATCACGCCAGCCTTCAGCCCGCACGGTCGTGCTCCTCGATGACGGGGGATGCAGAACGCGTCTTCCAGACTCATGCTCGCATCTTGGAGCCGGGTTTTCCAAAGCAGCGGACGCGTGAGATGCGCCCGCTGCGTCAGGTGTGCGCAGAGGTCACGAAGGAGACCTCACCGGCCACCACCGAACGGGTCGGGACGGTGCCCGGTGTAGAGAGAAGTGGACGCGCGACGGCCGATCTCAGAAGCGCCCAGTAAGGCTCAGGCTCCCGGGACCGGGAACGACGCCCAGGCGGAGGCCGGCGTCGGCCTTGCCGTCCTTGTCGGGCGTAGTGGTCTCCTTGGAGGCAGGCGCGAACGTGAAGTAGAGCGCCACGCCGACGCCGAGCAAGGTAGCGGCGCCCAGCACGTCCGTTACCAGGGCGAACGTCTTCACGTTCGTCCGGTCCTTGCTGAGCGCGCTCGAGGTCGTGTCCCTGGTGTTCAGCTGATCGCTCAGGTCGTTCGAGGCCTTGATGGCGAGGTACCCGGCGATACCGGTACCCACGGCAAGCACGCCGGCCGCCGTCCAAGAGATGATCGGCTTGAGGTCCGTCTTGACCACGACGGTCTTTCCGGATGCGGAGACGAGATCGATCTTCGTCGAGACGCTGTCCGCGCCGACCACGTTCATGATCGCGGTCCCCGGCTGGTATCCCTGTTTGAGAACGGTGATCTTGCGACGGCCCGGGTTTACGGTGACGGGCTGCGGCAGCGGCGACTTACCGATGCAGCCGGTCTCGGTCCCGCTGCACACCGGCGAATCGTCGAGGTACACGTCGGCTCCATCGACATTGACCTTGATGTCAATCGTCGCGACGCGTGACTTGAGAAGGTCGATTTCGCGCTCGACCTCGCGACGCCGGTCCTCGGGGACGTTGGTTCCGCCGTCGTTCACGTAGCGCCTGAAATTCCGCATGGCTGCCGCGTAGTTGTTCTGCTGACGCTGGATGCGAGCAACGTTGTAGAGAATCTTGTAGCTCGGTGACAGCTCGTACGCGCGTTCGAACTCGAAGAGCGCCGCGTCGTAGTTCTCCTCGTTGTAGAGTTGAATACCCCTCTCGTAGTGGACACGCGCTCGCTCGACGCCGTCACCCGAGGTAGCGGGGGTGGCCGGAGCGGCCGCGGGCGCGGGCGCGGCCGGCGCGGCGTTCGCCGTTCCCAAGAGCAACATCGGCATAATGGTCGCGACACCGAAGGCGACGGCGGCCGAAGTGTGTCGAACAAATCCTTGGCGCATGATGTCTCCTCCGCGAGAGGCTCCCACTCAAAACCAAATGCGACCGTAACACGGCGCCGGGAAGCCCGGCAACCAAGAGCGTCAACTACTCCATCGTCTCCATCGCCAACGTCGGACGCGGATCGAGCGCGGCGGATAGGCGGTTGGTGTGGACGTCGCGATGGATGGCGACCGCGAGCCCAAGCACCGCGTGGCGTTCGACGCTCCGACCCCGTGCCACAAAGGACGACACGATCGTGTCGGATACCCCCTCCTCGAGCACGACGACGTCCGGCAGGCATTGGTGGTGGACTCGGGGCACGCGAATCGCGTCTTCGAGGGGGCATCCATCCAAGAGGAAGGGTAGGAGGGTCTGCGCGATCGCCGTGGGAATTCGAGGGCCGCCGGCGGCGCCGATGACCAGTTCGACCTTTTGGTCGCGGACGACGAGCACCGGGCACATCGAGCTCGCAGGTCGCCGTCGGCCGCCGAGAGCGTTCTTCGGCTCTTCCACCATCTCGTACCAATTCGCACCCATCGCCGCGAAATCGTCGATAGAATTGTTGAGGAGAAACCCGGCTCCTTGGACCGTGAGCTTCGATCCAAACGTCGTGTTCAGACTGTATGTGACCGAGACCGACCCGCCGTCCGGATCGATCACGGAGTAGTGCGTCGTGCTTGGGCCGGTCCCCGAGGCCGCGGTGAGACTCTCCGCGGGGCTCTGAGGAAAGAGCTCGCCCTCGAGTCTCTCGAGATCCCCGTGCGCGTAAGGCTGTTGCGCGTGACGATACGCCGACGCCACCTCCGCTTCGCTCAAGACGTCGGGGTCTCCTACGTGGCGAGCGCGGAGCGCGAACGCAACGCGGAACACTCGCGCGAGCAGCTCGGCTCGCTCGTCCGTCGAAGGCCGCGTGTGCTCGACGCCCGCGGACGCGAGGAGCCCCAGCGCGGTCTGCAGCACGAAGCCGCCGCCCGACGGCAGAGGCGGGGCCAGGAACTCACGCTCGCCTACGATCCGACGAAGTGGCTCACGCCACACCGCCGCGTAGACCGCGAGGTCCTCCTCCTCCATGACTCCGTTCTCCAGGCAGACCTGTCGAACGATCTTCTCGGCGAGCGGGCCAGAATAAAAGGCGCCGGGGCCCTGCTCCGCCAGCAGGCGAAGGGTGATGGCGAGGTCCGGCTGGCGAAACATGCCGCCGGGAAGGGGCGGAATCCCGCGATCGGTGAAGCATCGACGCGTCGACGGAAACAGCGACAGCTTCGGAAAGTACATGTCGAGATAGAGTGACTGACGGGTCGTCAGCCACGTGCCCGTCTCAGCGAGATCGATGACCATTCCGACGACGCGGTCCCATGACCATGTACCGTACGCCTCGAGCGCCGCGGCAAACCCCGCGACCGTTCCGGGGACACCTACGGAGAGACCGCCGAGTACCGATGGCGACGTGGAGCCTCGACGCGCGGGCTTCGCCGCTCGCTGCTCGCCAGGGGGGGCCCCAGAGCCAAATGCCGACGAGCTCGACGAGGGCTTCAGTGTTCGTTCGCTCAGCACCTCGGCCACGAGCCGGCGGGGAGACGTCTCCCGAAAGTCGAGGCATTGCGACTCCCCTTCGGGAGTCCGAATCATCATGAATCCGCCGCCACCGATGTTTCCCGCTTGTGGCAAAGTGACGGCCAGCGCGAGCCCCGTCACGACAGCAGCGTCAACGGCGTTGCCGCCCGTTCGCAGTACACGACTGCCCACAGCCGACGCGACCGGACAGTAGGACAATACGCAGCCGTACTCAAAGCGTAACGAGGGGTGCGGCGATCGCTGCAAGCGGTTTGGATTCCCTTATCGACGCGACGCTTCGAACGAATGCAGCAGAGTGTGCTCCTTCAGGCCTTGCCGGAAGGACTCCAAGGTGAGGAGCTCACCGGGATAGATATTGGCCAGGTTCACATTCGGCCCGAAACGCTTGATGAGCCAAACCTGCTGACGACGCTCGAGAGCCTCGAATACCAAATACCGAAGCTCGATCGCCGCAAGGACCTCTTCCAGAAAGTCGGCGCGGAAGTCCTCACCCACCGGGGAGATCTCTCTCCCCTCCACGACGATGCGGCTCGCTCCGGCGCTGCGATCCTCTGCGATGACCTGCTTCCAGTCGCGGTCCTGGCGATTGATCTTGCCGCCGATCTCCGAGTACACCTCGGTAACCTTGGCGAATGCTTCGATCCAACGGAGCCTGTCCGGCCGAGGCAACCCGATGACCCCGTCCGAGATTTCGATGTTCACGCCTTGTTCCCGCACGAGACCCAGGAGGGCATCCGTCCGGCCGCGGAGGTAGGCATATTCGAAGAGAGTCCCTCCGAAGAGCGGCACGATGTCGTGCGCTCGATATGCCTGCAGCTTCTTCTCGAGATTGGCGGTTATGAGGCAACTCCCCCATGCAATCTTCGCATAGTCGCAATAGGGGCCTGCCACACCTGCGAGATCGGCGATCGCGCCAAGGCCGATTCCCGTGTCGAGAATCACGGTAAGGCCTTCGGTTCGCGGTTTCTCTGTGCGCCGAATGTCATCCAGGAGAGACGCTGCAAGGGAAGACATGGTGGGTCGAGTGTACCGCCTGACAAATCCTCAGATCAAGCTCGTAGGAAGGATTTGCGCTCTCGTTCGCCGACGGTAAGCCTTCGACGTACGGACACTCACCCTCGCGGGAGCGCGGAAGGCGCCGCCCGAAGGATGAGTGACGCCAGCGTCGTGTGGGTGTCGCGGCCCCAGTTAGCGGTGCACCACTGTCACAGGGGACACTTCGCGAACACGCCGTTGACCGGCGGCGTGCCCGTGAACATCTTGCTGACCGGGTCGAACCCGTAGGCTTCGATCGGCGATCCCGTCTTTCCGGTGGCGTCTGCCTTCGGAATACAATAGGCGGCGACGTTCGTCGTAATCGTGTTCGTTGCGTCGAAGCTCAAGTTGCTCAGGACTCCGTTCAGATCGACCGGCTTGCCCGACGCGAGCGTCGTCGAGAACGTGACGAGGTTGTCGGGTCCGATATCGACTTGAGTCGAGCCCGTGAAGGGCTGCAGCTTGGCGACGGCCGCGCCGATCTCCGCCCCGGTGGGGTTCTCCTTTCCGGTCGCGATCAGCGCACTGAGGAGGACGTAGGCGGCATCGTAGAAGCCAGACGACTGCAACGTCGGGCCAGAGCTGACCGGCGGCTTGCCCGTGGTCGGGAGAGGGTCCAGGTTCTGCCAGACGAAGTTGTCGAATTGGGCGTGATGCCGGATCTTGTATTGGGCGAGCTGAGGCTGATTCGGCGAGCTGGGCGTCACGCCTGTCATACGCAAGCGCAATTCCTCTTTGACGGTTGCGTCGGTGTACGTCGTGTCGAGGAAGCTGCCCGTGGTCGGTGCAAAGATGACGCTGTTGTAGATGTAGAGCGGTCGATACGTCGTCTCCGTCCACTGCAGCTCGACTGCTTTGGTGATGCCGGGGAGCGCCTCGTTGCGGCCGCCGATGAAGATGATATGCGGCTTGAACGCGGCCAGAGCGGCCGCGGCCGCGGCTTGCTTCTGTGCCGTGTCGGTGTCGATCTGGACGTCGCCGTAGGCCACGTCCTTGTAGTTGTCGGCGTTGTCGACCGCCGACAGGCCGTTGAACTTCAGATTTTGGCTCAGGAATGTAGACGCGGCGGCTCCGAGCGCGTCCGTCGTGTGCGCGACTGCGAACTTGATGTTGTCCGTCGCCTTGAGGCCGTACTTCGAGCGAACGAGCGGCTCCTCGACCTGCACGACGTAGGGCGGGATAGCGGCAAACTGCAGGCTGTCGCTCGGGATGGTGCGCCAGAGAAGCCCTCCGCTGGCCTGGTTGAGCGCGCCGATCTGAACACCACCGGCGGCGCCGGTGATCGCGAAAACGCCGGCCGGCTGGAAGATTTGCGGGCCAACCGTTGCGAAGAGGCCGCTGTTGCCCGGGCCGAGAACGGCGTGCACCTTGACGGTGTCGACGAGGTGGTGGGAGACCTTGGGGGCGTCCACGGTGCTGTCACAGGCGACGTAGACGACGGGGCGGCTCTTGCTGCCCATCCGCAGTCCCCCGCCGCCGAGCTTCATGAACTCGCTTCGGGCGAGCTCGGAGCCCTCGAGCTGCGGCGGGCCGAGAGTCTCGGTCGCGCCCGTCGCCGACACCTCCAGACCAATGATGAGTACGTCGTCGTTGCGCAGGTCTTCGACTCCGGGACGCGTCGCCAGCAGCTGGAAACAGTTCGGAGCGAGGAGCAGCGGTGTGCACTTGTGGATATCTTTCCGGCACTGGAAAGCCTTGCCCTCGTTACCGTCGATGCACTGCGAGTTCGTGTCGCAGTAGTCCTGCGGCTTGGCGCAGATGTTGTCCGGTCCGCAGACGTAGTTCGCCCAATCGGCGCCGCGACTCGTGCAGTCGGAATCGATCGAGCACTGCGTGTGATTGGTCTTCAGCACGAGCGAGCACGACGAGACACTGACTCCAAGAATGCCAGCAGCAGCGAGAACGACGACTCGAAGGCGCGTGAAGCTCATAGTGACCTCGTCATGGTGTCCCTGGTTGTTCTTTGGTCGCCGAAGGTGGTCGCCGTGGTCTCGAGGTGCCCAGGGCCCCACCTCCAACGGTGGAGGTGCCCAGGGCCCCACCTCCAACGGTGACCGCTGGCGGCTTACTGTCCCGCCATGCAGCCGGCCACGGAAATATATTCGCGAGGGTAGCATGGCGTGGATTTGGACGGCAAGACTTGAACCCTCGTCCTTTTGCCTCGGAAGGCGAGCCTCTTTCGGCGCCCGCTTCCTTCAGAGGGAGCCTGCGCCGGGGCTCGGTCGGATGACTCCGTGCGCCTCGCCCAAAGAAGTGTACTCGAGCGGGATCGGGTAGGTATCCACCGCGACCGACAAGTCCAAGTCCAAGGCTAGCGACGGATTGCGCGCGAGACGCCCCATGAGGCGTTCGTCCGCGCGGCTGCGCGCGGCGAGGGCCGCGAGGTCGACCACGCGCCCCTCGAGGAGAGCGAGCAGGCCGTCGGCACAAAGCTCGTCTTCCGCACGCGTCTCGGCGCGGCTGAAGTTGCCTGCAGGCAGCAAGGTAACGCGAGACGGCGCGCGAAGCGAAATGTTCTGCGCCGTCGCTGTCAGGTTGACGAAGCTCGCGACGCAGGTGACGCGAGCGCACCCGGCCGCGGCATTGAGCGCGCGTGTGCCGTTGGTGGTCACCAGCACGGGCACCCGCCCCTCGAGCGATACCTCTCTCGCCAGGACGGGCGAGTTGTCGATACGGTCCCAACTAGCGCCCCGGCTCGGCGGCGCGCCGAGCTCGTCGAGCTCCGAGATCACGAGGAACCGCTGCGGTCGCTCGTCCACGAGGCGTCGCAGATCCGCCGGCGTCGCGACCACCAGCAGCTCGCGCACGCCGGAGGCGAGGAGGACGGCGGCCGTGGTCGTCGCGCGCATCACGTCGAAGACGACGGCGAGCTCCAGGGAAGCATGCTCGAGACGCGCGGGGTGCAAGCGATCCACGCGCATCGCTATCTCGCAACGCGCAACGTCGGCAAGAGTCCGCCGCCACGGGTAATGCTCACGAGGAACGACTCGCTGACCCGCGTGATCCCTCCCCCATGGCGGCCGCCGAAGACGAACGGGTTCCAATTCATGAACTTTTCGACAAGTCGATATCGCTCTCCCGAGACAACCGGGACCGAGAACTTCGGCGGCGCCTCGAACGCCTGACGCACCCACGTGCTCTCCTTGACGGACTCGAGGGCCCGCGTCCACTCCGCGTCGTCGACGAACGGTCCGACGACGACGTCCTTGCCGCCGTAGCTCTCGGCCTTCTTGAGGACCCAGTTCTCTCTATCGATCGTGGCACCGGGCACCGCAACGTGCGTCGCCGGAACGACGCGTTCGACGAGCTGCCTGTCCTCCGCGAGGAGGGACAGGGGATTCTCGGGATCGTGCATCAGCGCGAGGAGCGCCTTGGTTCCGGCGACGTAAGAACGGAGCGGATTGGCCATGCAGACGTGCCCGGCCCGATACGCGTCCAGCAGGGGAGCCAGTTCTTCTGCCCGCCTCACGAAGTCGCGGAACAGAACGCGTCGATACACGAGATCGATCGGCCGACCGTCGGCGAAGAGCCGATGGCCGTCGTAGCGGAGCGCGTTGGGGGCCGCGAATTCGGTCGGACACCCGAGCTTCGTGAAGAGCGCCGCCGTCCTCTTCTGCTCGTGATAGGTCTTCTCTCCGGGCCAATCCACAATTGCAATCGTGGGGGACAAGCGTCCGCCGTATTCGCGATAAGCCTCGAGGAGCGCTTCGAGGAGCGCCGGTACACGCATGTCGCACTTCAAGTGCTCGCGAAGGTCGGCGAGCGGCGGAAGGTCCAGCATGGCGTCCTGAATCTCATCCGCCATCGTCATCATCGCCGGGCTGTCGGTGTTGAACTCGACGAAGCTGACGTCGTCGCCACACGGAAGCGCGTCCGGGCGCCCGACGATGATGCTGCGACGATATCCGGGGTCGAGGCGCAGGAGGTCCAGCGCACGGCCTTCGAAGCCGAGCCAACTGCAGATTTCGGGGCTGTCGAGTACGCGAACGACGACCCGCTCCAGCAACGCGAACATGGCCTCCGCGTCCGCGAGCCAGCGCTCGCCACTCGGCGGGAGGAGATGCGGTCGCAGAAACGTCGGAAGCGGCTCCGCACCGAACATGATCCCGTGATCGCGGAGGCGGCGTGCGAACTCCTTCTCAAGCGCCGGCGCCGTCGTGATCGAGAGGAGGCGGTGTTCGATCTCCGCATCGAGGGAAGGGTTCATTGTTCACTCGAACCGATTTCGGCGGGCGGACGAGAACGTCTTCCGCACCAGCGGCTCGAAGTGCTCGAGAGGAAATGTCTCCCCGTTCGGGTCGAAGGCGACCTGGTCCCACTCGTCTACGAATTTTTCGGCGAGCGCGAACCACGACTCTCCTGCGAAACGCACCCGCGCTTCGGGGTTGTTGCCCGTGTGCTCGAAGTAGTACCGGCCCTGGAATTCTTGGTGATTGAGGATGATGCGGTACGTCTCCTCGGAGACGTAGGGCCAGAGGATTTCAGCGGCGATGGCCCCGTGGTTCCTCACTGTGATCACCTTCCCCATGTCGTGACACAGCGCGCCGACAACGAGGTCGTCGGGCGCATTGGCGCGCTCCGCGAGGGTAGCTGTCTGAAGACAATGGGTGAGCTGATTGACGGAGTAGGCTCCCTGAAGTCGCTCGAGTTGCCTCAGGGTCGCCATGATGCGAGCGGGCAGCTCCGCCGCGTACGAGCGGGCCGCGACGAAGATGGCTTCCCAGTCCGACGCCGTACTCTGATCCATTCTAGTGAACGACATTTCTCGATGCTCCACCTTGTACCCAGCCACCGCCATCGTCTCCAACCCGTCGCGCTCCGTCTCGTTGTCCGCGGCTCGCGATTACCCCACGCTCCCATGGTGCCGATCGAGCCTTCAGCCGTCAACCTGACCCACGCGTCGGCGACGCGCGGCCTTGACGAAGTGTGGTTACCGCGGAGGGCGTGTAGGCGCAGCGCGACGCGGAGTGAGCAGAGGTGGGCGAGACCTGGTTGAGTGCACCCTTCGCGTTCCGGTTTCCTTTCAAGTGCCGGGGCCTCGCACGCGCACTTCGGGTACGCTAGCCTCAGGTTGTTGCGAAAAGTAGCGGCGGTTGTCGGGTCTTGAGGTGCGGAGGTAACATGCGTTTCGCGAGACGAATTTGGGGTTTCAGTCTCGCAGACGCTGGGCTCGATCGACGCCGCCATCTGAATCTCGCCTTCGTTGCCATCGCCACGTTGTCCGGAGGAGCGTTTGTCGGAACCGGCGGTGGTTTCGAAACCGCAATACGCTGGCTTCAGACTACGGCCGCAGACAAATTGCAGCCGTTTGGCGGCGCAATGGGCCGGACGGGCACATATGCCACGATCCTGGCGATGGCGGTACTCCTGATGGCTTCGGTTGGATACAGCCTATGGGTCCCGATTTACGGACCGGAGCGCAAGAAGTGGGCACCCGTCGTCTGGGCCAATGCGCTCGCCAACCTGCTCGAGATGGCGACGACTGCGTGTTTGTTCCTTCTCATCGGCGCCGGTATCGGCGCGGTAAGTGGATTCGGCCAGGACCCCTACGGCGCGGGACAACACGTGTTCCAATCCCTGCGTCATGCAGCGACCCAGTTGGTAACGGGCGCGTTGCCTGCGGTCGCCGTGATCCCCGGGCCGCTAGCCATCCTCTTCCTGGTGCTCGTCAGAGGCGCATCGAACTACTGGGAGCACCGGCTGTGTCATACCTCGAGACTGCTCTGGCTAGTGGTCCATCGCTCCCATCATATTCCCGAGTACCTTACGCCGATGATCACACCGGGCGTCGTATTCGGCTTCCTGTTTCATATCCCCGCATTGGTTTTTTCCGCGGTGTTATTGGCCCTTTTTCCGACCGACGCAAACGTGACGATTCTGATCGTCTATTACACAATTTGGGGCATAACCGCGCAAGCCAACCACTCGACGGCTCTCTATCGTCTGGTCTACAGAATCCCAATTTTCAAACAGCTTTGTCACTGCTTCGCGACGGGTCCCTATCACTATCTGCATCATAGCGCCCACCGCGATGAAATGATGGTGAACCTCGATCTCGTCGGTCCCTTCATGTTTTGGGACAGATTGTTTGGCACGTACAAGGCACCGCCTCCGAGTCCCCCGACCATCGGTCTCACGCATTCTCCAGACGTGCTGCTGAGTCCGTTCGTCATCCTCTTCAGCGGATATCAGCAGCTCGCCTACGAGCTACGCTGGAACAAGGGCTGGACGGTCAGAGCGAAGATCGTTTTCGGTTCGATCGCCTATTCGCCGCCTATCACTCGGGACTTCTTGACGGGCGGCCTGAAGCGGTCGGTCTCCGAAGGCGCGTCGAGAGCCGACGTCTCTACGGAGCAGTTGGCCCCAGGGCAATAGCCGCGCCGTTCTCCTAGACCGGATTCGTCCCCTCTGCGGGCGCTTCCACGTCATGTAGACTGGTGGTAGATGCCTGCACTATCCGACGATCAGCCACTGGGCCCGGCCGCGCGCGCCTCGTCCGCCAGCGCGGAGGCCGTGAACAAGGCTGCATGGCGCCTGATTCCGTTGCTCGGGGTCGGGTACATGATCAGCTACATCGATCGAGCCAACGTCGGCTTCGCGGCGCTGACCATGAACAAGGAGCTGGGGCTCAGCGCCACTCAGTTCGGGTTCGCCGCGGGAATGTTCTATGTCGGCTACGTTCTGTTCGAGCTTCCGAGCAACCTGGCGCTGCGGCGTTTCGGTGCACGACGCTGGCTCGCGCGCCTCATGGTCACTTGGGGACTCGCCGCTGCAGCGACGTCGTTCGCGACCGGGCCCCAGAGCTTCTACTGGCTTCGACTGCTGACGGGCGTATGCGAGGCCGGCTTCTTCCCCGGGGTGATCTACTACCTCTCGACCTGGTTTCCCGCGGAAGTTCGCGCGCGGACGTTTGGATGGTTCATCGTCTCTAACCCGCTATCGTCGGTCATCAGCGGCCCTTTGTCGGCGGCGCTGCTGCGAACGGACGGAGCCTTCGGTCTCGCGGGCTGGCGCTGGCTGCTCATCTGTGAGGGCCTTCCTGCGTGTCTCCTTGGCCTCATTACGCTCTACGCGCTGCCCGATCGACCTCGCGACGCGCGGTGGTTGACCCCCGAACAGCGAGACGCCTTGGAGGCGCGGCTGGAAGCGGAGCGCCGACCGGAAGCCACCCATGTTCTTTGGTCCGCGTTGCGCGACCCCCGCGTCCTTGTCCTCACGGGCTCTTACTTCTGTGTGATCGTCGGCGTCATAGGCGTAACGCTTTGGCTGCCCCAGATTCTCAAGCAGCGCGGGCTCTCGACCTTCGAGATCGGCTTCGCGGCGGCCTTTCCGTACCTGATGGCCAGTATCGGAATCGTTGTTTGGTCCGTCTACATCGACAGGAGCCGGAAGTTTCTGGCGCACCACGTGGTCGCGTGCCTCGTCGCAGCGGGCGGACTCGCGCTCTCCGTGACGTTCGACTCCCTGGCGGTGCTGCTGGCCGGCATATCCGTCGCCATGATCGGGATGAACGCCTGCCGCCCCGCGTTCTTCTGCATTTTGCCGAAGTTCGTGCAGGGTGCGGCGGCCGCCGGCACGATCGCGCTGATCAACTCCGTGGGCAACCTCGGCGGCTTCCTCGGGCCCTATCTCATGGGGTGGTTGAAAGACAAGACAGGGTCGTTCACTGCGGGGATATTCGGGCTTTCGGCCATCGTGGGATTGGCCGGCATCATCGCACTGCTCTTGCCCTTTGTGGATAGGAGGCGCGCACGTGCTGATCTCTTGAGTTGATATCTCGCAGTAGAGTTAAACGCCGCGCCGAGCGCATTCGGCGCCCACGCTGTGGGCCTTCAACCCATGCTCCTTCGACCCCGCAACCTCTCGACGGGCTGTGGACGTGCTGTCGACGCGTCCCGCGCGCGAGACACCGATCGCGTACGCGGATCCACTCGGGTGGATCCGCGTACAGACCGCCCAAATGCGCCTTTCGCTGTGGACGGTTGGTCGACAAGGGCCATGCAAGGGCCATGGAAGTAAACCGGATATCAATCGTTTACGACCGGCATGGTCGGTGCTTTAGCCGTAACGTCTCGAATCCGTCTCGGTAGGCGACCCCCGACCCTGGGGCCTTACCGGCGGGGCGAAGACTCAGGAGACCCTACATGACCCAATCACGCAATGCCGTGCTCGGAGTTTTTGGTCTGTTGGCGCTCGCCTGGGGCGGCGGCTGCAGTTCCAAACCTGCGGAGAGTGTAGGAGAGACGACTGAGGGCATCGCGAAGAACGCCGTGTTCGGTGGCCAGATCATCCTCGACTGGAACCTCATCACCGTCAGCGAGATCGGCGCCCGCACCCCGAGCGCGGTTCGACGCTCCAGGCTTGCGGCGATCGTGCAAGTCTCCGTCTACGAGGCCGTGAACTCGATCAATGGGAAGTACGCGCCGTACAAGGCAAAGCTCCCGTTTGCTCGCGGAGCATCGGCCGAAGCGGCCGCGCTCGCCGCCGCGCACTATTCGCTGGTCGCGCTGTTCCCGATAGACCAGGCGTCGTTGGACGCGAGTTACAACACGGCGCTCGCGGGCCTGCCCGCGGCCGGACAGGCGGATGGCGTCGCTCTCGGAGTGGCTGCGGCGCAGGAGATCCTCGGGCTTCGAGCGACCGACGGGAGCACGGCCGTGCTGACATGGGGCCCACTCAACCCGCTCTGGACTTCCGCGACCGGGCCGGGTGTTTGGGTGCCCTCCGGACCGGCGTTCGCGCCGTTCATCGATCCCCAGTACGCGTTCCTCACGCCGTGGGTGATGCGCAGCCCGTCGCAATTCCTCACCGAGCCGCCGTACGCGCTGACGAGTGACGAGTACACTGCCGACTACAATGAGGTCAAAGCAGACGGCGCCCTCAACAGCACGACGCGAACGGCAGACCAAACCGACGCCGCGAACTTCTGGTTCGACCCGACGCTGAACCCCTGGAACCAGGCGGCGCGCCAGGTCACTGCCGCGAGGAAGCTCTCGCTCGAGGACACGGCGCGTACCTTCGCCCTCTTGAACATCGCGCTCGCGGACGCTCAGATCGCCGGGTACTATGGGAAGGAGCAGTACGCTACAACGCCGGGGCTCGCGTCATGGCGCCCCATCGTGGCCATTCGCGCCGGCGACACTGACGGGAATCCCAATACCGTCGGCGATCCGTCCTGGGTGCCGTTGCGGACCACCCCGGCGCATCCCGACTTCACCAGCCTGCATGCGAGCCAGAGCAGTGCCGGCGCCGTCGTGCTCAACCATCTGTTCTTGGGGCACGAGGACGATGACGACCGTGGTCACCGTGGAACCGTCAGCCTGGACCTGACCAGCGCGGCAGGGCGCGGCCAGAACCCGCCGATCGCCCGGCACTTCGACAGCTTCGACGGGATGGTCGACGAGGTTATGGGAGCTCGCGTCTGGGCCGGCATCCACACGCGGCACGCGGACACCGCGGGCAGGGGCCTGGGAAAGCAAATCGGCAAGTTCGTCATTCGCCACTCGCTGCGGCGCGTGGAGGACGAGGACGACGATGACCGCGGCGCGCGTGAAGGCCGCGCCGGCGGAGACTGCCACGGAGCTCACGCCGAGGACGGTGCCGACGGGACCGAGGATTGATCGGAGCCTGAGAGAGGCCGGTCACTCGCGCAGCGACCGCGACGATATCGCCACCAGCGCCAGCCCGAGCAAGCCCGCTGCCATTGCCTGAAACGCCCAGTTGGTCCCCAGGCTCTGCGCCAGGTATCCCACCGTCGCCGCCCCGATCATACGCGCCCCATCGAGCACCAACCAGAACGCCGCCGTGACGCGACCCAGCAACGCATCCGGAGTCACCTGCTGGCGGCGAGACATCGAGAGCACGCCGCGGAGCGTCGAGCCCAGCGTGAAGGTGACGGCGACCAACAACGTCAGGAAAACAGAGCCGGCGAACGGGACAAGAGCAAAGGCCAGCGCCATCCCCGCCGCAGTCACTACGTACAGGGCGTGCGTCCCGATCCGACGCCTGAGCAGCGGCAACAGGACAGCGCCGGCGACGGCGCCGACGCTCGCACCAGCGAACATGCCACCGACGCTGAGGTCGCTCTGACCGAGCGTCCCTTTCAAGTGGAACGTGAACATGTCGATGGCGGCGGCGGTCGCGAAGACCTCGACGGCGAGGATCAACATCAGCACGCGCAGCACCGGGGTGGCCAGGATGAAACGAACGCCGACGAAACGCTCCGAGGCTTGCCGGGGCTCCGGCCTGGCCCAGGTTCCCCGGAGGAGCAGGAGCGACCCCAGCGACGCGAGAAACGAAAGCGCGTCGATCCCCACCGCGGTCTCCGCGCCCCACGCCTGCGCTGCCATCCCGGCGAGCGCCGGGCCGACCACATAGCTGACGGCCGCTGACGCTTGAAGCCGCGCGTTCGCCTCGATGACGCGCGCCTTCGACACGAGCTCGGAGACGAACGCCGTGTACGTCACGCCGAAGAGGTTCCCCAGGAGGCCGACGCAGAACGAGACGGCGCCGAGCAGCGGCAGTGACAGGACATGCAGGCTGGACAACACGGGGACCGACACCATGAGGATCGCCCTCAGGAGGTCCGTCACCACCATCAAGCGCCGACGCTCGGTGGCGTCGACGATCCGCCCGGAGAAGATCCCCGAGATCAGGCCGCCACCCGCTGAACACGCCGTGATCAATGCCATTCCCGCGACAGAACCGGTCGCGCGGTAGATGAGCAGGGGGATGGCGACCGCAGTAAACGCACTCCCCATCGTGGAGAGCGTCTGCCCTATCCAGAACAGATTGAAGTTGCGATCGCGCCAGAGTGACGGATCGCTCGGGGCCACCTTCGGGACTTTACACGGCTGATCCGACGGGGTCACGCAGGAACCAGCGGAGAAGCGGTCAATGCGCGGCGGACTTGATGGCGGTTCGACGGTGAACGGCCCACGCGAGCGGCGCGACGCAGGCAGACACGACGATCGCGAGGAGCGCGACCTTGGGCATTCCGATGAGTCGCATGCCGGGCCCCTCCGAGAGCAGCCTCGCCGAGACGAAGCCTCCCGCCGCAAGCGCCGAGTGCTGCACTGCGGTTTGCATCGAGAGGTAGCGTCCGCGCTCGAGCGGCTCGGGGACCTTCGAGGCCAGCGTGTGGTGCGTCACGAGGCGAATCGCCTGCGCCAACGTGAAGCCACAGAAGAACACCACGACGGGTACCTGGCCCACGGGAAGCAGGAACCACGTCAGATACACGACGGTGGCGATCGCTGTCCCGATCAGCATCACGATGGAGCCACCGATGCGATCGACGAGCAGGCCGGCACGACTGCCGACGAGGCTGGCGACACCACCGAAGAAGTACATGAGCGAGAGCTCGCTGCGCGGCATGCCCATGTTGAATTGAACGTAGCTGGCAATGTTGGGACTCAGGAGGAACACTTGCATCATGAGCGCCGCCGTCATCATCAGTGACACGACCATGGTCGGTTGCGCCCAGAACCTCAGGACTCCCGGACGCGCGAGGCCCTGCTGGGCGAGCGGAGGAAGCCGGAACATCGCAATGACCGCGACGGCGGCTCCCATCGCTGCCACTACGAAGAAAGGCGTCCGCCAGCTTCCGACGCGCGCCAGCTCGAGGCTCGTCGGCACGCCGATGACCTGTGCGAGGGCGAAGGTGCCGGTCATGGCGCTGAACGCCGCGCCGCGCCGCTCGTCGGGCACGACGTCCGCGATCAACGCGTAACAGAGGCCCAGAATGGGCCCCGCGAAGAGGCCCGCGATGACGCGCGCGGCGACGATCGTGCCCAGGCCAAGCGAGCACCCGCCGAGGGCCGTGCCGGTCACCAGGCCGAACATGCAGACGGTCAGCGCGGCGCGTCGACCAAACGAGTCGAGGAAGAGTGAGCCGGCGAGCGCCGCGAGCGCCGCTGCCAGGCTGTATCCACCGGTGACGATACCCAATTGCGAAACGGAGATGTCGAGAGCCTTGGCGAAGTCGGGACCGAGCGGACCGACCAGGAAGAAGTCCAGCCAGTTCACGAAATTAATACCGGCGAGCAACAGGATGATTCCCGTGCTCGCGGCTCCTTTTTCCATGGCTACGCCCACGCTACCACAGCGAGCCGTGCGCCGGCGGGGGGGGCCTGACAGCCGCTCAGGCGGCGGTTCGGCCGCCGTCGACGGCGAGGATCTGACCGCTGATGCTCCTTCCGGCCTCCGAAGCGAGGTACATCGCGGCGGCGGCGACGTCGTCCACCTCCGGGAATCGTCCGAGAGGGGTCGCCTTCAAGAAGGGCTCGAGCGTCGCCGAATTGCGGAAGAGATCCTCCGTCAGCGGTGTCCGAACGAAGCTGGGGGCGATCGCGTTGACCGTGATCCCGAGAGGGCCGAGCTCGATGGCCAGGATCTTCGTGAGCGTGTTGAGCGCTGCCTTCGAAGTCGCATAGAGGCTCGAGTTGGCCCGACATCGAAGGCTGGATACCGACGAGATATTGATGATTCGGCCGCTCTTGTGACTCGCCATCGATTTTGCGACCGTCTGTGTCAGGAAGTACGTGGCTTTCAGATTCAACGTCATCACACGATCGAAGTCGGCCTCGGTGCATTCCAAGAATGGAAGTCGGTTGGAGACGCCCGCGTTGTTGACGAGCACGTCGATGCGGCCGGCGCTCGCGATCGCCGTCTCCGCCGCTGCCCGGAGGTGGGTCACGTCGGCGACGTCGACGACCTGAGCGGCCGCCACGACCCCCATTTCGCGCGCGAGCCCTGCGACCTCCTCGATCTCCGTCGAGGTGCGGCTCCACAAGACGAGGTTGGCCCCTGCCTTCGCGTACGCGAGCGCGATCGCTCGACCGAGCCCCCGCCCCGCGCCCGTGACGAGCGCCGTCTTCCCCTTCAATTCACTCGAGGCGAGCATGACTTTGGCTTTCGTGTTCGAAACGACGTCATCCCGAAAGGGCGCGCCGCGAGGTTGCGAGCGGCCGGAAGCCGCCCGCAAGAGCGTAGTCGGCAACGAACTGAACGTAAACGTCGCGCCACGGCGAGAACTCCAAATAGTGCCGATCGTGCGACAGCTCGAGGACGACGCCCTGCTCGTGCGCGAGCGCGCGGAAGGATTCCCGTACCGACGGAAGGTGCAGGATCGGGTCGCGGTCAGGGAGGACCAGCGCGGACGGTCGGCACGGGGCGCGATCGGCGTTCGAGGAGACGAATTCCTCGAGCTCGACGGCCGCCGCGCGGTGCCGGGCGGTCACGAGGCGCGTCATCTTCGCGTCGGAGCGGATGAACGCGAGATACCGCGGGTCGGCGGTGTACGTCTCGTCCGCGATTTCGATCGGACGCGCGGTCGTGCTGCGGTCGGCGAGGACCGCTGTGCGTTGCTCGGGGGACAAGGAGAACCGTTGGCGGGTGAGCGCGGGGGCGGCGAGCAAGAGTGCGTCGTACGGCGCGCGACCGTCGCACGCCAACCCCGCGGCGATCGCCCCGCCCATGCTTTGCCCCACGAGCACGAGCGGCACGCCGGGGTGCCTCCCCCGGACGAGATCCATCGCGAGCACGTAGTCGTCCAGCCACGCGCGAAACGACGGCGTGTCGCCGCGCGGCCCGCCGCTCTCGCCGCATCCGCGCCGGTCGATCGCGTGCATGGCGACGCCCTTCGACGCCAGCGCGGAGCCGGTCTCCGAGAGCCAGCCGGCATGGCTCTGCACGCCGTGGACATAGAAAACGACGGCACGCGGCGCGGCGGGCACCCACGAGTGGAGCGCGAGCTCGATGTCGCCGGCGGCGATGCGCTGAATCATGGAGGCCTCGCCGTTCGCCATCTCTGCCTCAGTGCCCGCCGGAAGGTGCGCCGACCCGAACGAACTTCTGCGCGCGCCGACCTTCGATGTCTCCAACGTACAAGCCACCGTCCTTGCCGAACGCCATGGTGTGCACCCAGTTCACGTCGCCCGGGTGCTCGTGTCCGTCGACTCCCTTCGGAAGCGTCCAGAGCTCCCGGGTTCGCCCTTCGGCGTCGATCTTCAGGAAGAGCTGATCTTTGGGTGGAATCGACACCATTCGATAGCGGGCTCCGACCTCCGACCAAAGCATTGGCGAGGAGCCGCAAACGAAGACCTCGTCGGCTTGGGTCATGAGGAGAGACCACGGCGTCGTCAGGTTCCTCCACTCGGTGAGGAAATGGCCGGCGGCGTCGAAGACCTGAATTCGCGCGTTGTTGCGATCCGCGACGTACACGCGGTCACGCGAGTCGATCGCGATCGAGTGCGGCAGGCTGAATTCGCCTGGCCCGTGACCGAGCTTGCCCCACGTTCGCAAGAACGTGCCGGCCTTGTCGAACACCATGACGCGATCGTTGCCGTACCCGTCGGTGACGTAGACGTCGCCGTTGCTCGCGAAGGCCTGATCGGTCGGCTCGTCGAGGTGCGAGGTGTCGGCCCCGCGCTGGCCGTCCACCCCCAGCGTGAGGAGAATGGCCCCACCGAGCGACAGCTTGCGGACGGTATGCGTGCCGGTGTCCGACGCCCAGAGGTTCCCTCCGCGATCGAAGCGCAGCGTGTGCGGCTTCTTGAACACCTGGCCGCCCCAATGCCGAACGAGCTTGCCGTCCTCCGTGTAGACCTGAATCGGGATCTTACCGCGGTTGAACGTCCAGACGTTGCCGTCGGGGCCCATCGCGACGCTCGACATCGCCCCCCAGGTGTCGCCGGGGATCCGGTCCGCAGGCCACGATGAGTCAACGCGGTAGGAGAACGCAAGGTCGACGTGGGGGTACTGCTTCTTCGCTTCGGCGTAGGCCGCCACGACGGTCTCGGGAGACGGGTGAACGCCCGCCGGGCTGGGCGCGCCGCACGCCGCCACGACCGCGGCCATCAAGACGACATGGCAATATCCAGGAGCGCCGTTCATCACGAGGTCGGGGTCTGCCGGGCGCTCCCGCGGAGCCCGGAGAGCGTGGCGTTCGGAAGTATGGCTTCGGGGTCGATGCGTATTTCGATGAGCGCGAGCCGTTTGGCGGCGCGCGCGCGCTCGAACGCCGGCGCGAAGTCCCGCGTGTCCTCCACCGTCTCGCCGTGGCCGCCGAAGGCGCGCGCGTACGCGGCGAAGTCCGGGTTCTTCAGGCTCGTTCCGACGACGCGGTCGGGATAGGTTCGTTCCTGGTGCATGCGGATGGTGCCGTACATCGCATTGTTGACGACGAGAAGGATCGGCGCGGCGTCGTACTGCGCGGCGGTCGCGAGCTCCTGGCCGTTCATCAGGAAATCGCCGTCTCCGAGCCAGCCCACGACGACGCGCCGGGGCTCGGTGATCGCCGCAGAGACGGCCGCCGTGACCCCGTAGCCCATCGATCCGCTTATCGGTGCGAGCTGAGTCCGGAACCTCTTGTGGACGAAGTGGCGATGGAGCCACAGCGCAAAGTTGCCCGCGCCACTGGCGACAATGGCGTCTTCCGGGAGAGTGTCGGACAGCCAGCGCACGATCTCGCCGAGCTGAACGCGTCCCGGCATGGGCTGCGGCTCGATCCAAGACGTGTAGTCGGCACGGGCCGCGCGCGTCCATTCGCTCCAGCGCGCGCCGGAAGGTGCGGGACGGGGGAGCGCCTCGACGAAGGCCGCCACACCGGAATTGATCGCCAGGTGGGGCGAGTACACTCGGCCGAGCTCCTCCGGATCGGGGTGCACGTGAACCAAGACCTGGTCCGGCACCGGCGCCTTCAGCAGCGCGTATCCGGCCGTGGTGACCTGTCCGAGCCGAGCGCCCACCGCGACGACGAGGTCCGCGCGTCGTACGCGCTCGGCGAGCTTGGGGTTCACGGCGAATCCGAGATCGCCCACGTAACTCGAAGACCGATTGTCGAAACGGTCCTGACGCCGAAACGCGCACACGACGGGCAGCTCCGCGCCCTCGGCCCACGCGCGGATTGTGGCGATCGCTTCAGGCGTCCACGCGCTGCCCCCCAGCACGACGATCGGGCGAGAAGACTCGTGCAGCAGCTTCGTGAGCTCGGCCGCGTCGCCGGGGGCAGGGGCGGCCCGTGCCGGGCGGTAGTGCGGCACGTCCGCGACCGCGCTCTCGCGGACCAGCATGTCCTCGGGCAAGACGAGGACGACGGGACCTGGCCGACCCGCGGTGGCGGTATGAAACGCGCGGCTGACGTACTCCGGGATTCGCTCCACGCGATCGATCTGCCCCACCCATTTCACGAGCGGCCCGTAGAGCTGACGGCAGTCGACCTCTTGGAATGCCTCGCGGTCGACCGTCGTGCTCGGGACCTGCCCGACCAGCACGATCATGGGCGAAGAATCCTGAAGCGCCGTGAAGACGCCCACCAAGCTGTTCGCGGCGCCCGGCGCGCGTGTCACGCAGAGCACGCCGGGCTCTCCGGTGAGCTTGGCATACGCCTCGGCCATGTACGCCGCGCCACCCTCATGGCGGCACGTCACGAAACACACGCGATCGCGGACGTCGTGCAAGCCGTCGAGGAGCGGGAGGTAGCTCTCACCCGGGACGCCGAACGCGAACCTGACGCCATGGCCGGCGAGAGCTTCTGCGAGGATCTTGCCGCCGTGGCGCACCTAGGCACGGTATCATGGTTGCGGGCGCTTGATCCTCCTGTGGTCTTGGAGTCTACTGTTCATCGGACAAGACGCCGCTTTGGGAGTGCCCACGAGAGACGCATGGCCGACGCCGAACTGTACGTGGTGGAGATGCCCATGCGGCGTCCGTTCGGACACTCGCGGGCGACCCGCCGAGCGTCCGAGAACCTCGTCTTCCGTCTGAGCGCGGGTGGTTTCGAGGGCCTCGGCGAGAGCCTGCCGCGCGAGTACGTTACGGGAGAGACGGTGCCGGGCGCGTTCGACGCCGTCACGTCGGTGGACGTCGACGAGCTCGCGAACGCGGCGTCCGCGGGCGATTTTCGCGAGGCCTTGCGCCGCGTGGAAGCACTCGAATTGAGCCATCGCATGGCGCGGGGCGGCCGCCAGGGGCTCGCCGCCGCGTGCACCATCGAGCTCGCGCTCCTCGACATCGTGGGAAAGAAGTTCGATCGCCCGCTGCGTGACGCCGCCGTCGCGATCGGCATCGAGCCGGGCCTCACGTCGTACAAGGGCGGGCGCTATGCGGGGACCAAGGTCTGCGATCTGACGAAGTCGCCCGAAGAGTTCGCGGCGGACCTGACCGGCGTTCCGCGCCACATCAAGGTCAAGTCGGGCGCCGGTCGGGCCGAGGACGTCGCGCGCATCCGACGGCTCCGCGAGCGCTTTCCGCGATCGACGTTCTCGCTGGACGCCAACATGGAGTGGTCGGTGGACGAGGCCGTCACGAGGATCACGGAGCTTCGCCCGTTCGACGTCGCTTGGTACGAAGAGCCCATCGCGCAGGGCGACCTCGCGGGCTGCGCGGAGATACGCCGGAGGACCGCCGCCCGCGTCATGCTCGACGAGTCGCTGTGCAGCTTCGAGGACGGGGTTCGGGCGGTGGAAGCCGAGGCATGCGACCTGTTCAACATTCGCATCTCGAAATGCGGAGGCTTCCTTCGGTCCCTCCGCCTCGCCGAGCTCGCGTTCAGGAACGACAAGAGCATTCAGGTCGGGGCGCAGGTCGGCCAGATGGGCATCCTCGGCGCCGCGTCGCGGCAGCTCATGGGCTCAATAGGCCCCGTCGTGTCCTACGAGGGGGCGGACATCCGCGCGCTGTTCGCGGAGCGGGTGACGCGCGAGCCGGTCGAGGCGGACGACGACTACCTCTGCGACGACCTGCCTGGCTCTGGGCTCGGAGTCACGCTCGATCGCCCCGTGCTCGAGCGCTACGTCACGCGCGCCGCGCGATGGACCTCGACGGGTTGGAGCTGATTGGCCATGGATGAAGACGCGCGCAGATTTCAGCGGATCACCACCGAGCACGGCCGCTACTTCCGCGGCGCCCTCGACGCCCCGAAGCTCGCTCAAGAGTGGGTGCTGACGGACATCGTCACGGCGAACCGCGAGACGGCGTTCGGGCGCGAGCACGATTGGGCGGGGATTCGCGACATCGCCGCGTTTCGCCGCAACGTGCCCATTCGGGACTACGAGGGGCTGGCCCCGTGGATCGATCGCGTCGCCGCCGGCGAGGACAGGGTGCTCACGTACGAGAAGCCCATCATGTTCGCCAGGACGAGCGGAACGAGCGCGGAGCCCAAGCGGATTCCCACGACGAGGAGCGATCTGCTGTATGGCCGCACCCCGCCGCGTCACGCGATGTGGGCACACCTCTTGAGCAGGTACCCCGAGATCCTGGAACACCCCCACAGCGTCCTCGACCTGATGATGGACGCGAGGAAGACGAAGACCCACCTCGCCGGGATCCCGTACCAGGGCTACTCGAGCCGCGACTTCTCGCTCGGGAGCGAAGACTGGGACCCGCCGTGGTCGCTGGCTTCGCGGGTGCCGGAGGAGCTGGGGGATTACAGCGACCGGATCTATTTCCGGCTTCGCGGCGCCGTCGAGGAGAACCTCCGCGGGGTCGTCACGTACAACCCCAGCTCTCTCCTTTCGCTGGCCGAGCACTTGAAGGGCAATCAGGATCGGTTGATCGACGAGGTGCGGCACGGGATGGTCCTCGGCAAGCCCGGCGGCCGCCCGAACCCCAAACGCGCCGATCAGCTCGCGGAGCTCGCTTCACGTGGAGACTTTCGGCCGTGCACGGTGTGGCCGGGCATGCGCTTCGTGCTCTGTTGGAAGTCGGCGACGGCGAAGATGTACCTGCCGAAGCTCGAGGCGTTGTTCGGGCGCGCCGACGTGCGGCCCAACTACACGTCCAGCTCGGAGGGGCTCATCGCAGTGCCCGTCGACGATCACCCGAGCGCCGGCTTGCTCGCCGTGACGAACGCGTTCTACGAGTTCGTCCCCGTGGCGGAGACCGCGGTCGGGCAGAATCACGCGCTCTCGCTCGATCAGCTCGAAGTGGGAAAGCAGTACCAAGTCATCATGACGCTCCGCAACGGCCTCTTCCGGTACGCCATCGGCGACGTCCTCGAGGTGCTCGAGTACGTGGGCGGCGTCCCTCGTGTCGAGTTCCTGGGGAGATCCAACGTTGCGTCGTCCTTCACCGGCGAGAAGCTGACCGAGCAGCAGGTGCACGGCGCCATTTCGCGAACGCTCGAGACGCTGAAGATCGCCGCCGACAACTTCACGTGCCTCCCGCGGTGGGATAGCCCGCCCTATTACGAGCTCGTCCTGGATCTGAACCTGCCGGGCAGTGTCGACGCCGACAAGGTGGCAGCGATCGCGGCGGAGTTCGACAAGGAGCTATCGCGGCACAACGACGAATACCTCTCGAAGCGCGGGAGCGGCCGCCTCGGAGCCACCAAGGTCCGCATCGGCACGCCGCTCATGTTCGAGCGCTACATGCAGCACTGCGTCGCGAAGGGGACCATGCCGTCGCAGTACAAGCTCAAAGTCCTCCAGAAAGACGACGCGTTCTTGCAACTGTCGGTGGGAGCCGAGGCCTAGGCTGGAATCGAAGGCCGGCTCCGACAGGATCGCGGCGCACGTGCCCCTCTAAGCGCGTCTTTCCGTCCGCGGGTCGGCGAGATCACCCAGACCGTGTGCGCTGCGGTGGGTCGATCAAGCCGAGGGCGACCATGTCGCGGAAATACTTCTGCATGAGCGCCTCGTCGACGCTGCGTAGCTCGATCGCATCGTCCGCGGCGCCCCGCGCGCGGAGGCGTGCCCGAAGGCGTTCGTTGTCGAAGCGGAGCTCGCCGCCGCGGATGGCGGGACGTTGCAACGATTGGACGATTTGCAATGGAGAGCGGCGCTTCACGGGTTCGGGCAGCGCGACGAGCCGCTCCACGAACGTCGTGTACCACTCGGCGTAGTCGCCGATCTTCCCGATGTCGTAGCCCGCGGCGCGCGCCCACTCGACGAAGGTGTCCAGCCCGATCCCGTCCTCGGTGTGGTGGTTGACGAGGTGGTACGTCGCGTACCGTGCTTCGCCTGCCGCCCGTCCGAGCTCCACGCTCGACGCGGCGATCGCGCGCGAAACCGCGTCCACCGGAAGCCCGTCGTAGTGCGCCGGCCGCGGCGTTCGGCCGTCGACGTAGAACGACGCCGGTGCCACCCCCGTCGCCACGATGCCGCACAGGAGCCTGGTCAGGTGATCCGACGCATTCACCTGCCCGTGGTACCGGGTGTGCGTCATGATGTTGCCGCACCGGAAGACCCGGACTGGCAGGCCGAAGTGCTCCTCGGCGTCCTCCAACAAGAGCTCCCCCGCCCACTTGCTCAGGCCGTATCCCGACGCGTGGCCGCCCATCGCTGGCCGCGCGCGTGAGAGGGTGCGCGCGGATGCTTCCTCGCGCACGGCCGCCTCGTGGCCGAGACCGAGCGCCACCGCGATCGACGAGATGAAGCTGATCGGCTTCACGCGGTGGGTCAGCGCGAGGGAGATCACGTCGGCGGTGCCCAGGACGTTCGGCTCGAAGAGCTGCCTATAGCTGAGCGCGTGGTTCACCAGCGCGCCGTTGTGCACGACGCAGTCGACCTCTTCGCAGAGGCGGCCGTACACCTCTTGCGAAAGGCCGAGGCGCGGCTTCATCAGATCGCCGGCGAGCACCACCAGCCGGCCGTTCGCCGAGAGCGCGGCGAAGCGCTCCGCCAGCGCCGGGTCCTGCGCGATTAACGTCTCCCGCAGGCGCTCGCTCGCGACAGCGTCGCTCGGCGCGCGAACGACGCAATAGAGCTTACCGCCCGGCGCGGGGAGGCGCGCCAGGAGCTCGAGCACCAGAAAACGCCCGAGAAATCCATTGGCGCCGGTGAGGAGCGCCACCTTCGCGTTCCCCGTGAGCGCCGCGCGCGCGGCCGATGCGAAGTCGCTCGTGCCGAGCAGCTTCGCGACGGTGAGATCGTCGGCGCGGAGAACGTCGGCGGTGCGTCCGTGGACCCGCTCGAAGCTCGGGCGGTTTCCCGCCTTCTCCGCCAGTGCGCCTTCGACGTACGACACGATCGCTCCCACGGTGCTGGTTCGATCGAGCACGAGACCGATAGGCACGTCGACGTTGCATGCCGCCGACAAGGCGGTGGTGAGCTCGACGGCGCCCATCGAGTCGCCCCCGAGGTCGATGAAGCTCCGCGCGAGCGCGCCTTCGGTGAGCCCCAGGGTCATCTGCAGCGCGCTCGTCACCACGTCGGCGATGGATGCGCCCGCGGCCGCGGCGGCGGAGAGCCCGGCGTGCTGTGCCCGCTCGATCGCCGCATAGAGCCCCTCGAGGCGCACGCCGTACAGCGCCTTGAGGCGCGGTCGCGCGGGCTTGGCGCTCTCGGTGAGGAGGCGGTTCTCGCGCGTGAACGGCTCGCGCTCGACCAGAAAATCGCGGGGGTTCTCGTGTCCGCGGAGTTTCTCCTCCTTGGCGATGCGGTTGATCTCGTCGCGCAGCAGCTGCTTCAGCGCCGCGTCGTCGAAGGAGACGCCGCGTTCGCGCAGGTGGGCCTGGGCGGCCGCGAGGTCGGGGACGATCACCGCGAGCACGTACGCGCGATGCGCGTTTCCGTAGACGTAGACCTGCTGGATGTACGGCGTCCGCGTGCTGAAGAGCGCCTCGAGCTGCGACACGGCGACGAACTCGCCTTGCGAGAGCTTCAGCACGTTCTTGGCCCGGTCCACCCACGCGATGACCTCGGGGGCGCGAAGCTCCACGATGTCGCCGGTGATCATGAATCCGTCGTCGGAGATGAGCTCCTTGGTGGCGCCCTCGTCCATGTAGTACCCGGAGATCGTCGAGCGTGACTTCACGTAGAGCTCGCCACGCGGATACGGCTCGTCGGCCTTCGTGTAGCCGAGCTCCGGCCGATCGACGAGCTTGAAATCGGTCACGTACTTTCGTTCGATCTTGCCGGCGCGCGCGATGATCGACGCTTCCATCGTGCCGTACACGTCGACGATCGGAGCGTCGAGGCAGCGACGTACGAACGCGACCACTTCGGGCGGCGCGGAGGCGGCGCCGAGGTTCAGCCACACGACGCGATCGCCGAAGACGGCGTCGCGCACGAGGTCCAGCGTTCCTCGATCGACCGCGGGATCGTCGGGGCTCGCGACGCCGCGTTTCGCCAGCTCCGCGACGAGACGCTGGTGGAACATCCCGGCGATTCGCGGGACCGTCCAAATGACCGTGGGCCGCACGAGGCGGATGTCGTCCATGAGGGTCGACATGTCCGTCTTCGTCACGAAGTACGTGACGCCCCCTTTGATCATCGAGTAGTTCACCTCGCGCCAGCCGCGACCGTGGTTGAGCGGCGTGTGGCAAAGCTGGACGATCGAAAACCCGCTCAAGCCGTAGGCGCTCGACTCGGCATAAGGGCGGACCCACTGCCCCCAGAAGAGATCCTCGCGGAGGAGCATGCTCTTCGGCCGGCCAGTGCTCCCCGAGGTGTGGAAGAGAGTCACCGGAGGATCGGGATCGTCGCCGCGCGACGGCGGAACCATCGGGACCAAGCCGCGTTCGCGCCCGAGCGCCTCCACCTCGTTCATCATGCGAACGGACAAGCCCTCGCGTTGTAGCCCTCGCCACCGTGCCACGAGGGCTTCGCGCGTGTCCGGCGCCTCCTTGCCGTGGTCCATCACGACGAGGCTCTTGATGGTAGGGCACCCGGGGAGCAGCGCCTCGACGGCGTCGAGGAGGGACGCGCTGCACACCAGGCTGACGATGCCGGTCTCGTTGGCGATGTGTCGCAGGTCCGCGGTGGGGCTGTTCGATTGCAGCAGGACCGACGTGGTCGAGATGAACCTGCACGCTAGGTTTGCCACCATCCAGTCGACGCTGCCGAAGCCGAAGACGCCGACGAAGTCTCCCGTCCGCGCGAGCCTCTGGTGGACGACGCCGCTGGCGAGCGCTGCCACCCGCGACCAGAGCTCGCCGTAGCGAATCGTGACGAACCCCGGCGAGTGGCGGAGGGGCCCCTCGCGGCCCGGTGGAAGCGCGACCTCGAACGCGCGCTCGCCGAAGCACGGGCGATCGGCGTAGACCTCGCACGCGGTGGCGAAGCCCTCCAGCGTCGAGGTCGCGCGATGGATCTTGCCCATCGCCTCGGACGAGGGCCGATGACGCGTGAGCTCGGCGTCGGCGTCCACCTTCTCCTGAAAGCGTCCTACCGATCTCTTCGTCAGCTCGTCGTCGGACGGAGGTAGCGTGCCGCGATCCGCGCTCATGCCTAGGACTTCATGGCCTCGCACAAGCCGCGCGCGGCTTGCCCGAGAAGCATGGTGTCGACGCCCACGGCCATCAGCGTGAATCCGTGCGCGAGCTGCGGCTTCACCGCGTCCGCGGAGACGCCGAAGATCCCCATGCGCACGTTCTTCGCCAGCGCAGTCTTGGCGACCTTGTCGATGGCGGCGACGACCTCGGGATCGGCCACCTGTCCGGACTTGCCCATGCTTGCCGAGAGATCGTAGGGCCCCACGAAGATCGCGTCGATGCCGGGGACGCTGGTGATGGCGTCGATGTTCTTCACCGCGTCGATGTGCTCTGCCTGCACGATGACGGCGGTGTCCTCGTTGGCGCGCCCGATGTAGTCGGCAAATCCCCGGCCGTATCCGTGGGCGCGCGCGACGCCGACGCCGCGCTGTCCGTCGGGCGCGTATTTCGCGTAGCGCACGAGCGCGCGTGCCTGGTCCGCGGTGTTCACCTGGGGGACGATGACGCCGGCCGCGCCGCAGTCGAGCGCGGACTTGAGCCATTGCTCGTCGTGGTTGGGGAGGCGCACGACGCAGGGCACGTCGCGTGCGGCCATGATCATGTGCTGCAAGATCAAGGGCGACATGGGCGAGTGCTCGGCGTCGAGGAAGAGCCAGTCGAAGCCCGCGCCGCAGAGGATCTCCACGATCTCCGGGGAGCCCAGGCACACCATCGGACCGATCAGACGCTCGCCTTTGCGCAGACGCTGACGAAAGGAGTTACTCATGGCGGGATCCTTTGTTTGGAGGAGGGGACGCTTGGGCGATCCTAGCCTAGAGCGGGAGTCGTTCGAACGAAACGGTCAAAGGATCTACGGGTAGCGCATGGCTCCCAGACATCGCGTACCCGCACTCGGCGTGCCTGTAGTCGATGATATGCGCGCGCGAGCTCGTGGAGGACTGCCTCCTGGGCAGGGTCTGGCGGAAGGAGGGAGGTGCTTGTAGCCTCATCCCGTGAGGGCCCATGTCCAGTCGACGTTTCCTCGGGGCGGTCGGATGCGCGGTCGTCGCGGTCGTCGGGTTGGCGCCGAGCGCGCGCGTCCCGCCCGCGTACGCCCAAAGGGTTCCAGGACCCGCGGCGACGTCGAGCACTGCGTTGCCTGCCGCGCCTCCGCTCCCGTCCGCGCCACCGCTTTCCTCGGCGACGCCCGCCGCGGCTCCGCGACCGCCCGTAGCGGCTCCGCCACCGTCCTCGGCGACGCCCGTAGCGGCTCCGCCACCGCCCGCAGCTCCGCTACCGGCCGCGTCGCAGCGCACCGAGCCTGGGGAGCTGCCGCCTCCGATTCCCAGTTCATCCGACGCCACGAATCCGTCGACCTTCATCGCTGTAACGGGCGTCGCAGCCGCGTTGACGGCAGCGGCAGGAACCGTGCTCGGCTTCGTGGCGCTCTCGGATGCCGCTGCCTACCGGCGCAACCCGACGACCGCGCGGGCCGACGCCGCGGAGGGTACGGCACTCGCCGCGGATCTGTGCTTCGGCATGGCGGTCACGCTGGGCGTCACGACCCTCGTGCTCCTTCTGCTACCGAGCAAGGCGTCGTCCGGGAGAAAGGCGCAATACGGCACCATCGTTACCTTTTGAGAGAGCGAGTGCAGTCCTGACCTCACCGATTCGACTGTTCGCGGCCGGCACCTTTCTCGCCACTGCAATGGGCGGCGGAGTTGCCGCACTCGTGATGTCGTGTGAGCTTGCGATTGCCGTCGATCGTTCGCTCATTCCAGCCGACGCCGCTTTCGGCACGCCGTGCAAGTCGAGCGACCAGTGCTTCGGGGGGTGCTGCTGTACGAGCCCCCCTGGCATTTCTGGGGCGTGCGACTTGCGATCGGGCTGCGTCGGGCAGTCCTACTGCATCGGGGATCCGCCTCCGCGCGGCGTCGTCCCGGACAGCTCCCCGGCACCGGATTCGGCCCCTGCGCGGGACGCCGCGACGGAAGCGTCCACACAGGACGCTTCGACCGAGCCCGGGTGACAGCGATGCGCACGAAGAAACCGTTCTTGCAGTCACCCGACGCGGCGGTGCCGCACACCCTCGGACGCCGGTTCTTTCTGAAGCTGCTAGGAGCCGCCGGCGTAGCCGCGACGACCGACGCCGATGCAGGCTGCAGTCTGCCGAGCGAGTATTCGGACGTCGAGTACATCGTCATCGGCTCGGGGGCGGGCGGCGGCCCCCTCGCAGCGAACCTCGCGCGCAACGGGCGGAAGGTCCTGCTCGTCGAGGCGGGCGCCGACAACGGCGGCAACCCCATCTACCAGGTACCGGCGTTTCACCCGGCGTCTGCCGAAGACCCCGCGATGAGCTGGCCGTTTTACGTCTCTCACTACACCGATCCGGCCCAGCAATCGCTCGACCCCAAGACGGTCGTGGTCAACGGCCAGCCGCGCATCTACTACCCGCGCGGCGGAACGCTCGGCGGGTGCACGGCGCACAGCCCGATGATCACCTTGACGGCGCAAGACTTCGACTGGAACGACATCGCCAAGGTCACCGGTGACGACTCGTGGAGCGCGGAGAACATGCTCCGCTACTTTAAAGCCCTCGAGAGTTGCGACTACCTTCCGCGGGGCACGCCAGGGCACGGCTTCGATGGCTGGTTCCACATCGCCACGCTCGATCCGACGTTCACGATGGGCGACGTCAACAACGACCTGGCCAACGTGCTCACGAACGGCGGCAAGCTCCTCCGGTGCGCGTTGAGCGCGGCGTACGCGATGGGCCAGATCGGCAATGGGGATCCCGCGTTTCCTGGGAAGGTCAGGGGCGACACGGACACGTTCGTCGGAGCGGCCAAAGAGCTCTACACGCTCCTGCGGAGAGACCCGAACGAGCCCGGTCCGATACGCGAGGACTACGAGGGCGTCATCAACATGCCGCTCTCCACCTTCCATGGGCGGCGCCGGCAGTCGCGTGACTACATCATCGACACCGCGAGCGCATTTCCTGACCATCTGCTGATTCGGACGGACACGCTCGTCACGCGCGTCCTCTTCGACGGCAAGCGAGCGGTCGGAATCGAGTACATCGACGCGCCCCACGTCTACCGCGCGGACCCCAACGCCATCCAGTACCCTGAGGCTCTGTCGAGGCGCGTGCTCACGGCGCCGGGCGACCTGCCCAAGCTCCGCGAGATCATCGTCGCCGGCGGCGCGTTCAACACTCCGCAGCTGCTCAAGCTGTCCGGAGTTGGGCCGAAGGACGAGCTCGCCCAGTTCGGCATTCCCGTGGTGGTCGACCTCCCCGGCGTCGGCGAGAACCTGCAGGACCGCTACGAGGTCACGGTCGTCAACACGTTCACGTCGGACCTGCCCGTGTCGCAGTGCGACTGGAAGCCGAGCGACCCCAAGCAGGACCCTTGCTACCAGCTTTGGGAGACGGGCAAGGGACCGTACATCTCGAACTCCCTCAACACTGCGGTGCTGAAGAGATCGATGCCCGGCGAGCCCGCCCCGGATCTGATCATCCTCCTCATACCGGGCAAGTACTACGGCTACTACCCCGGATATTCGGTCAACGGCCACGCCGACGCCCACCATTTTACCTGGCTCATCATCAAGACCCACACGCACAACCCCGCCGGCTCGGTGAAGCTCGCGACGGGCAATCCGTGGGACCCGCCGGCGATCAACTTCCGCTACTTCGACGATGGCGCCGCCTCCACCGACGGGACCAAGGACGACATGCGCTCGCTCGTCGAAGCGGTGAGGTTTGCGCGGCAGATGAGCGGGACGACCAACCAGATGCTGGACGGGGGCCTCACCGAGCAGATGCCGGGGCCGAGCGTCGTCACAGACGCGGACCTCGAGGAGTTCATCAAGAACCGCGCGTTCGGCCACCACTGCGCGTGCTCCTGCAAGATCGGCGCGGACGGCGACCCGATGGCAGTGCTCGACTCGAGCTTCAACGTGCGCGGCACGACGGGCCTTCGCGTCGTGGATGCGTCCGTCTTCCCGCGCATCCCGGGGGCGTTCCCGATGCTACCCATCTACATGATCGCCGAGAAGGCGACCGACGTGATCCTCTCGAGCATCGGCCAGTACGTCTACCCTCCGCAGGTGCCGGCGAGCCCCCAGCCGCCCGCGGACGCCGGGGCCGGGGCGGACGCAACGCTCGACCAACAGGGACCGAAGCCGGACGGGGCGACCGCGGGGGACGCGCCGGGGGACGTCGGCGAAGCGTCGTGAAGGGGATGCGGGAAGCTCGTCGAGCGAGCGACGCGGCATCGCGCGCCTTTCGCCACGGCGTTGACACTCTGGGCACGATCTAGGAGCCTGGGTTGGCAGCGACCGAAATGCAAAGCCGTGGTGAGGCAGTCTCCAGATTTTTGGGTTGGGCCGCGGCGCTCGTCACGTCCTTGCTCGTGAGCAGCGCCGAGGCTCAGCGACGAGACAAGCATCCCGATAGACCGCAGGTCGCGGGGCCAAGCGCAGCCGACAACGAGGCGCGCCTCCACTTGCAGCGCGGGGCGGAGGCAGCAGCGGCAAGCAACTGGCACGTCGCGCTCGGCGAGTACTATGCCGCGAACCTCGCCTCCCGCAGCATCGTGGGGCTCGAAGGGATCGCGAACGCGCACTACCACCTCGGGCATGACACCTCGGCGATCGAGGCGTACTCGGAGCTCGTGAAGGCGTCGCCACCGATTGCGCCGGGCGACAGGGTCGGCCAGCAGATGTGGGCGAGCACGAAGGCCAGGGCCGAGGCGCGCCTCGCCGAGCTCACCGCGCGCACCTCGGCGGCAGCGTCGTCGTCGGCGGCGGCGGCTCCCGCCCCGTCACGGCCCCTTCCGCCCGCGCCCCCCTTGCCCCCCTTGCCGTCCGCGGGGCAGCAGGGAGCGGACCCACGACTGTGGACCGAGCACGGTCACAGGACGTACACGGCCGTGCGGACGAGCGTGCCGCCGAAGATCGATGGCGTCCTCGACGACGGGGTGTGGAAGGTCGCGCCGATCGATAGCCGCTTTCTGAACGCGCTCTCGAAGCCATACGGTCAGCAGGCGCCGGATCCGACGTCCGTTCAAGTGGCCTACGACGACGACTACCTGTACGTCGCGGCTCGCTGCCTCTACCGCGGGCCTGACGAGCGCGACAACTCGTATCCCTCGGCCGAGGCCATCTTGTTCTCCGGGGAGTTCTTCGCCGTCAGCGTCGACGCACGTCACGACCATACCAACCAGCGGGCGTTCGCCGTCTCGCGCATGGGCGTGAGGGCAGACGTCGATCAGAGCCGCAACGGGGACGTGGCGAACCTGGACTGGCGCGGAGTTTGGGATGTCGACACCAAAGCGGATGCCGACTCGTGGACCGCGGAGTACGCCATCCCGTGGAGCACGCTCGGCCTGCCATCGCACGACGGCGACTTCGCCATTGGCATCAACTTCCGACGCGACATCCCCCCCGTGGGCGTGCGCGCGACATGGTCGCTCGTGACGCCCGCGCCGGGCTTCGCGACGCCCCCCTCGTTCAGCGGGCACCTTCTGGGCCTCTCGAACATCCACCCGGGCAAGAGGCTCTTCCTCCAGCCGTTCGTCCTTGGCAAGTATCGCTCCGACAAGCCGACGACCTCGAGGCTTCGCGATTTCGCGGGCAAGCAGGGCAACCTCCTCGGGTATGCGGGCCTGTACGCCCGATTTCGCCCTGTCGGCCCGCTGCAAGTCGACTTGGCGATCAACCCCGACTTCTCGTCGGTGCCACCGGATCAAGCCCTCACGAACCTCGATCGCTTCGAGCTCGCCTACCCGGAGACGCGTCCTTTCTTCGCCGAGGATCGCGCACGCTTCGAGATGGGTGGCGACAACGCGCAGCTCTTCTATTCGCGCCGCGTCGGGCTGATCGCGTACGGCTCACAGTCGAACCCCAAGTACGCGGAAGTGCCGATCCTCTACTCGGCCAAGAGCATTCTACGCGAGAGCGGCACCGAAGCGGCGGTCATGAACGTCGGCATCTCGACGCCGGACCCTCGCATCAGCGTGAGCGACAACGTCACGGTGGCGCGCGTGAATCATTTCTTCGGGGGAGGCACGCGCATCGGCAGCATCATCCTGCTCCGACGCGGCGACCGCCCGGCGTACACGCAGCCGCTCGCAGGCCCGACAGGACCCGTCGGATACCTCGCTACGGGGGTCGATGGCTCGGTCGCCTTCATGAACGAGAACCTCGTCGTCTCGGGCTTCGTGGCCGAGAGCGCGACGGAGCGCGCCCCCAGCGGCCTCGTCGCCCAGGGGGACATCCACTGGGACAGCGCAGACTTCGAGGCGCGCCTTACCTACCTCGACGTGTCGAACGGCTTCGACCCGCAGCTCGGCTACTTCCAAGCGACGGGCGCCAAAACCGTCACCGCGCTCGGCGGTTACACGCCCATCGTCAACAACGACTTCGTGCACGAAATCGATCTGCGGGCGCTCGTCGCGCGCGCGAGGACACAGCAGGATCAGCTCCTCTACGACCGCGTCAACCTCTCCTTCCAAGCCTTCCTCATCAATGGAACGGTGATCTCGGTGGCGTTCCAGCCGTCGATCGAGGGCGTCCGCAAGCCGTTCACGATCGCCGACGGACAGGTGACGATTCCCGCTGCGCGCTATGACGTGAACAATCTGGTCTTCTCGATCTCTTCGCCGCCCCGGAGGCGGTACGAGGCCGCGCTCAGTTACACGGAAGGAGAGCTCTTCTACGGGTATCAGCGTTCTCCCCAGGTGCAGCTCGGCACGAACGTCGGGAAGTTCTCGACCTCCACGCTCTACAGGTTGCTCTTCCTCGACATGGCGTCCAAGCACCTGACCGGTCACCAGGTCAGCTCGCGGACCGCTTTCTCCTACACGGCGCTGGCGCGCTCGATCCTCCAGATTCAGGCCAACACGCTGGACTCTCGGGCGACGGTGCAGCTCATCAACACGTGGAACTTCGGCGAGCTGAGCAGCGCTGCGCTCATTCTCGTGCAGACTGCGCCGAGCGTCGGACTGTTCTTCAACAAGCCCGATCGCTCGGCCATCCTGTCGCTCTCGTACGGGCTGAGCGTGCTCTGACGCGTGTCCGTTGCTCGGAGTGTCGACCCCGCCTCGTCGTCGGTCGGCTCCGGCTGCACGCCGTAAGCGTCGGGGGAGCTGACCGAGCGAGAGTTCGTGGTAACATGCCGCCATGGGTCGGATTTCGTTCTGGCGGCGAGCCACAATCTTCGTCGCTGCCACAACCATCGCGTGCGCTTCGATCTTGGGAGGCAAGGAAGGCGTGCCGGCGGGCCAGGGCGACGACGACGCCGCGCCTCCGATCACGAACGGGCAGATCGTCATCGATTGGAACGCGATCACGCTGCAGGAAATCAGCCTCGGCACCGCCGCGAACGGCAAAGTGCCGAGCGCGATTCGGCGCGCGCGGCTGGCAGCGATCGTGCAGATCTCCGTCTTCGACGCGGTCAACTCCATCTTTGGCAAGTACCATTCGTATGCGTTGCACGCGGCGGCACCGCCGGGAATCTCGCCCGAGGCAACCGCGCTCGGCGCCGCGCACGGCGCCCTCATCGCGCTCTTTCCGAGCGATAAGGGGAGCCTGGATTCGAAGTATCAAGCGCGGCTCGCGACACTGCCGTTGAAGGGAAGAGACTCCGGCGTCGCGTACGGCGAGTCGGTCGCCGCTCAGATCGTCGCACTGAGGCAGGGGGACGGCAGCGATGCCGACATGCCGTGGACTCCCGGCAGCGGGCCAGGTGTATGGGTTCCGGCGCCGGAGGCGTTCGCCCCGCTGACCGATCCGCAGTTCGCGTTCGTGAAGCCGTGGATCTTGACGTCCCCCGACCAGTTTCGTTCCGGGCCTCCGCCGGCGCTGGACAGCCCGACCTGGGCCGCGTACTACGAGGAGGTCAGGTCCCTCGGAGCCATCAACAGCACGACCCGCACGGCGGACCAGACGGAGGCGGCGAACTTCTGGTTCGATCCGACGCTCAGCACCTGGAATCAGGCGGCGCGCGTCCTCGCGATTCGACAGCAGCTCACGCTCGAGGACACGGCGCGCGTGTTCGCGCTCCTGAACCTGACTTTGGCGGACGCGCAGGTGGCCGTCTACGACAGCAAGCTCGCCTACGCGTTCTGGCGACCCATAACCGCCATCCGCGCCGGAGGCGGCAACGCCAACCTCGTGGCGGATCCGACTTGGAGTCCGCTCCGGGTCACGCCCGCCCACCCCGACTACCCCGGGTCGCACGCCACGCAGAGCAGCGCTGCGGCGGAGGTTCTCAAGCAACTGTTCCCGGCGACCGTGGTCACCCTCGATCTCACGAGCGACCAAGCGCCGGGGGTCGTGCGCCACTTCTCCAGCTTCGACGCGATGGTCGACGAGGTCGTCGGCGCGCGCATCTGGGCCGGCATTCACACGCGGACCGCGGACACCGTGGGTGTGGAGCTCGGCAAGAAGGTGGGCAACTACGTCTATGCGGGCGCCTTGAAGCCGAACTGACGGTCGCGCGGGCTCCACGTTGAAGTTGAAGCAGGCGCTCCGAGCGGCGCCGCTGTAGGGTACGAGCGGCCTGTCACCCACATGGTCGACAATAAACCCTCAATCTTACAGCACATTTTGTGGTCCGGAGGTCGACGGGTGTCACGCCGGTGTGACTCATCCTCCACAAGTCTTTCAAATCAACGCGTTCGCTGACGCGCGGCGCTCCAGCCGGGGGCATAGGCACGGGTGACTTGTGGACGGCGCGTCTACGCTTGGCGTCGATGGCAGGATTCTGCCGCGTAACATCAGGCACTTACTACACATAATCAGGGCACACTTGCTGCTCTCTGGCTGAATGTCTCGGTATCGTCTCGAGGCGACCAGCTGCGGCAGATCGCCACGGCGGATTCCAAAGAATCAGGAGAGCTCTATGAACCAGTCGCGCCACATGATCCTCGGGAGTGTTGGCCTGTTCGTTCTCGCCTGCATGGGGGGTTGCGGGTCCCCCTCGAAGGAGAGCGTGGGGCAGGCGGGTCAGAGCCAGGATTCGCTGGTCTTCGGTGGCCAGGTCATCGCGGACTGGAACCTCATCACGATCAACGAGATCAACGCGCGCGTGCCGAGCGCGATTCGACGCGCGCGCGTCGCTGCGATTGTGCACGTCTCGGTGTTCGAGGCGGTGAATTCGATCGTCGGCGACTACACACCCTACAAGGCGAAGCTCCCGTTCGTGGCGGGGGCGTCAGGCACCGCGGCGGCGCTCGCGGCGGCGCACTACGCGCTCGTCCAGCTGTTCCCCATCGACCAGGTGACGTTGGACGCGAAATACAACACCGCGCTCGCGGGGCTGCCGGCGGCGGGGCGGGCCGACGGCGTGGCGCTCGGCGAGGCGGCGGCCGCGCAGACGCTCGCGCTCCGCGCGACGGACGGGAGCACGGCGGTCAAGACCTGGGGCCCCCTGAACCCGCTCTGGACGCCGGCGACCGGGCCGGGGGTCTGGGTTCCGACGGCGCCGGCGTTCGCCGCCTTCGTCGACCCGCAGTATGCGTTCGTGACTCCGTGGGTCCTGAAGAGCCCTTCGCAGTTCCGTACCGATCCGCCGCTCGCCATCTCGAGCGCGGCCTACACCGCGGACTACAACGAGGTGAAGTCGCTCGGCGCCCTCAACAGCACGACGCGCACCCCCGACCAGACGGACGCGGCGAACTTCTGGTTCGATCCCACACTGAACCCGTGGAACCAGGCGGCGCGCCAGATCACGGCGACGAGGCACCTCTCGCTCGAGGAGACCGCCCGCACCTTCGCGCTCATGGAGCTCGCGCTGGCGGACGCGCAGATCGCCGTCTACGACAGCAAAGAGGCGTGGGCCACGTCGCCCGGTTTCTCGTCGTGGAGGCCGATCACCTCGATACGCAACGGCGACACCGACGGCAATCCGGACACCGTCGGCGACCCGGCGTGGGCGCCGCTCAGGACCACGCCCGCGCACCCCGACTTCCCGGGCTCCCACGCGACCCAGAGCGCGGCGGCGGCCGCGGTCCTGAACTTCCTCTTCCGCGGTCACAACGACGATGGGGACGGCGACGACGATCACGGCCACGACGACGATCACGGCCACGGTACGCCCATCCGCCTCGACCTGACGAGCGCTGCCGGGCGCGCCCAGAACCCGCCGATCGCGCGTCACTTCGACAGCTTCAACGCCATGGTCGACGAGGTTGTCGGGGCGCGAATTTGGGCCGGCATTCACACGCGCAACGCCGACCTCGTCGGCGTTGGCTTGGGGAGGAAGGTCGGCAACCAGGTGCTCAGGCACGCGCTGCGCCGCGTCGAGAACGACGACGATCACCACGATCGTGATGGGCGCAGCGTCGGCAACCCCAACGACTGCGGGCGCGAGGACTCGGACGACGGCTCTTCGGAGCGCGAGACCGACTGAGCTCCCCGCGAGCGCGCCAGCACCGGCGCCGCGGATAACCTAGCTGTCAGGGCTTCACCGAAGGTCTGACAGCGTGGGACAATGAGGTCATGCAGGTGCGAAGGGTGTCGGTCGGGTTTGGGTTAGCCTTCACGCTGACTGCGGCGGGGCCTGCGTTCGCCCAGCAGAGCCAGGACCCGCGCGCCTACCCGGCCGCGCCGGCGGTTGATCCGCGGCCGCCCGAGCCGGCTACTGCCGCGCCGGCACCGGCGGCTCCAGCCGAGCCAGCGCCGCCACCGCCGCCGCCCGTGACCGTGAAGCCGTACGGCATCCTCCGCCTCGACATCATCGGCGACAGCGCGCCGTTCAACAGCCCGCAGTCGCCCATCACGGTCAGCCGATTTCAGCCGGGCGTGAACCCGAGCGGCGAGTTCTCTCTGCATCCGCGCCTGACGCGCCTCGGCCTCGACGCGAGGTCGCGGCTCGCTCCCGAGGTGACGATCGACGGGAAGGTCGAGATCGACTTTCAGAACGGCGGCCGCGAGTCCCGGGCGACCCCCCGGATGCGGCACGCGTACGCCGAGCTCTCGTGGGGGGCGTACCGGCTGCTCTTCGGACAGACGTGGCAGCTCGTGTCGCGCCTGATTCCGATGGCGAACGCCGACACGCTCATGTGGGGCGTCGGCAACGCCGGCGATCGGGCGCCGCAGCTGCGCATCTCTCGCCTGACCCACTTCGACGACGGCAAGGGCCTGTTCTCCCTCGAGGCCGCGGCGCAGATGATCGGGACCGTCGACAACGCCGGCCAAGCGGGGTTGAACTTCGGCAGCCTCCCGGCCGTGCAAGCGCGTGCCGCGCTCCAGGCGCTCCTCTGGACGACCGAGCCGTTCGTGCTCGCCACGAGCGTCCACTTCGCCACCGAGCACCTCAACGAGAAGGTCGTCGGCCAGAACCAGTTCCAGCAGGTCGGCGTCTTCGGCGAGCTCGTCGTCCCCTTCTACCGAAAGAACGGACTGCGCGGCGAGGCGTTCCTCGGCAGGAACCTCTCCGACGTGCGCGGCGGAATCGGCCAAGGAATCAACCCGGTCCGCGATCTCGAGATTCGGGCGCGCGGATTCTGGGCCGAGCTCTACTCCGAGCCCGCCAAGTGGCTCGCGCTCGGCGTGGGCGCGGGAATGGACGACCCCAACGACGACGATCTCGAGGCAGGCCAAGCCACGCTCAATCGCGCCGGTTGGGGGGTGGTTCACTTCCGACCCTTTGACCACTCGCGCATCGGCGTCGAGTACCTATACTGGGTAACGGACTACAAAGAAGAGCCCGTGCGCATCGCGCATCGCGTGAACGGACACCTGCAATGGGAGTTTTGACCGCCAACCCCCGATCGCTACGCCGGGTGCCCATGGCGCTGGGTGCGGCAGTCGCGGTTCTGGTGGTGGCGGGCGCGTGCGATTCGCAGAGGAACTCCTCGACGCTGCACACGCTACCGGACGGGTTCACCCCTTCGATGGGGACACTGGACGCGAGGCTCGTCGCCGTCGGTGTTCACGGTGCCAGCGGGATTCGTCAGGTCGGCGCGTTCCTCGACGCGAGCCCGATCCTCACGAACGGGCCGTTCCAGGCGTTCACGGGCCCCGGGCAGGTTCTCGACCCGAGTCGGCTGCTCGTGGCGAGCTCGTCCAACTACGGGGCGCCGCTCGCGCGCACCGACCATCAGCCCGGCTCCGTGCTCTCGCTCGACATCGGGGCCAAGGCTCCCATCGTCGTGCCACCCGATTTTGCGAAGGGGGGCAAGCAGGACGCCACACTGGACGGCGCCGTGCGGGTGTACGCCGCACAAACCGCGAACTTCCTGAACAGCGTCTACCATACCGACGCCGTGACCGCGGACATGCCGAGCGTGAGCAACCCGGTGGGCATCTCCATCAACAACGCGTTCGGCCGCCCGTGGATCGCCAATGCGCCGACGTCCGGCGGCGCCGGCACGATCACGGTGCTGGATCCCGACGGGCGACCGCTCGCCGCGGTCGTGAGCGCGACGGCGGGCGGCGTGTTCACGGGTACCGCGACCAACCGCCTACCTCAGATCATCCCCGGATCGCTCTCGACGGGGAGCGTCGGCACTGCGCTCCTCGGCCCCTCACCCGACGGAACGCGGCGCGCGGTGTTCGCGGCGGCGACCGTCGACGGGGCGCTCGTGCAGGTGCACGTACAGCTCGGCGTGGACGGCCTTGCGCCCGCGGGCACGTTCAGGCCGGTGACGCAGGAGGTCGACGTCGCGCGGAGCTTCCCGATCAACTCCGCGGTGACGCACATCGGGATCCTCTTCAATTGGGTGCCGTCGAAGGCGCTCTATGTCGCGGACCCTCTGCGCAACGCGGTGCTCTTCGTGAAGCTGAGCCAGGATTCGTCCCTCTTTCGCGTGACCGAGACGACGACGCTGACCTCGCCCTTCTTCGACGACCCCATGGATCTCGCGCCTGCGGTGATGGAGAGCGTCAGCCGCGACTTCTCGAGCGGAACGACGCTCGCGGGCGGCTCGGATTTCTACGTGCTGAACCGTGGAAACGGCACCATCGTCCGCATGACGCAGAGTGGCCAAGTGGTCGCCGCGAGGAAGGTGAACGTGCCGGGGATCGGCGTGCTCGAGCGCAATCGGCTGAACGGCATCGCGACTTCGGGCGACGCGACCCGGATGTGGCTCACGCTGAGCGGCACGCATCCCGGCTTTCCAGGGGCGGAGGGCCTCGTGGTGGAAGTCGAGGCGTTCGGTGCCGAGGGGCTCTGAGCTCCGCACGCTCGGAGCGGTGGGCTCCGGGCTCGCCGCCGTCGCCTGCGCACTGCTCCCGAGCTGCGGAACGCGCTCGTCGTCGCCCGATCTTCCCGCGGTCGTGATCGGCGCGAGCGGTGCGGATCTCTTCGCCCACGAGTTCACCCCCGACCACGGGCTCGGGCCGCTCTACAACGCGACCTCGTGCGGTGGCTGCCATCGGAACCCGACGGTGGGGGGCAGCGGAGTCGACGAGAAGCAGGTCGTGTTTCGCGTGGCGACGATCGACTCGCACGGCAACTTCGACGACTTGACCGGTCGCGGCGGCCCCATCGCGAGGAATCACACCGTCGCCGAGCTGGGATACGGCTGCGCGCTTCGGCCGGGCGTCCCCGCGCTCGCGAATGCGGTGTCGACGCGGGACACTCCGCCGCTGTTCGGACTGGGGCTGGTCGAGACCATCGCCGACGACGTCATCCTCGCGGGCATCGCCGATCGCGGCGACGGCATCGCCGGGCACGTCAACTGGGTCGACGAGGGGGCGGGCCGACGGGTCGGCCGCTTCGGCTGGAAGGCGCAGACCGTGACGCTCTTGGCCTTCGCCTCCAACGCGCTGCGTAACGAGCTGGGGATCAACACCCCAGATTTCCCGAACGATCTCCTGTCCGGCGCCGGCGCCGAGGCGTGCGCGGGCTTTCACCGCGGCCCCGAGATCGACGGGCGAAGCGTGGCTCTGATCCGCGATTACATCGCCTCGCTGCCGCCGGTGGCGCCCGACGCGACCGCCGACTTCAAGCAAGGCCGCGACGTCTTCGAGCGCGTCGGATGCACCGGCTGCCACTCGCCGACGCTGGCGGCTCCGTCGGGACCCGTGCCGCTCTACTCGGATCTCCTCCTGCACGACATGGGGCCATCGCTGCGGGACGGCTTCGTCGCCGGCGACGCGAAGGAGCGCGACTGGCGGACGACGCCCCTGTGGGGTCTCCGCTACCGGAAGCGCTACACGCACGACGCGCGCACGACCGATATCGGGGAGGCGATCCTCGCGCACGCCGGTGAAGCGGAGGCGGTCCTCAAGCGGTACTCCGCGCTCGCTCCCGACGACGGGGCCGCGCTGCTCGCGTTCCTGCGCGCGCTGTGAAATCTCCGCTTAGGTGGGGAACCGGAGGAGTCGGCCTAGAGGGCCTGCCACGTTGGCCAGTAGGGTGTAGTGGTTGCCCTGAACGTCCTCCTCATGGACGGGCAGATCGCTCCACTCCTGCCAGGCGTCGAAGGACGTCGAGGTGTCCGCTGCCTTGAAGAGCGTGATCTTCGACCGAACGCGCCCCGCCGGACGATAGGACGCTCCCGCTTTCGAGTTGGCTCGAAACACCGCGACGCGCGGGGCGAGCTGGGCGACGGTGAAGTCGTGCGGCAAGAGATTGAGCCGCTTGGCGAGGTCGATGGCTCGCGCGTCCCGGTCCTCGGCACCCATGAGGGCAGTCATCTCCTCGGCCGCCATGGCATGGGTCTGTCCCGTCGACGCGGCGAGGTCCGCAAGGTATCGGCCGAGAGGCCAAGCCTCCTCGGAAGAGAACCATCCGCCCGGCGGAGTCGTGTCGATGAGCGCAAGCGAGGCCACCGGCTCGTCTTGCTCCTCGAGCCGTCGCGCCATCTCGAACGCCACGAGCCCGCCGAACGACCAGCCGGCGAGCCGATAGGGGCCGCTTGGTTGGACGCGGCGAATTGCAGCCACGTAGCGATCGGCCATCACCTCGACCGATTCGAGCGGCTCGCACTCACCCTCGAGACCGAAGGCCTGTATCGCGTAGATGGAGGGGCCCTCTTCCATCCGCCGCGCGAGGTCCCTGTACGGCGAAATGCCGCCACCCACCGCATGAACGATGAACAGAGGAGACCGGGGGCCGGCACGGAGCTCGACGGCCGTCCCCTCGAGGGGCGGAGCGCCAGTGACGCTCATGCGCAGAGCCAAGGCCTCGACGGTGGGAGCTTCGAAGAGCTCGCG
>JANYIN010000165.1 GCA_025362035.1 Gemmatimonadaceae bacterium | reverse complement strand
GGTGCTGCAGACCGCGACGGCTGCTCTGGCCGCGGCGCAGAATGCCGAGCTCAAGGCATTGATCACCAAGGCGGCGCCGAACATCGAAGCCCACCTGGCACACGCGAAGGCCATCCAGGCAAAGACGACGTAGGCGGTGGCTCGGCGTGCGTGACGCCCGGGGAGTACCCGGCGGCGCGCACGGCTGGCTTGCTGGGTTGGTCATGATCCTCAGATCCGGAGGCATGGCGTCGGTGCCGCGTGCCATTAGATTTCATGGACCGCCGGACATCGGCGGCGAATGAATCTGGCTCGCGGCGCGCGCCGTATGGTAGGCAGCCCCTGCGTTCGGGACCGCCCAGAGCGTGCGCTCACGCCGCAACGGCGGACAGGCGCGCCGTGGTCACGCGCGGTCCGCTCGCGAAGTTGGGGAACCCAGGGGAGACGTCGATTGGTCTCCGTTTGTTAAGGAGAGGTGCAGATGATCGACTGGTCAATGAGCGTCCCCACACTGTCCCTGGTCATCCCGGTCTACAACGCGGCGGACCAGCTTCCAGCCACGCTCAACGCCGTCGACAAGTTCGCCACCCGCTACCCGGGGGGCGTGGAAGTTCTCTTCGTCGATGACCATTCGACGGAAGTCGAGACTCAGGTCATCCTCTACGATTTCACGCGGCAGCGCGGCTATGCTCGCGTGCTTCGCAACGCGCAGAATCGCGGCAAGGGCTACTCGGTCACGCGCGGCATGCAAGCTGCCCGCGGACGGTATCGCGTGTTCACCGACGTCGATCTGGCGTACCCACTGGACGAAGTGCACAAGATCGTGCGCGAACTCCAGTCCGGCGCGGACATCGCCATTGCGTGCCGAGTGCTGCCGGAATCGCGATATCTGATGAGTCCGAGCTTCTTCCACTACCTGTACACGCGGCACATCATGAGCCGCGCGTTCAATAAGGTCGTGCAGTACTTTCTGCTGCCGGGCATTCTCGACACGCAGGCCGGCCTCAAGGGATTCACCGCGTCGGCCGCCCAACTCTGCTTCTCGCGCACCACCATTCCGGGTTTCGGGTTCGACATCGAGTGCTTGTACATTGCTCAGCAGCACGGCCTCGAGATCAAGCAGACCGCGGTGAACTTCCGGTACGACGACGAGCCCACCACGGTCCGCTTCGCCCGCGACAGCAACCGGATGCTGCAGGACATTTGGAAGGTCAAGCGGAACGCTTGGCGTGGGGAGTACGCGGCCGCCGGCGCTGGTTTCGTGTTTCCCGAGGAAGACCAATGGGGCGACGGCAGGAACACCCCGCCCCACGGACTGCCCCTTCCTGACGGCGCGCTGGCCGAGTTGCCCTGACCGCACCTCGTTTCGTCGTCATCAACGCCGACGACTTCGGATTCGCGCCTGGAGTAAATCGCGGGATCGTCGAAGCGTTCGAGGCTGGCACCCTCTCGTCCGCATCACTCATGGTCAACACGCCGGCATTCGGCGCCGCCGCGGACCTTGCCCGGGAACGGGCGCCCATTCTCGGCGTGGGACTTCACTTCAATCTGGTGTCCGGAAGGCCCGTGTCGCCGGTCTCCACGCTCGCCAATCCGCGCACCGGGGAGTTCTTCTCGCTGCCAGAGTTGGCACGCCGTGCGGTCAGCGGGCAAATTGGCGCGGCGGACGTGCGCCGAGAGTGCGATGCCCAGCTCGCCGCGCTCCACGCGGAAGGGATTGCCGCCACACACCTGGACAGCCATCGCCACACGCACGCGCTACCCGGCATTCTCGCTCCGGTGCTCGCGAGCGCGCGCGCCGCGGGAGTGCCAATCGTCCGACGGCCGCTGGATCAACTCTCGCTGGCCGACCCGGTCAGCAGTGCGAAAATGGCGTTGCTGCACGCATCATGGCGACTCGCGTTGCGGAGCGTGGTGCCCGCAGATCGCGAGCAACTGCGTCGCTCACCAAACTTTCGGGGCATCGCACTGCAGGATCGCCAGGACGTACGAAGCCGGCTCCTCGCCGTGCTCGATCATCTGCCGCCGACGCCGACCGAGATCATGCTCCACCCCGGTTACAGTGACGACGTTCTCGCGGCGCAGGATGCGTATCGCGAGGCGCGCGACCGCGAATTGGCTGCGCTCCTGTCCCCCGGTGTCCGCGAGCGGTTGACGCGCGGGGACGTTCGCCTCGTCAATTTCCGCAACGTATAGGTGCCGGTAGCGGCTGCGGCCGCCAGTGCCAATCGTTCCGCGGCTTCCAGAGCTGGACCTGCAACACGAGCCAGAGCACGATGCACGGAATCGTCTTGGCGTGGTACCGATCGAACACCGCCCGCTGGATGGCCGGCGGCATCGCTTCGGACGACGCCAACATGGTGCAGACGACGATGAACACGAACACTCCCCACTCGGCGCGGGATGGCCGCGACAGGGACGCGAACCAGATCGCCGCGCCGGTCATGGCGATCACGAAGGTAGGACTCTCCGACTGGTGGTTGAAGATCACGCAGAACACCAGCACGGAACACAGGTAGGTGAGCCGAAACATCCACTCGCTCCATCGAGATCGGCGCACCAGCACCGGCGCGACGAGAAGCAGCGTCCCCATGAACTGCTGAGGCCAGTTCGGCAAATTCCGATGCAGGAGTAGCTGGACCATCTGCATCACCGTAAAGCCGCGTTCCATGGCATCCTTCGCCTCGATCGCCCGCCACGACGCGTATTGCGACAGCAGCGTGGCCGGCGGGGTGACGAGCAGTGGCAGCACCACGAGCAGGGACATGCCGAATACGACCGCAAGTGCAACGCGCAATTTGCGCGGATGGAAGATGGCAAAGCTCACGGCCGCCACCGGAAACAGCTTGATGGCCGTGCCAACGTCCGCAGCGAGGCTCCCCATGACGGTGTGACGGCGCTCGTACGCAGCGAACGTGAGAATGATGAGTCCGGCCACCAACGCGTTGCTCTGCACGTTCTGGAGTGATCCGAGCATGTCCAGAAACGCGACCGCGCGCGCAATGGCCGCGGCACGGCGCGGTAGGACGGTTCCGAGCGCAAAGTACAGGCTGCCGGCGTTGATGGCGTTCCACAACAGCATCGACAGCACGATGGGCAGCACCGCCAGCGGAAGGAACAGCAACGCGAACGTCGGGCTGTATTTGTAGAAATCGAAATGCAGTGCGGGATAGGCCGCGTACAGATCCTGGCCGTGCAGCAAATGGATCGATGCGGCACGGAAGATCAGGAAGTTGTTGTTCTGACGAACAACCGACTGCTGCAGCGTCGCGGCGACGACCGCAACAACCCATGCCACGGCAATGAACCACTCGGCGCGCCGAGTCCCTGCAGATGCCACGTGGGAGACGTTCGCGTCGTCGGCAATCATCTCGATCGCTTGCGGACGGTCATCGTCATTCCGTACTTCGGACGTAAAGTGATGATCGCTTGCGGCACGACCCTGTGGCCGGCGACGAGTTCGAGTCTGAAGCGGCGAGCGAAGCTCGCGAGCGCGAGCGTGGCCTCCATCCAGGCAAACTGCTCTCCGATGCACACGCGCCCCCCAGCCCCGAAGGGGAAATACGAGAACTTCGGCCGTCCGGCGTCCCCTGCGCTGCCGCCGTCCAGCCAGCGGTCAGGACGGAAGGCCGCGGCGTCCGCCCACCAGCGCGGATCGTGATGCACGATCCACTGACTCATGAGCACGATGGTGCGCGGGGGAAGCACGTATTCGCCGATGCGGTATTCAGTCATCGCCCGTCGGCCGACAACGTACGCCGGCGGAAACCGCCGCAGCGACTCGGCCACGACTGCCCGCGTGTACGGTAGTCGCACCGCATCCGCGGCGGACAGCTGATCGCCGCCGAGCGCATCGAGCTCGGCATGCAGTGTGGCTTCCGCGTCCGGATTCTGCGACAGCAGGTAGAAAGCCCACGTCAGCGCGTTCGCCGTCGTCTCGTGCCCGGCCAATAGCAGCGTCATGGCTTCGTCGCGTAGCTGGACGTCGCTCATGCCCGTGCCGTCACCCTCCGTATCATGAGCCAGCATCAGCATCGACAGCAGGTCGCCGCGATCGTGAGCGGCAGCTCGCCGTTCGGCGATCATCCGGTAGATCGTCGCATCGAGCCGGTCGCGGCCGCGTCGAAACCGGCGGGCGGCGGGAATGGGGAGGCGCATCAGCGCTTCGCCAAACGGCAGCACGGTGAAGTTGAACGCGGCAATCGCCGCAGTGAGTGCCTCACCGATCTCGCTCGCTTCCCCTTCGATGTCGGCGTCGAACAGTGTCTTGCCGACTACGGCCAACGTGTACCCCGCCATTTCGCGTGCGATGTCGAGCGTCGCGCCATCGATCCACTGGTCGGCCCGCCGGTCGGCGTATCGAGCCATCGCGTCGCCGTACGATGCGATGCGTGCGCGATGGAAGGCGGGCTGTGCCAAGCGGCGCTGCCGGAGATGAAAGTCGCCTTCACTCGTGAGCAACCCGTCGCCGAGCAGGATGCGGGCACGCTCCAATCCCCGGCCCTTGTGGAACTGACGGCCGTGCGTGACCAGCACGTCGCGGATGGCATCCGGGTGGCTCAGCAGGACGATCGGCTGTGGCCCGACGTGAAAGGCCGCCACGTCGCCGTGGCTTCGTGCAAGTTCCGCAAGAAACGTGAGGGGCCGGCGCGTCACCGCGAGAGCGAACTCGCCGGGGTAGCGTTGGCGGGGGCCGGGGGGAAGGTGGTAGGATCTGGTCACCGCGCTGAAGTCTAGCGGAGGGTGACCACAACATGGAGACTCCCCCTGCCGAGCAACCAGCGATCGAGCCGAGACCGACCAGACCCGATCAAGCGTCCGGGAAGGACAGTGTGCATCTGCCGGTGGTCGTCTCGAGTACCAGTCGCGAGTCGTGCCCGTCGAGGTCCGAGAACGACGTTATCTCCTGCGTGCCCCCGTCCTTCAGGTTCAACAAGCTACCGGTTCGGGACGGATCGGCGAGCAGGATGCCGATGAGCTGGTCGCGCGAGTCGTACGTGACGGCACGCAGCACATAGTCCTGCGCCACCAGCTTCCCGCCGCCCACGGATTCGACGTCCACGCTGAGACGGACGTGCCGCCCGCGATTGCACGCGGTGAATTCATCGAGTCGGTTCTGCCATTCACCTTTGTTCCAGGTCTCGAGTCCAGTGAGTGTCGCGTTCAAGTCCGGCGTGTTGTCTTCACGCAGCTCCGGCGCAATCAGGATGGGGCAGGTCTGCGTCCGCACGAGAGCGGAGGAGACGCTGCCTACGAGGAAGCGCTCGATGAGCGAGTGGCTACGCCGCCGGCCGCACGCGATCATGTCTGCCTGGCACAGCTCAGCGTACTGCTGGAGCGCGCCCACCGCGTCGCCCCACAACAGCTTCGTCTCCACCGTAACCGACGGAGGCACCGGGAGCAGTCGGACGAATCGCCGAAAGAGGTTCTCACAGCGTAACTCGCTGTTCCTTTTCCACGGTCCTTGCTGGTGGTTGGTCGGGACCGCGGGCTTCACGTGCACCAGTGTGAGAATACTGGTGTCGGACAGCATCGGGATCAGTGCGCATGCCGCGCGCAGGCTGACGGGACTGAAGTCGACGGCCACGATGGCCCTTCGGACCGTCCCCGACGACGCTCCACGGGGAACCACGAGCACCGGACGGTCGGCCAGGCGTATAATCTCCAGTGCCCGCTCGCCGTACACGAATCGTCCGAGCGATCCATGCTGGCCGGTGCCGATCACGATCACGCGCGCACCCCGGTCGTGCGCCACTTCGACGACGGTGCGTGCGCAGGGGCCGCCAAGCACGTCGATGCGAAACTGGCCGTGCCCCTCCATGATGAATGCCAGCGTGCCGTGCATCCGCTCGGCGATGGACGCGCGCTCCTCTTCGAAGTAGTGCGGGGGAAGGGGCGGCGCCCCCGCCGCAGTGGCGAGGGCGTCTCCCTGTTCGAGCACGCTGACCACGTGGAGTTCGCGATCCTCACGGTGGGCCAACCACTGTGCCACAGCTAATGGAGCGTCAGTGCTGTCGAACGGCTTGGCCGCGAGGACGACGGGTCCTTCCTCATTGGGCTTCACCAGGTCCACCTGACGGCCCATGTGATTTGCGAGTGCGTGCGTCATCGTACTCTCCCGATTAGAAGGCGACTGCGCCTTCGGCCATGAAGCCCTTGAACTGACCACCGCTACGAATGTCAGTCGTGGGAAAGTTGTTGTATTGCTGGTTCACGAACTCCAGCTTGGCCAGCACGTTGGGCGTCACGAACCACCCACCACCGAGCTGGCTGCGCGTCACGTTGACGTCGTTGGCCATGCCGCTCAGTTCACCGTTCACCACGTTGTAGCGCCCGCCGAGATACAGGTGGTTGTCCGCGAAGCGGTAAAGCGCTTCGCCGACGCTCTGCCGAACGGTGCGACGATAGAGTTCGGTGATCGCGGCGCCCGTGTGCGTCTCGAAGTTGCCGTAGACTTCCAAGCCGCCGACCTTGACGAACGGATTGATCACGAACGCCGTGACGTAGTCGCGCATGCCGGACTGAATGGCACCCGACCATGCGTTGGACGTCTCATTGGAAGCGGTATTCTCGAGCACGTCGTAGTAGCGTGAGCCGGCCCGGTCGCCACTGGTCAGCGTGTTGCCGACCGAGCGATCGGTCTTGTACATGGAGCCGGTGAGGCGATAGCGGATGTCGCTGGTCACCTGCTGGTCGGTACCGAGCTTGAGCAGGTACGTGGGTCCCTTCTGCCCGGGTGACGTGACGGAGCCATGGATTTCTCCACCCGTCATGCCGGCCATCGCCATGTAGCCGTTTCTGCGCAGATAGGCTTCGGCGCCGATTTCCGTCGTGAAGTCGTCGATGATGTAGTTGCCGACGAACGGATTGTACATCGTCTGGCCGTTGTCGCTGCGGCGGAAGTGCGTGTCGCCGAAGTTCACCTCGAAATGGCCGACCTTGAGCGAAACGTATTCCATGAGCTTGTCCAGCACCTCGTTCTCGATCGGTGAGGCGTCGATGAGGAAGTAGCCGTCCTTGACCCAGCTCTCCTGGTGATGGCGTGCCGAAGCATACGTTTCGACTTGGACGCGGATGCCCTTGGCCAGCTGTACGTTCAGGAACAGGTTCGCCACGGCGTTGTTGAAGCCCGGGCCGATTTGAATCAGCTGATTCGCGTCCACTCCATTGCTGACCTTCGGTGCCGCGGTGTTCGTGTGCGTCAGATTCTGGAACTGTTGCGTGAACGCGCCGCCCCAACCGAGCTTGAAGCCCGTGAACGGAACGTTTTCTTCCTTCGGGGATTCGAACACGTTCAATCCGCGCTGATCAGGCGCGCGAAAGTGCTGGATCTCGATCGGTGGCGCCTCATAGCGCGGCGTGCGCGGGGCTCTCTTAGCCGGCGGCGTCGTGCTGTCGGATACGACGGTCGTGTCGGCCCGCGCGCCCGAAGCGACGCGCGCTGTGGCATCCTGTGCCAACACGGGGGATGCGCCCAGAAGCGCAGCGAGAACGGCGAAGCGAATGCGTGTCATGGTCAGTACCCCTCGTGGGGAACGGGTGATCGGGATCAACTCTTCAGGATGAGATCGAACTTGACGGTCACGGTCTCGCCAACCTTGATGCGGCCGAACATCAGCGTCGGTGGCTTGAGGTCGAAGTCGGTCATCTTGAGTTCGTAGCTGCCGACAACGCGGAGTGCGCCGTCTTCGTTGGTTCCTGTCGCGGCAACGGCGATGGGCTTCTTCACCCCGCCGAGCGAGAGCGTGCCGTTCAGCGTTCCAGAAATCCCGACGGATGTACGGGTGATGTCGTAGTTCCCGACGCGGAAATCGATCGTCGGGAAATCCTTGATCTTCAGCGCGTTCTTCATGTGATCGTTCATGGTGCCGTTGCCGCACTCGAGCTTGTCGCTCGTCACCGTCACATCAACTGCCTTCACCGCCTTCTCGCCGGTGAAGAGCTGCGTGACGGCATTCGCGTTCGTCGCTTCGACGACGGCGCTTACGTCGCCGGACTTGCAGCTCCAACTTCTGATCGTGGATGTCCCCTCGACCCAGAGCTTGCTCGTCGGCTGAAGGGTTAGCGTCTCCGAGGCGGCTTTCCAGCCAAGCGTCGGGAGGAGCAGCAGCGGAAGGGCGAGGCTCGCGGTCCGCAGGTAGTGGCGCATGTGGGATTTCTCCGTCTAGCGTCGATGCGTTCATCGCATCGGACACGGGAGAAGATCGTCGCCACCCGTACCATCGACTGTCAGAAGAAGCTCGGAACCTTCACTCCCTTTTCCGGACCGGAGCCACGGGTTTCTCCCGACTCGTGTTCACCTGGCAGGAGCGCGTCAGTCGCGCTGGCGGAACTGCTACCGTCAGGGTGCTACGGCGGTCGCCGCGTTGCGCGGCGCGCACGCCGCAATGATCGGCTCCGCGGCGATGAGCGTCATGACCACCGTGCCGGCGCCTGGGATGGCGCTTTCTATACGGACGGGTCGGCGGCAGCGGTCGTCGCTCAGCGCAATGCGGATCAGCCCCTCGCCGCGATAGCGCCGCGTATCGCGGACTCGCATCTCGATCTCGCGCGTATTGAAGGTGCCAGCGGGCGTCGTCACCACGCCCTTGCCCGTCAGCCGCAGGGTCGTGGGGTTCCGTTCCGCATCGAAGTGTCGATCGAACGTGACCGTGGAGTCGAGCGGCAGCGAGAACTCGCGCAGCGCGTAGATGAACGACAGCTCGTCGAGCGGATCGTCCGTGGGGCTCGTGCCGCTTCGCCCGTCCGCTGCCGTCCATTGGCGGGACGCGCCATTCAGGGTCACGTCCTCGGAGTGATGGGTGAGCAGGTGCTGCTCGTCCTTGAGGAACCGGAGCGATGTCATGCGCACGGGATCGACCCACGACGTCGTATTGTCCGAGACGTTGAGGAACCCGACCTTCGCCGTGAACGAGGAGCGGAGCACGATAGTGGACACGCCCCGCAGCTCGAACGGACCGTCGATCCACATTTCTGCATGCCCGTTGACGCCGGGCGCGGCGTGCGCATTGTATGAAAGCCGCTCTCCCACGGCAAACGGGAGCACACCAACGGTCAGCACGTGGACCGCGGCCCACGCCCCGGCAATCACGACGGCAACTCTCCGCACGGCCTAGACCCTCGCCGAGCGGCCCGCGATGGAGTCGATGTGCACGCCGAAAAGAATCAGCCGGTGCGGCGTGGGATCGTCATCGCTGAGCGCTCCGGGGATGAAGTCACGTAACTTGGCGAGCGCCCTCGTGTAGCGGTCCACCGACGCGGTCTCCGGGTCGAGGATGGAGAAGCTGCCGTGGACCACAACGCTGTCCCACTCGAAGAGGCCACGCACCTCATCCACCTCGAATGCGCACCAAGGGTGATGCGCCAGGATCGCCAGCTTGGAGCCGACCTGCGTACGGCCGACGAGCCACTGATCGTCGTAGACATAGTGGATCGGTTGAATGTCGATCTGGTCGTGCAGTGAATACGCGATCCGGCCAACGTGGTTGCGCGCGAGAAACGCGCGAGACGACCGTTCGTCGAGGTCGGCAAATCGCAACGGTGCGGCAGTCATGAATCATCTCCGATGGGACGGCGCGTTTCGGCTCGTCATGTGGTCTTCAGCAGCCCCAGTCGCAGGCAGAACTGCACGTAGTCTGCGCGGTGCGACAGGTGAAGTTTTTCCGTGATGCGCTGCTTGTAGGTCTCGACGGTCTTGGGACTGATGAAGAGCCGCTCGCCGATTTCGGACGCCGAGTAACCGCCCGCCACCAGCACGAGCACGTCGCGTTCGCGCTCACTGAGGTGCGAGTATTGCTCACGCTCGTCCGCGTGCTCGGCGTGGCGCGTGACACGTCTGGCCAGCGTCCGGGCCGCCGTCGGCTGCACGTAGGTGTCCCCTGCGGCGACTGCCCGCACGGCGTCAGCGAGCTCCCGGTCCGCGGCGTTCTTGACGAGATAGCCTGAGGCACCCGATTCGAGCAGCGTGACGAGGTATTCGTCCTCAGCGTGCATCGTGAGGATGAGCACGCGCACCCCAGCGTTCCGCTGAACGAGCTCCTTCGTCGCGGCCACGCCGTCCATCACCGGCATGTCGAGATCGAGCACCACGACGTCGGGGGCAAGACGGTCGACCAGGGCAATCGCCTCCCGGCCATTCGCTGCCTCACCCACGACCTCGATGTCCTTGTTCGTCGCGAGCAACGCTTTGAGCCCCGCACGGACAACGAGATGATCGTCAGCGAGGACTACGCGAATGGCGTCGGATCTGGTCATCGTGTATCGTCCTGAATATTCGGAGCGGTGGGCATCTCGACGCCGTGGCAGGTGCCGGCGGGATCGGAATGCGGCAGTGGACGTTCCAACTGCCTTGTCCTCATTCATAACGTGCGCGGACTGCCGCGTGAGGCGCCACGCATTTCCGATTGGCAGGAGCGCGCCTCCTGGTCAGACTCTGGTTGGACCTGAAAGTTGGCCGACATGACGTACTTGGATTGTCGGGGGGTGTCAGGAAGATCAAGGGCACGATCCGGACAACTGTGTAGGAATAACTCCTGACAAGGATGCAGTTTTGCAAGCACCTCATCCCGACAAACCCGGTGATTGATGAAAGAAGCGCTGCTGGCGGCCGAAGTCGCCACGCTACACAGAAGCTTTCCGGCTGCGGTTTTGATCGGCTTCCTTGCGCTGTCCTCGGACGCGATCATTGCCATCGACGAGAAGCAACGCATCATCTTCTTCAATGCGGGCGCGGAGCGCATTTTCGGCTGGCGTGCGGATGAAGTCGGGGGACAGCCCCTCACCATGTTGATGCCGCCGCACTCGCGGACCGAGCATCCAGCGCAGGTCGAACGATTCGGCCAGTCGCACAGCCGCCCCCGCTCCATGGGAGAGCGATCGCAGATCAGCGGCTTGCGCAAGTCGGGTGAGGAGTTTCCTGCGGAGGCCTCCATTCAGCAGATCAAAATTGACGGACATTTCATCTATGCCGCAACACTGCGCGACATCAGCTCGCGGCAGCGTGCCGAGGACGCACTCCGCCAAGCGGTGAAAGCGCGCGATGACATGATCGGAATTGTGTCGCACGATCTGCGCAATCCCGCGAATGCCGTGAAGATGCTGGCGAACAGCATCATCGCCGAAGCCGACTCGCTCTCGCCGTCCGTGGTCGACCGCATTGGCATCATCGTTCAGGCCGCGGTGCAGATCGACCGCCTGATCGAGGATCTCCTGGATGTCACGCGGTTGGAAGCGGGTCGTTTCACGGTCTCGGCGCGGCCGCTCTCGATTCGCGATGCCGTGAACGACGCGTTGAAAGCGCTGGCCCCCTTGGCGCAGTCGCACGCGGTGAACATCGACACCACGAGCGATCCGGACCTTCCCCACGTGATGGCCGATCCGGACCGGGTAGCGCAGGTCGTTGCGAATCTCGTCGGCAATGCGCTGAAGTTCACGTCGGCCGGCGGCCACGTGGTCATCGGTATTCGCCGCGTCGAGGACATGGTGGAGGTGCGGGTGCGCGACGACGGCATCGGTATCTCGCCGGAGCAGCTACCGTACGTGTTCGACAGGTTCTATCAGGTGGTCTCGCACGGAGGTGCCCGACGCCACAGCGCCGGCTTGGGGCTGCCGATTGCGCGCGGCATTATCGAAGCGCACGGCGGCCGCATGTGGATCGAGAGCAAGCCGTGCGCTGGGACCGAGGTGTATTTCACGCTGCCGCTGGCCGAAGAC
>JANYIN010000076.1 GCA_025362035.1 Gemmatimonadaceae bacterium | reverse complement strand
ACGCCTTGGCCACCGGGTCCCAGGTCCAGTTCGAGGTCTCGGTATCGGTGAAGATGATCCGCGCCTCGGAATACTTGCCGTCGTCGTCGCTCCAGACGTAGAAGTCGCGCTTCGACGAACCCGGCGGCGCATGCCGGGCCGCCTGGAACCACGGGTGCTGGTCCGACGTGTGGTTGCACACCAGCTCCGTGATGACGCGCAGGCCGCGCCCGTGGGCCTCCCGGATCAGGATCCGGACGTCCCGCAGGGTCCCGTAGTCCGGATGAACGTCGGTGTAGTCCGCGATGTCGTAGCCGTCATCCCGCAGCGGCGAGGGATAGAACGGCAGGAGCCACAGGGCCGTGATGCCAAGGTCCTGAAGGTAGTCCAGCTTCTGGGTGAGGCCGCGAAAGTCCCCGACGCCGTTGGCATCACTGTCGAAGAACGCGCGGACATGCACCTCGTAGATGACCGCGTCCTTGTACCAGAGCGCGTCGTCGGCCGGCCCACCGGCGCCTGCATCGGGCCGGGTGTCCGCATCGGGCCGGGTGTCCGCCGTCACAGCCCGCCCACCCGGGAGTCGGCGCGCACGAGCATCATCACTGGGCTGCGGACAGGATCGATCTCAATACGCTGGTAGCGCCGCCAGGCATGTCGCTCTCCGCTGACAAGGTCGATGAGATCCAGCGTGTCTTCGGCGCCCAGACCGAATGCTGCGAGGTCCAGGTCAGCGGTGCCCGTCTGCCCGCCGTGAGGATCAAACGACGCGACCACGACCACAGCATCATGGTCACGATGCCGGCTGTAGACGAGCAACTGGCCATTGTCAATCGGGTGAAACCGGGTGCCGGCCATCTGCTGCAGGGCCGGATGCTCGCGCCGGGCGCGGTTCACAATCGTGATCAGTCCGCGCAGGCTGACCGGGTCGTCCAGGTCCCACGTCCGCTGCTGGTATTTCTCCGAATCCAGGTACTCCTCGCTGCCCGGCTCGCGCGGCGTGTTGAGACCCAGTTCAAAGGCCGGGCCGTAGATGCCGTAGTTGGAACTGAGTGTCGCCGCGAGCACGAAGCGTGCCTGGAACATCGGCCGGCCACCGCTGACCAGGTCCGCATGCAGGATGTCGGGCGTGTTGGGCCAGAAGTTGGGCCGAAAGTATTCGCGGACGTCGGTGGTGGTCAGCTCCGTGACGTAATCGGCCATGTCGCGTGCGCTGTTGCGCCATGTGAAGTACGTGTAGGACTGGCTGAAGCCAAGCTTGGCAAGACGATCCATCGGCTTTGGGCGTGTGAAGGCCTCCGCCAGGAATAGTGCCTCCGGGTGGTCACGCTTGATGGAGTCGATGCACCACTCCCAGAAGGCGAACGCCTTGGTGTGGGGATTGTCGACCCGAAAGATCGTGACACCCTGGGCGATCCAGAACCGGAACACGTCGCGCAGCGCGACCCAGAGCGCGCGCCAATCGTCCGATTCGAAGTTGAACGGGTAGATGTCCTGGTATTTCTTGGGCGGGTTCTCGGCGTACTGGATGGAGCCGTCGGGTCGGGCGCGGAACCAGCTGGGATGCTCGCGAACCCACGGGTGGTCGGGCGCCGCCTGGACGGCGATATCGAGCGCGATGTCAATGTCCCTTGACCGCGCCGCCGCCACCAGCGCCCGGAAGTCATCCAGCGTGCCGAGGTCCGGGTGCGTTGCGGTGTGGCCGCCCGCTTCGCCCCCGATCGCCCAGGGCACGCCGGCATCGTGCGGGCCGGCCGTTTCGCGGTTGTTGGGTCCCTTCCGGAACACCTGGCCGATGGGGTGGATGGGCGGCAGGTACAGCACATCAAAGCCCATCCCCGCGACGTAGTCCAGGCGCCCGATCACGTCGCGAAATGTCCCGTGTCGAAGCGGATCCGGCGACGCCGATCGCGGGAACAGCTCATACCAGGCGGAGAACGTGGCGCGCACGCGGTCCACGATGAGCTGGAAGATGGGCTCCGTGGTGGTTGCGTCGTGCAGATCCGGGTGTCGCCGCGCGATGGCCGCGATGGCATCGTCCAGTGCCAGCTCCCGCGAGCGGGCGCCCGCGGGCGACGCCGTTGCCAGGGACGCCGCCCAGCCTCGCAAGGTGGCCGCGTCTTCCGTGGCGCCGGCCGCAGCC
>JANYIN010000190.1 GCA_025362035.1 Gemmatimonadaceae bacterium | reverse complement strand
CGGGTGGCGCCCTGCAAACCGGCTCCGGCCGCGCCCAGCCCGGCGCCGACCAGCGCAGCAAGCAGCACGCGCGGCACGCGGAGCGTTCGCACGACGGCAATCGGCGTCGGCTCACCCACGCCCAGCAGTCCGTTCCAGACGCTGGCCATGGACAGGTCGAGCGTCCCGAACCGCACGCCGGCGAGAATGGCCGCAACGAGAACACTGACAAGCGCAATCCACCATGCGGCGCGCATGTCAGAACCGCGCGTCCGGGTGGAGCAATCGTGCGAGTGATACCGCGCTCATCCCGACCCTGGACGACGGGCCGTTGACGATGGTGGTGTCGATGGAGAGCACGTGCCCTTCGCGCACGGCGCGCAGTGTGCGCCACTTCGGATCGGCCAGCAGCGTGGCACGCGAACGGCTTCCGGTCAGCACGATGTCAGGGTCACGTCGCAGCAACTCCTCGAACGTCACGGCCGGCGACGGATCCTTCAGCTCGCCGAACACATTGCGGGCGCCGGCGATGTCGAGGAGTTCATTCAAGAAGCTGCCGCCTCCGACCGACAGCAGCGGCGACTCCCAGAGCGGCCAGAACACCGATGGCTTAGGCAGGGCGGCGGTCAAGGAACGAACACGCGCCAGGGTGGCGTGCACCGAGTCGATGGTGCGCCGCGCGGCAGTCGTGTCGCCTGTAAGGAGCCCGAGGGCGACGGCGACGCGCGAGAAGTCCGCGAGTCGGTCCACCCGATAGGCCACGGTCCTGACGCCGGCGGCACGGAGTCGGCCATCGGCATCGCGATTGTCAGCACTGGCGTACAGGATGACAAGATCTGGATGCGCGGCGAGCACGGCTTCGACATTCGGCCGTAAGCCCGGCCCGAGATCCGGCACGCGGCGAACCGAATCGGGGTAGATGTCGTAGGTCGTGCGGCCCACCAGACGGCCGCCTGCTCCGATGGCAAACAGGAGTTCGGTGGTCGCCGGATTGAGTGAGACGATGCGCACAGGCCGTGGGCCCGCCGTGATCGTGTCGCCGAAGTCTTCGGTTACCGCCGATGTCGCCGACCGCGTATCACCGGAGCAGCCGACGAGCGCCGCCACCAGAGACAGCGTCGAAACGAAGCGAACATACACATACGTGGAACGCACGACGGGCACCCTCCTGCCTGAGGAGAGTGCCCGTAACGGAACGCGGCGAATACCAACATGGGCCGCGAATCGCCACCAACCCTCCCCCGAGGATCTGTGTACGTATCGCGGACGAGGTCGTCTCCTGGCTTCGGGCCGCGCGACCCCGCCTTCCCGACTTGCGTCAGTGGCGTACGTCCAGGTGCGCGTACAACTACCCGTTACAGTGGCGGGGCCGCGCCGGCATTCAACCGGCTTCCGTGTCCCCGTTCGCGTTGAATTATACAGCGAATCTAGATTGCGCGCTCTTCGGCCACAAGCGCCGCGGCCAGTTGGGTCTTGAGCGCAGCGCGTTGGGAGGCGTATTGCGACTCGTCCATCGTCGAATCGCCCCGCTCGCGTCGCGCGTCGAGTATGGCGATGGCGGCGACCATCGATTCTGCGCCGCGCACGGGCGCGACGGCCACGGCTCGCACGCCTGCGCTGCGCCCCACGAGCGCGCGCCCGAGCGCAGCCGCCATGATCAGCACGATGGCGACCGCGATCGCGATGAGTGCGCCGCGTCCCGCCGCACCGGCGGACTCGGGCACGACGATTTCGATGGTCGTTCCCTTCGCGACGTCCTGGCCGAGGAACCGTTGGAACATCCGACCCTGCGTCGTTGCGGCAGCCATGCGCTTCAGTGCGTCGCCGTGCAGCTGTGCCGTTGGCTCCTCGAGCAGCACTTCGTACACGCTCGCCACGCGTTCCGTCGAGAGCTTGAGGGGAAAGGACGTGGCGGGCAACGTGTAGCTGTAGCTCAGTTGCTTCACGCCCGGCCCAAAGGCGGCGAGCAACGCGACATGATCCCCGCGCGCCACCAGCGCGTCGGCGGCGACGTCGCCCTGCCCTCCGGCCAGGTTCGCGGCCCCGCGTGGAAGTGGCGCGGTCCACACCGCGGAAGCCGAATCCCGCCCGACCACGGTGAGCGTCGTGTCGTTGGACAGCTCCCAGACTTCCACGAGGTCGCGAACGCCATCGGGATGTGGCGTACTTACCACGACGTGGTGTCCCTGCACATGGAACTCCACCGGACGTGTGGTGGTGTCGAACACGGTGATCGTCCCTTCTTCGCCCGTGGCGCGCGCGCTCTTGAGCGGCGCCGAGAAGTAGGCGATGCCACGATAGACGGCCGCGGCAAAATAGATAGCGTCGTCGGCGCCGACGCGGCGGTAGCGCAACGAGTACTGCCCGTGCGCGTCGCTGCGGACCGAGTCCAGCGCGCCGGAGCTGTCGGAACCGACACGATGCACCGTGACCATGACGCCCGGTATCGGCAGCTGGCGGTCCTTGCCCGGCGTCTCCACCGTGCCGGTGACCACGGAGAAGGGCGCAAGCGCCGGTGCTGTCGGCGCGACCTTTTGGGCGTACGTCGGCGCGACTCCGAACACCAATACGGCGACAACGGCCGCCGCACGCCGCCGCTCACGGATTGAACTTTCCAAAATCCTCTGGGCGAAGCGTCTCGAGATATCGCTTGAGCTGGTCCGCGGTGAGCTCCGCGTCGGTCATGCTCTCGTCCTCGAACACCGGGCTCGGAGTGGCGCCGAATTCCGGCGATTCGGGCTCATTGTCCGCCTCCTCGAATTCTTCCGGATCCAGCAGTAGCTCCTCGGCCGCGAAGATCGGGCATTCCAGGCGGAGCGCCACGGCAATGGCGTCCGAGGGCCGCGCGTCCATGCGGATGACCTTGTCGGCAAGCTGCAGCTGCAACTCAGCATAGTACGTGCGATCTTCCACGCGCGTGATGTTCACCCTGAGCAGCTTGGCTCCCAACCCAACAATCACGTTGCGAATGAGGTCGTGGGTGAACGGCCTGGGCACGGGCACGTTGTGCATGCGCCGCACGATGGCTTCTGCTTCCGCCTGTCCGATCCAGATGGGAAGGACGCGAGCACCGCCTTGCTCCTGCATCACCACGACACAGGAGGTTGGCGAGCTGTCCAGCCGGCCGACGCGTGAAACCACGACCTGAATCATTGCACCCTTATCCCCTTCGAGCGCGCGGATCTCGGCGCCCAGTACCGCCGACGACTACCGATCGGCGCGCGCCGCGCGCTTGAGTGCTGCTGCCTTGTCGGTACGCTCCCACGTGAAGAGCGTGCGCGCCGACTTCCCGGTCCCGATCTTCTCGGGCGTCCGACCAAAATGCCCGTACGCTGATGTGGCGCTGTAGATCGGTTTCCGCAAGTCGAGCGCCGCGGTGATGCCCTTCGGGGTGAGATCGAAGTTGGCACGCACCGCCTCGAGAATCCGTGCCTCCGGAACCGTGTCGGTGCCGAAGGTATCCACGCGCACGGACACCGGCTCGGCCACGCCGATGGCGTACGCCACCTGCACTTCGCAGCGGCGCGCGAGCCCTGCCGCCACGATGTTCTTGGCTACCCAGCGAGCCGCATAGCATGCGGAGCGGTCCACCTTGGACGGATCCTTGCCGCTGAACGCGCCGCCGCCGTGGCGACCCATGCCGCCGTAGGTATCGACGATGATCTTGCGGCCCGTGAGTCCGCAATCACCCTGCGGTCCGCCGATCACGAAGCGCCCCGTGGGGTTGATGTGATACTTGATCTTTTTCTCGCGCAGCTCTTTCGGAATGGACGCCTCGATGACGTCGGCGATGATGGCCTTCCGAATGCGGGCGTTGCTGATGCCGTCGGCGTGCTGGGCGCTGATCACCACGGTGTCCACCGACACGGGCTGTCCGTCTTCATACACGACAGTGACCTGCGACTTGCCATCCGGACGCAACCACTTCAGATCGCCGTTCTTCCGGCGCGCGGCGAGCGCGCGCGTGAGCTGGTGCGCGAGCATGATCGGCATGGGCATCAGCTCGTCCGTTTCGTCGGTGGCGTAGCCGAACATCATGCCCTGGTCGCCCGCGCCGCCCGTGTCCACTCCCTGGCCGATGTCGCGGGATTGCGCGTCGATGGTGCTCATGACCGCGCAGGTGTTGCTGTCGAAACCGAATCCCGCGTCGGTATAGCCGATCTGTCGGATGGTGTCGCGCACGACATCCGGAAGATGAACGTACGCGCTGGTGGTGATCTCGCCGGCGATGACGGCCAGGCCGGTGGTGACGAGGGTTTCACACGCCACACGCGCGACGGAATCCTTTTCGAGCAGCGCGTCCAGCACGGCATCCGAGATGGCGTCGGCGACCTTGTCCGGATGTCCTTCGGTTACGGATTCAGAGGTAAAGAGACTGCGATCATGCACGGCAGGTTCCCCACTTGCGTTGGAGAGGAAGAAAGAAGGCCCGACACCATGCTGCCGGGCCCCAAAGTCGTCGCTCGACGACCGGGATGAAAGAAAGCCGGTCAGCCAGCGCCGGGCAACCCGTCGTAGAGATAGGGCGCGTCGCCGATGACATCGGCCAGACGACGCGCCAATTCATGACGCGCCTGCTCGGCCGTGAGCGCGCGAAGTGCCGCGGACGCCGCGAGCTTGGCGTGCGCCGCCGTGACGCTGCGCACGATGCGCTTCACCAGCGGCACTGACCGCGGCGCCACGCTCATCTGCCGTACGCCCAGCCCGAGCAGCGCGAACGCCATCAGCGGCTGCGACGCCATCTCGCCGCACACCGCGACCTCGATGTCGCCCAGCTCCGCGACATCGACGGTGCGCTTGATGAGCCGCAGCACCGCCGGGTGCAGGGGCGTGAAGCGCGGGGCGAGGTTGGCGTTGCCACGGTCCACCGCCAGCGTGTATTGGACGAGATCGTTGGTGCCGATGCTGAAGAAATCGACGTCGCGCGTGAGGGTGTCGCTGGCGACAGCGGCGGCGGGCGTCTCGATCATCACGCCCAAGGGGATGTCGGCGCGGAACTCCACGCCGCGCGCCGTGAGCTCCGCCGCCGCCTCATCCAGCAGGGCGCGCGCCGCCAGCACCTCATCCAGGCTCACGATCAAGGGCAGCATGATCCGGAGGTCGCCGTGCACGGCGGCGCGCAGCAACGCGCGCAGCTGCGTGCGGAACATCTCCGGCTGGTCGAGGCACATGCGGATCGCCCGCCAGCCCAGAAACGGATTGGCTTCGGTCGGAAACCCTCCCATGGGCAACTTGTCGCCGCCGATGTCGAAGGTCCGAATGACCACCGGCTTCCCGGCGAACGCTTCTACCACCCGCCGATAGGCGCGGTACTGCTCGTCCTCGTCGGGCATGGTGGCGCGGCCAACGACCAGAAACTCCGTGCGCATCAGTCCCACGCCTTCGGCGCCGCTCCGGGCCGCAGCCTCTGCTTCCTCGGGGATGTCCACGTTCGCCCGCAGCGTGACGCGCACGCCGTCCAGGGTGATGGCCTCGAGCGCTGCGAGGTCGGCGAGTGCCGCCTCCGCGACGGCCTCCTCTCGCTGACGCTCGTGATACGCAACGATCTCCGCGTCCGTGGGATTGATGGCGATCATGCCCGTGCTGCCGTCGAGCACCACGCGCTCGCCCCCGTGCAGTGCGGCCGTGGCTGTACGGAGCCCCACTACCGCCGGCAAGCCGAGCGACCGGGCCAGGATCGCGACATGCGACGTGCGCGTTCCCGCGTCCGTGGCGATGGCCGCGATGGAGTGTCGCTCGAGTTGCACGGTCAAGCTCGGCGTGAGGTCGTGCGTCACGAGAATCGCGTTGGCGCCGGGCGGCAGGTCCACCGGATCGTGATCAGGCAGCCCGAGCAGCAAGGACAGGACGCGGATCTGCACGTCCGTCACGTCGCCTACACGCTCGCGCAGCATCGGCGCAGCATGCTTCGCAAACCTGTTACGCCACTCGAGCATCACGAGATCGAATGCCTTTTCGGCGCCGATGTTCTGGCGGATCAACTCTTCCACGCTCTTCGTGAGCTCGCGGTCGTCCAGGATGGAGAGTTGCACGTCGAAGATCGCCGCCTCTTCCGGACCCGCTTTGCCTTCCACGCGCGCGCGCAGATGGTGCAGCCGCTCCTTGGCGCGCGCCAGCGCGGCGTGCAGCCGTTCGATCTCGGCGGGGACAGCCTCGTCCGTGATGATGCGGTGACGGACGTCGGGCACCTCCCAGCGCAGCAAGTGCACGTGTCCCACCACGATGCCGGGAGACGCCGGGATGCCCTGGATCTGGCGTTCCACTACCGCTCCCCGAACTTGTTCTGGATCAATGCCGCCAGCGCGTCGAGCGCCGCGTCGGCATCGGTACCATCGGCGCGCAGCACGATCGTCGAGCCACACTCGGCGGCGAGCATCATGACGCCCATGATGCTCTTCCCGTTCACCTCCATGCCGTCGCGCACAAGGGTGATCTCGCTCTGGAACTTGCCCGAAATCTTGACGATTTCCGCGGCCGGCCGTGCGTGCAGGCCGTTCTTGTTCAGAATCTGGACGGAGCGTTCCACCATCAGCGTGCCACGGAGACGAGGGCGAAGAGAGCGATGAGCACGAGAGCGAGCTTGTAGCCTTCCACACGACCATGCAAGCGCACCAGCACCACGGCGGCCACCGCGGACGCGCCAAGGACAAAGCCGAGCTCCGTCACGTGATGACCAAGCAGACGGGCCGCGGCCAATGGCACCGCGACACCGGCTGTGGCCGCCGCCGCGCGCGCCACGTGGTGCGGGCCCTGCCGCAGCACCGGATTCGCCAGCGCTGACGCCACGTTCAGTCCCCGCGTCCAACCCACGTACAGTCCCCAAATGCGGAGCGACACGTGACCCGCGTTGTACAACACCAGAAAGACCAGGATCACCGCCAGCGGCGACGCACCGAGGCCGAAGCACAGTACGGCAATCAACGAACACAACGGCAGCCACCCCGCCCACACGAGCCTGTCCCCCACCGCTCCGAGGGGACCGGAGAGGGCCGTTCGAAACCGATCGATCCGGTCAGCCGGCACTCCCGAAAGCTCGGTGCGCGCGAGCGCACCCACGGCCACCGACGCCAGATACGGGTGCGCATTGAAATATGCGCTCTGCCGCGTCATCGCCGCTTTGAACGGTGCGCCCTTGATGCCGCCGGGCAGCAACCTCAATGCCGGTTCCACGCTGAACCCGATGCCGTTGCCAAGCAGCGTCTCGTAGTTCCACGAACCCTGGATGGCGAGCGTGCGGGAGAACACGTTCAGCCATGTGAGCGCCGACAGGCGCGGCGCAAGCGCCGTGGAGGGAGCGTCTGTGGGCGTCATCGCACCACGAGGATGAGGAACCCGAACCCCAACCCGCCGGCGAAATACCAGCGGGCGCCGCGCGCGGAGTGAAAGATCGTCCAGGCGGCGGTGAAGGACACGGCGCACGCCACGCTGACCACGAAACCTCGCGAGACCGACTCGCCCAGCGTCCACGCTCCCACCAGTGCGTGCGCCAACGGGTGCAACACGAGGTAGGCGCCCACGGTCAGCAGCGAGGCTCGCACGACATCCGCCGTGAGACCGGCAAGCTGGAGTCCGATCACAGTCCCGCGTGCTCCGGCATCCAGCGCCGGACGCCGCCGTCGGGCCATCCAGGCGTTCCACTGCCGCAGCGACACGAGCGACATGCCGCCGATCCACGCCGTCGCCAGCGTCGCGAGGACGCCAACGGTCAGGGCGCCCACCGTCGCGTCGGGCATCGCTGATGTGATCGCGCCGCCGACGACCGATGCGGAGCCCCATTCAGGATATCGCGATGCACCAAAGGGCAGCGTCGCGAGCGCAAACAATTCCAGCGTGACGCCGAGCAGGACACCCATGGTGGCGTTGCCGGCCATCGCGCCCCCGAGGGTGGCCGCCACCAGTGGCCGCGACACCATCATCTGTGGAAAACACACGACATCCAAACCCAGGATGCCACCCAAGAGCGCCAGCGGCACGAGCTCGATCATCACGCGTCCTCCCGCGACGCGAGCAGTTCGTCGAGCGGAACGGCGCGCGTCGCGGGCACGTCCTGCGCCGTCACCACGGCGCCCAGCGCGGCCAGCTCGCGCAACGCCGCAGCTTCGGCGGGTGTAAGGAAGACGTAGCGCAAGTGCTGCGTGCGGCCCGCCCGGTGATGAATGCCACCCACATTCACTTCGCGCACCCCGCCGTGCTCCACCAGACACTTCATTGTGGCGATGTCGCCCGTGAGCAGAATGCCCGGTCGCATTTCCGTGCGGTAGTGGTCCAGCTGCGGTCCCGCTTCGGCAGCGGAATGAAAGCGAACCTCCATCTCCGGCGGCACTCCCATGCGATACAACTCCTGCTCCCAATCGCTTTCGGCCACGACGTCGTCCACCAGCACGATGAACGCCACGTCCAGCGGCTGACCCCAACCGACCACCACCTGGCCATGAATCAGCCGATCGTCGATGCGGTTCAGGACGAGGGTCACTCCTTCACCTCGAACACGCTGACGGCGGCGCGTCCGCGTTCGGCGGCGAGACGCGCTGCCTCCGCGGCGCTCGGATTCTGGGAGAGTGCATAGTCCAGCAGCATCGGCAGATTCGCGCCGGCCACGAGCGTGACGCCCGGCACTTCGCGGAGCACCCGCCGCGCCGCCATCGTGCAGCTACCGGCGTGCAGGTCGGTGAAGATCACGCGCGCTCCGCTGGTCAGCAGCGATTCCTTGAGCAGCGCTTCGATGTCCGCGCCGCACAATCCCCGCACCTGAATCGGCACCAGTCCCTCGCCGCGGCCGGTGATCTGCTCCACCGCAGACACAATCCCGGCGGCAAAGTCGGCGTGGCCCGCCACGAGGGCGCGCTTCACGTCGTCACTCATTGTCCTCACGCAGGTATCGCTGGATCTCTGATTTGTCCCGCATCTGCTTGATGAGCGACTGGTTGAACCGCTCGGCGGGATCGACGCCGCTGAACTTCAGCAGGTGATGCATCGCGATCACCTCCGCGACGACCGTGATGTTCTTCCCCGGATTGAGTGCGATGGTGATGCGCGGAAGCTCGACGCCAAGGATTTCCGTCGTCTCCCCGTCCAGGCCGGTGCGGTCCACCTCCAGCCCTTGACGCCATTCCTCCAGATGCACGATCACTTCGATGCGCTTCTGCTGGCGAACGGCGCGAATGCCGAAAATGGCGGGAATGTCCACCAGACCGACGCCGCGGATTTCCATGTAGTGCTTCTGCAGCTCGTGGCCGCGTCCAATCAGCACGTCGTTGCCGCGCCGGTGCACGAACACAAGGTCGTCGGCCACCAGCCGATGGCCGCGTTCCACCAGGTCCAGGACGCACTCCGACTTGCCGATGCCGCTCTGCCCCACGAGCAGCAGGCCGACACCGTACACGTCGGCGAGCGAGCCGTGAAGGGTAGTGGACGGGGCAAAGGTATCCTCGAGCCACGGCTTCACACGCGCGTAAAACTCGTTGGTCTTGAGCGTGGAGCGCAGAATGCCCACGCCCGCGCGCGTCGCTTCGTCCACCACCTCGACGGGAAGCTCCAGTCCCTTTGTGACGAAGAGACAGGGGATGGGGAACGAGAAGAACTTCCTGAGATTTTCGCGCCGCGTCGGCGCGTCCAGCGATTGGAGGTACGTGACCTCCGTTTCACCGAACACCTGCAAGCGTTCCGCGGGAAAGCGCGCCACGAATCCGGCGAGCGCCAGACCGGGACTGGTGGCATCCGGCCGTGAGACCAAACGGTCCATGCCCTCCGTGCCCGGAACGCGCTCCAGGTCGAGCAGTTCCTTGAGCTGTTCGAACATCGCGCCGACGCGGAGAGTGGTAGTCACGCGACGATCACCCTAGGCGAGACGTGGAGAGTACCCGCTGGAGATGCAGCGCCGTTTCGGCGGCGGCCCGCTCCCACGTGAATGTGTCGGCGAACACGCGGGCGTTCGTCCCAAGCTGAGCCACGAGCGACGCGTCCGCGGCCAGGCGTCCCATCGCCTGCGCCATCGCCCGCGTGTCCCCGTGCGGCACGAGGAATCCTGTTTCTCCATCACGCACCGATTCCCTGATGCCCGGCGAGTTGGAGGCGACCACCGGCGTCGCACAGGCGGCTGCCTCGAGATTGGTGATGCCCCAGCCCTCTTTTGGAGAAGCGAACACGAGTCCCCACGCGCGACGAAGTAAAGCCAGCTTCTCCGACTCATCGATACGCCCAAGAAACCGCACGCGCTCCCCAAGGTCAAGCGATGCGGCGAGCGCCTCGAGGGCCGATCGGAAGTCACCGGCGCCGGCGATCTCCAGCACGGCAGTCGGGTGTCGCATTTCCGCGAAGGCCCGGATGGCCAGGTGCACGCCCTTGTATTTCTTGAGACGTCCCAGATATGCGAACACCGGTGTCTCGGCGCGCGTGCCCGCCAGGGGCGTATAGCACGCGGTGTCGATGCCAGGATAGATCACCTCCACCGAGTCGCGCGGGATGCCGCGTTCGGCGAGATCGTTTGCCGTACTGTCGCTGATGGCTTGGAAGGGAACACCCCGATATACGCGTCCCAACGGCCGTTCGGCGAGCCAGACAGCCGCCGCGAGCGGCGCCGCCAGCTCCTGAAATGCCGTGCCGCCGAACAGGTGCGGGACGAGCGCGATCACCGGTGGCCCACCCCACAGCGGCGTGTACAGGGGCACCTTGTTCACGTCCTCGACGACGAGATCGAAGCGCGCATCGGCGAGCACCCGGCGATAGAACGGCCTGGCCAGAAAGGGAAAGGTGTACCGCCTGCCGACGCGAAGAATCTCGATTCCGTCCAGCCTGGCACGCGGCGCACATCCATCCCATCCGCTGCAGAGCAGCGTGACGTCGTGGCCCATCGCCGCCAAGCGGCCGAAGATTTCGTGCAGATGGATTTCGGCGCCACCAGCTTGCGGATTGTCGCGGTCCTGCCAGTTGACCAGGAGCAGCCGCACTACATGCGTCCCATGCGGCGCGCGAGGGCATCGAGGACGCCGTTCACGAACTTGGCACTGGCGGCGCTGCCGTAGCGTTCGGACAGCGTTACCGCTTCCTGGATGATGACTTTGGGGGGCGTCTCGCCAATGGTGAGCTCCGCGGCGGCCATGCGCAGCACGCAACGCTCCACCGCGCCGATGCGCTCCAGCCGCCAGTTTGTGGTGACGTCGGCCAGTTGCGCGTCCAGGTCGCGCTGCCGGCTTGCCACGAGCCGCACGATCGGTCCAGCGACGTGTCGTTCCGCCGGCGTGATGGCCATGTCGTCCCACAGGTGCGTCGCGACGCGCTCCAGATCGACGCCACCTCGCATGTCCCACGCGTAGAGGGCCTGCAGTGCGCGCGCGCGCGCGCGTGTTTCAACCCTCGTCCGTGCCATCGAGCCGTTCGAAGAGATCCGACATCTCGAGCGCGGCGATCGCCGCATCCCATCCCTTGTTGCCGTGCTCGCCGCCGGCGCGGGCTTCCGCCTGTTCCATCGTGTCCGTCGTGAGCAGTCCGAACCCGATGGGGATCTCGTATTCGGAACTCGCGTCGGCCAGTCCGCGCGACGCTTCGCCGGCGACGAAGTCGAAGTGCGGCGTGTCTCCACGGATCACGGCACCGACGACGACCAGCGCGTTGTAGCGGTCCGTGGCCGCCAGGCGGCGCGCCGCGAATGGAAGCTCCCATGCGCCGGGCACCCACACGAGATCCACGTTTTCCGACGACGCCCCATGCCGGACCAGCGCATCCATCGCCCCGTCGGCGAGTTTGGACGTGATGTTGTTGTTGAACCGGGAGGCGATCACGGCGTAGCGCCGCCCTTCCCCGTTCGGAACGCCGTTGAATTCCGCCATGTCAGATCACGACGCCAACAGGTGGCCCAGCTTGTCGCGCTTCGTGCCCATGTAGCCGGCGTTCTCGGCGTTTTCGGGCTGCACGATGGACACGCGCTCGTCGACGCGAAGCCCGTAGCCCTCGAGCCCGACCATCTTCTTGGGATTGTTGGTAATGGGACGAATCGACTTCAGGCCCAGGTCGAGCAGGATCTGCGCACCGATGCCGTAGTTGCGCAGGTCCGGCGCGAAACCGAGCCGCTCGTTCGCCTCCACCGTGTCGGCGCCGGCGTCCTGCAGCTCGTACGCCTTGAGTTTGTTCAGCAACCCGATGCCGCGACCCTCCTGGTCGAGATATACAATCACGCCGCGGCCCTCGACCTGAATCATCTTCATCGCCGTCTCCAGCTGCCACCCGCAATCACAGCGCATCGAGTGGAAGACGTCGCCGGTCAGGCACTTGGAGTGCATCCGGACCAGGGTGTTTTCGCCGTCGCCGAGGTCGCCGTGCACGATCGCCACGTGCTCCGCCGAATCGACGTCGTTGCGGTAGCCCAACACCTTCCAGGTGCCGAAGTGGGTGGGCAAGCGCGCCTCGGCCACCCGGTGTACGAGCCGCTCGTTCTTGAGCCGATGCGCGACCAGTTGCGCGACGGTGATGAACGTCAGCTTGTGCGTCCTGGCGAACTCGATGAGCTGCGGGCGCTTGGCCGTGGTGCCGTCTTCGTTCAGGATTTCGCAGATCACCCCCGCCGGATACTTGCCCGCCAGGCGAGCGAGATCGACCGCGGTTTCCGTATGTCCCACCCGCTGCAACACGCCGCCGTCTCTGGCGCGGAGTGGAAATATGTGCCCGCCGCGACGCAGATCATTCGGCCCCGTGTGTGGATCGACGATGGTCCGAATGGTGCGCGCGCGGTCCTGGGCGCTGATGCCCGTGGTCACACCGAACCGCGGCGAGGCATCCACGCTCACGGTATACGCGGTGCGATACTCGTCCAGGTTCGACTCGGCCATGGGCGCGAGCCCCAGTTCGTCCACGCGCTTGCCGTCGAGCGCCAGGCAGATCAGTCCGCCCGCGCGCTTGATCATGAAGTTGATGAGCTCCGGCGTGACGATCTCGGCGGCGCAAATCAGATCGCCTTCGTTTTCACGATCCTCATCGTCGGCCACGATGATGAGCTTGCCCGCGGCAATATCGGCAATGGCTTGTTCGACAGTATTGAATGGCATGGAGTCAGTGCGGAAAAAGACGCGGGAAGCGCATGGGCCCGTTCAGCGCGCGGACAGGTACGGGGCCGCCAGCTGCCGGACGTACTTGCCCAGCACGTCGGCCTCCACGTGCACGCGGTCTCCCTCGCCCATTGCGCCGAGCGTGGTGTGCTTCCAGGTGAATTCGATGAGTGACAGCTGAAGAATGCCCGGCTCGGGCAAAGCGTTCACGGTGAGGCTCACCCCATCTACCGTGACGGAGCCGTGGAGGACCATGAGCGGCACCAGTTCGTCGGGAAGCCGCAGGTCCGCGAGGATGGCGTCCGAAACGCGCGCGACCCGCTCCACCACGGCTACATCATCCACGTGCCCCTGCACGATGTGCCCGCCAAGCCGGTCGCCGAGCCGCATGGCCCGCTCGAGGTTGACGCGACGACCTGGCGCCCATTCGCCGATGGTGGTCCGGGACAGCGTCGTCTCCACCGCGGCGACTTCGAACCAGCCGGGGCCGAACATGCGCACCGTGAGGCAGGCGCCGTTCACCGCGATGCTTTCGCCTTGGGAGAGCGCGTCGTAGCGCGAGCGAATGCGGAGTCCGCGCCCAGCGTCGGACTGCTCGATCCGCTCCACGACGCCGACGTCGTCCACCAACCCCGTGAACAATTCAAATCGCTCCCGCCCCCCTCAGGCGGGAGGCGCAAAAATCGTCATTTCGTCGTCCCCGAACCGCCGCGAACGCACGATGCGCCAGCGCGGCGCCTGTCCAATCGTCGCCGCAGGCACGCCGGCCAACGCAGTGAGCGCGCCGGCCCCAAGTATGAGGGGTGCCCGAAAGATAATCAGGCGGTCCACCAGCGCCTCCTGCAGAAATGCGGCTGCGAGGCCGGCCCCACCTTCCACCAGCAGATCACGGATGTGCAGGTGCCGCAGGGCTACCAGAGCCTCGAGCAGCGTCGCCGCGTGCACCAATGTCACGCCGGCATGCTCGAGCGCCGCTGCATGCGAGGGATCCGGCGCCCAACAGACGACGATCACCCGTTCGTTGCGCGCGGTGTGCACCAGCCTGGACGCCAGCGGCAGCCGCGCCGACGTATCGAATACCACTCGTGCTGGTGCTACCCGCGGCGGTGGAGAGACGTCGCGGACGGTCAGCACGGGATCGTCCATCAGGACCGTGCCGATGCCGACGGCCACGGCGTCCGAACCCGCGCGCAACCGATGTACCTCGTGGCGCGCCCCGGGACCCGTCAACCAGCCCCGATGGCGGGTGTGGTCAGACAGAGCGCCATCGAGCGACAGGGCCAGCTTGAGGCGTACCAGCGGGCGGTCAGAGACGAGCGCATGAAAGAACGCCGCATTGAGTTCCCGCGCGGCGTCGTCTTCCACTCCGACGGAGACCGGTATGCCGTGTTCGCGCAGCATCGCGGCCCCGCCGCGCGCCAGCTCGTGGGGATCACTGGTCGCCGCGACGACGCGGGTGATACCGGCCGCCGAGATCGCCGCCGTGCAGGGTGGCGTCTGCCCGTGGTGGTTGCAGGGCTCGAGCGTGACGTACAGCGTCGCTCCACGCGCCAGATCGCCCGCAGCGCCCAAGGCTTCCACTTCCGCGTGCGGCGCGCCGTACCTGGTGTGCCATCCCTCACCCACTACCACGCCGTCACGAACGACGACGGCGCCGACCATAGGGTTCGGCGCCGTGAGTCCCCATCCACGTTCGGCGAGGAAGAGCGCGCGGCGCATGAATGCGCCATCGTCCGGCGCCGTCGCGCCCTCCTCGTCGTCCATGGGCGTTACAGACCGAACCGGAGGCCGGCCGAGTAGTATTGAATCGACTTGTCCGCACGACCGCCGGAGAAGCCGTTATATGTCTGCACGGTACCGCCGGAAGCCTGGCCGACCTCACCGACGATCTTGAACAACGGCAGGTTGAGCGCCGCATCGAAGAAGTAGTTCGTCCGCTTCAGCGATTGCGACGTACCGGGCACCGTGACATTGCCCGAGACTGGTACGCCACTGAACGAGCCATTCACGGTCGCCGAGATGTCGGCGGACTGGTCGTAGGTGTCCATGCCGCCGCCAGCGGCGAAGCTGAACAGCAAGAGGCTCTTGCTCGCCACCACGCGCCACGCCGTGGTGTTCACTTTGAGGTTTGCAACCGACAACGTGTTGCTGCCCGAGGTGCCGGTGATGCTGGTGGTCGGCAGGTCGCGCTTGAGGTAGGTCACGGACAAGCCCGGAACGACGATGGACTCCTGCAGAATGCCGACGCGCACGCCGTACCCGAACTGGAAGCTCTGCGACGGCGTCACGGACACGCTCCCGGACGTAACGGTTGGCACGTACGCGGCGCTCACGAGCAGATCCACACCCAGCGCATTGGTGAGGCCAAGGGGAATCCCGCTGAGAATTCCGATGGCCGCATCGGCTGTGGGCAGCCCCAGGTACTGATCCTTGCTCGACAACGCGTTGTTCTTCACCGCGCCTGACGTGCTCTGCGTGTAGTTCTGGACCTGCGGGAGAGAGCCCTGAAACACGTTGCCGCGCACCCCGATGGAGAAATGGCCCAGTCCGCCCAGCGTGGAGCCCACGCCGAGGTTGGCGTTTCCTCCCGCGAGGGCAAGGCCCAGCTGCGGCGCCATGAACTGATATAGATCGTACGCCTGCTGACAGGCATCCTGGGCGACCCTGGTCTGGTCCGGGACGCCAAAGGCGTTGGACGATCCAGCCGGACACACGGGTGAGGTGAGATCCTGGGCCCCCGCGGTGGCGAGAGCAAACATCGAGAGACCTGCAACAACCAGCACTTGCCTTTTCATTCGTGTTCCTCGGAAATGTGCACCTGACCCGTGCCGCGCACGACGCGCCCGATCCGGTAGGTGCCGATGTGAGCCGACGCCGCGCCGGCCTCGATCGCGGAGGCCCCGCCCTCGTCGGTAATGACGACCATGCCAATCCCCATGTTGAACGTCCTGTACATCTCGGCCCGCGCGATCTGGCCGGCCTGCTCTATCTGCCGAAAGAGATTCGGAATCTCCCAACGCGACGAATCGATCAACGCATCCAGTGTATCCGGCAAAGCACGGTTCACGTTGCCGGGCAGCCCGCCGCCGGTGATGTGCGCCATGCCGTGAATCCGACCCAATACCGGCTTGAGTATCGGCAGGTACGACCGATGAACCCGCAGGAGCACGTCCGCGACGCTGCCCGCCTCGCCAGGAAAGGGGTCGTTGACCCCCAAGCCCATGCGCTCGCTCACCACGCGGCGAGCCAGCGAATACCCATTCGTATGCATGCCGTTGCTGGCCAGCCCTACCAGGACATCACCTTCTTCCACGCGATCCGCGCCGATGATGGCATCCTCTTCCACGCAGCCCACAATGAAACCGGCAAGGTCATAGTCGGGCGGCGTGTAGATGCCCGGCATCTCGGCAGTCTCGCCCCCAACGAGGGAGCATCCGTTCTCCCGACAGCCGGCGGCGATGCCGGTGACGACCGACTCCACTACCTCAGGGACGAGCGTCCCCGCGGCAAAGTAATCGAGAAAAAAGAGCGGCACGGCGCCCTGCACCAGAATGTCGTTGACGCAGTGATTCACCAGGTCGTGTCCAACCGTGCCATGCCGGTTCGCCTCGATGGCCACTCGCAGCTTGGTCCCGACCCCGTCCGCGCTGGCCACGAGCACGGGACGCTTCGCCTCAGCCGGGATCCGGAACATGCCGCCGAACCCTCCAAAGCTGCCCCGCGCGCCCGCCGTGAACGTGGACTCGACCACGGCGCGGATCCGTCGTTTCACGGCATCGGATCGCCCGATGTCCACGCCCGCGGCCGCGTAGTCCAATCTCTCCGAATCCGTCACGTGGAGCTGCCTTGTTCCTGTTCGAATGCCACGAGCTGCCGGAACTCCGCCACACGAGCGGTGATGTCCTCTCGTGTGATCTCGAGCAGACGCTGGACGGAGAACTTCTCGACGGCATACGAGCCCATCGCGGACCCAACGACGACCGCGCGACGCAGGTTCTCGTCGCTGAGATCGCCGGTGCGCGCCAGGTAGCCCATGAAGCCGCCGGCGAACGAATCGCCGGCTCCCGTGGGATCGAACACGTCTTCCAGGGGATACGCCGGCGCGAAGAAAATGCTGCGCTCCTTGAACATGAAGGCGCCGTGCTCGCCCTTCTTGATGATGACGATGCGAGGACCGTGCGCCATGATCCACCGCGCCGCCTTCACCAGATTGGAGCAATCCGTCAGTTGTCGTGCCTCGCCATCATTGAGCGTGATCAAGTCCACGTGCTTGATGAGCTCCACGATGTCCGACCGGCGGCTCTCGATCCAGAAATTCATCGTGTCACACGCCACGAGCTTCGGACGGTTCACCTGCCGCAGCACGTCGAGCTGTAGTCTGGGATCGATGTTCGCGAGGAACACGTACGGCGCATCCTTGAACTGCGGTGGAATCTTCGGGCTGAAATGCGAGAACACGCCCAGGCGCGTTTCGAGCGTTTCCGCAGCGTTGAGATCGTGGCGGTACCGGCCGCGCCAGCGGAAGGACTCCCCGGTGACCTGTTCCAGTCCGGCCATGTCCACGCCGCGCGCCCTGAGCGGATCGAGTTGCTCCACCGGATAATCGTCTCCGATCACCCCCACGAGCATCACGGGCGCGAGCAAACTGGCGGACGCCGAGAAGAACGTTCCGGATCCCCCGATGACGTTCTCGGCCTTGCCGAACGGCGTTTCAACGGAATCGAGCGCGACGGAGCCGACGACGAGTACGGACATTTTGAGACGGTGGACGGTGGACGAGAATCCGCGGATGCGTTCTCTACATGCGCTCGGGCGCGCTCACGCCGAGCAGCGCCAAGCCGTTGCGCATGACGATCTGCGCCGCGCGTGCGAGAAAGAGCCGCGCCCGCATGATGGGTTCCGGCTCGTTGAGGACGTGCGCCTTGTGATACCAGAGATGGATGCGGCCCGCGGTGTCGTGAAGATAGGTGGCAATCCGATGCGGCTCGAGCGACTCCGCGGCGTTGGCGACAGTGGCCGGAAAGTCCAGCAGCGCTTTCATCAGCTCGGTTTCTTCCGGCAGCGACAGCTGCGCCAAGTCCACGCCATCCGGAACGATCGAGGCAGGATCGATCGCGCCGACACGAAAGATGCCACTCAATCTCGCGTGCGCCATCTGGATGTAGTAGACCGGGTTCTCCTCGCTCTGCGACCGTGCAAGGTCCACGTCGAACGAGAGCTGCGAATCGCCCTTTCGCATCAGGAAGAAGTAGCGCACTGCGTCCCGACCCACGTCGTCGATCAGCTCGCGCACGGTGACGTAGCTGCCGGCGCGCTTGGAGATCTTCACCTCCTCACCGCCACGCAGCACGGTCACGAGCTGGTGGAGCACGTACTCGGGATAGCCCTCGGGAATGCCGATGCCGAGGGCCTGCAACCCGGCGCGCACGCGCGTGACGGTGCTGTGGTGATCCGAGCCCTGCACGTTGATGGCCCGCGTGAAGCCGCGTTCCCATTTGGTGACATGATACGCCACGTCGGGCACGAAGTACGTGTAGGTGCCTCCCCTCTCGGGGCTCTTCCGCATGACCCGGTCCTGGTCGTCGCCGTACTCGGTCGTGCGCAAGAACAGCGCGCCATCCTTCACGTAGGTACGACCGCTCGCCACCAATGCGGCGACGGTGTCGGTCACACTTCCGTCCTCGTAGAGCGAAGACTCCAGGAAATACGTGTCGAACGCGACGCCGAACGCCTGCAGGTCGCGGTCCTGTTCAATGCGGAGCTGCTGGACGGCGAATCGCCGCATCGCGTCGAGGTCGTCGCCCCCGGCGTCGTGTGGGAATTCCGCGACGTACCGCTCGGCGATTTCGGCGATGTATGCGCCGTGATAACCGCCCTCCGGAATCGTCAGCACCGCACCGCTCCGCTCGCGCACGCGCACCTGCGTACTGAGCGCGAGGTGCTCGATCTGTGCTCCAGCGTCGTTGTAGTAGAACTCCCGAGACACGTCCCAGCCGTTGCATTCCAGCAGCGACGCGATCGCGTCGCCGAGCGCGGCCTGTCGGCCGTGGCCCACGTGGAGCGGGCCAGTGGGATTGGCACTGACGAACTCCACCACCACCGGCTCATGGCCACCCGCCTCCGATCGGCCATACGCATCATCAGCGGCGACGAGCCCCACGATCGCGCGCAAGACGGTGTGCGCGTCGAGACGGAAGTTGATGAAACCCGGTCCGGCGATTTCCGCCGACGCAATGCCGGCCGACGCGCAGTCCATTGCCAGGATCAGGCGCTGCGCCAGATCGCGCGGCTTCTCACCCAAGTGCTTCGCGAGTACCATGGCGACGTTGGTCGCCCAGTCGCCGAACACGGGATCGCGCGGCCGCTCCAGAAGAGGAGAGAGGTCGTCGGGCGCGCCCAGCGAGATCGCCGCGCGCGCAATCTCGCGGCGCAGCTGTTCCGCGCCATCGTTCACTCGCCGCTGCTCGGCTTGGGAGGGGCGGCGGGCTTGGCTTCCGCAGGCTTCGGCTCCGTCTTCTTCGACTCCGTCTTCTTCGAATCGGCGGGAGCGGTCGCGGCGGATTCGGTGCTTTTGGCCGCGGCCTTGTCGCCACCGCTACCCTCGCCGCTGGACGCGTCCGATCCACCTTCCTTCGCCGGAGTCTGCCCGCCCTTGGCTTCCGGCGTGCCGCGATGCGCGTTCTTGCCGTAGTCCGTGAGATAGAAGCCGGAGCCCTTGAAGGCGAATCCGGTGGCGGACATGATGCGTTCAGCGATTTCACCGCACTGCGGACATGTCGCCACGGACTCAGCGCCGCTGATGGTGCGGTAGAACTTCTCGAACTCATGCCCTTCCGGGCATCGAAACTCGTAAGTTGGCATCAATATGAGACTTAGGCGAAACGTTCCCAACCGTAAAACGTAGCCGATCCCGCGGAAGCGAACAAGCCCACACCCACTCAGCGCGCCTCGCGCGCGACCGCCGTCGCGCCAACGACGACCCCAGCCGTGGCGAACACCTCGACGTTGCGGCGCTGCACCTTAGCCCGCGCGCCCGACGCGCCGCACGTGCAGGCGACCGGTGCGAGCGCGATGCGACTTCTCACGAAGTAGGGCGGTAGGTGCCCCACGAATTGCACAGCAGAGCGCTGATCTCGCCGACGCTCGCCCGCGCCCGCACGGTGTCGATGATCAAGGGCATGAGATGTGGCTTCACGGCACCCGCGTGCGCGTAGGCGGCTGCGGCCTCGGCGAGCGCGGCGCACGCCGCGTCGCATACGCTGCTGTTCCGGTTGGCCCGAACGGCCTGGAGCCGCGACACCTGCTCGCGCTCGAGTGCCGAGTAATCGGGTGAGGGAAACACGGGCGGCAGGTCGCCGTCGGTGAACTTGTTCACGCCCACGAGCGTGGTGTCGCCACGCTCGACGCGCAACTGGTATTCGTAGGCTGAGCGCGCGATCTCGTCCTGGAAGAAGCCGGCCTCGACGGCCCTCGCCGCGCCACCCATCTCCTCCACCACGCGCAGCAATGCCTCCGCCTCGCGCTCGAGTTCATCCGTCAGCGCTTCCACGTAGTAGCTACCGGCCAGCGGATCTGCTGTGTGCGCGGCGCCGCTCTCGTAGCCGATGATCTGCTGCGTTCGCAGCGCGAGCGTCGCCGCCTCGGCCGTGGGCAGCGACAGCGCCTCGTCGAAGCCATTGGTGTGCAGCGACTGCGTGCCGCCGAGGACGGCGGCCAACGCCTGTATCGTGACGCGCACCACGTTGTTGAGCGGCTGCTGGGCCTGGAGCGTAACGCCGCCCGTCTGCGTATGAAAACGCAAGCGGCAGTTGGCCTCGGCGGCGCCGAACCGCTCGCGCATCAGACGCGCGTACAGCCGGCGCGCGGCGCGAAACTTGGCGACCTCCTCGAAGAGATCGCTGTGTGCCGCAAAAAAGAACGAGAGGCGCGGCGCGAAACTGTCCACGGGCAAGCCCGCGTCCACCGCACCCGCCACATATACCATCGCGTTGGCGAAGGTGAACGCCAGTTCTTGCACCGCGGTCGCGCCGGCTTCACGAATGTGATACCCGGAAATCGAGATGGGATTCCAGCTCGGCACCTCGCTCGCGCAGAAGCGGAACACCTCCGCGATGAGGGCCAGCGAAGGTGCGGGCGGATAAATGTACGTGCCGCGCGCGATATACTCCTTGAGGATGTCGTTCTGGATCGTGCCGCTCAGCGCCGCACGCGGTATGCCTCGCTCTTCGGCCACCACGATGTACATCGCCAGCAGGGTGGACGCGGTCGCGTTGATCGTCATGCTCGTCGACACCTGCTCCAGGGGAATGGCGTCGAGCAACGCGTGCATGTCCTCCACCGTATCGATGGCGACGCCGACGCGGCCTACTTCTCCCAGCGCGCGCGGCGAATCCGAATCGATGCCCATCTGCGTGGGAAGATCGAACGCCACGGAGAGCCCCGTCTGTCCCTTCCCCAGCAGCAGGCGAAAGCGCGCGTTGGTCTCCTGCGCCGTACCGAATCCGGCGTACTGGCGCATGGTCCAGAGGCGGCCGCGATACATGTCGGGCTGCACGCCGCGTGTATAGGGATACCGGCCCGGATCGCCCAGGTCGCGATCGTACTCGAGCGGCACGTCCGCGGGACGGTACACCGCGGAGATCGGGAGACCGGAGGGAGAGAGGACGTCGCGTGAATCGGGCATGGACGGAAAACTAAGTGGTACCAAGCCGCCTACCGAGGTAGTCAGTGCTCAGCTGCCGCGCCGCACCCCTGACGGTCCGACTCTCAGGCTTCCACGAGTTCCGAGCGTTGCGCCAGCGTCTGCACGGCGAGATCGACGTCGCGCTTGCTGCCGATGAACAGCGGCACGCGCTGATGGAGCTCGGACGGCTGGATGTCGAGAATGCGTTCAACACCGTTACTGGCGGCGCCGCCGGCCTGCTCGCAGATGAACGAGAGCGGGCTGGCCTCGTACAGCAGTCGCAACTTGCCACCGGTGGCCCTCTTGTTGGACGGATAGCAGAAAATGCCGCCGCCCAGCAGGTTGCGGTGGAAGTCGGCCACCAGCGAGCCGACATACCGCACGCTCAAGGGCTTTCGCCCTCCTTCCAGACCCCGGTACTTTCGCATGAGCAGCTTCGTCGGTTCGTCCCACTGGGCCTCGTAGGAATCGTTCACGGACAGATAGCGGCCGTCGTCGGGAATGCGAATGTGGGGATGCGACAACAGGAATTCGCCGATGGACGGGTCCAGGGTAAAGCCATGCACTCCCTGTCCCGTGGTATACACGAGCATCGTGCTCGACCCATAGATCACGTAGCCCGCCGCCACCTGGCGTCGGCCCGGCTGCAGCATGTCCTCCATCTCGCCGTGACGGCCGCGGGTGATCTTCTGTACCACGCTGAAGATGGTGCCGACGGGAACGTTCACGTCGATGTTCGACGAGCCGTCCAGTGGATCGAACAGCAGGCAGTACTTTCCGGTGCGAAACCCGTCCGGAATGGGGATGATGCCGGGCTCTTCCTCCGACGCCATCGCGCACAGCCGTCCACCGTGATCCATCGCCTTCACGATGGTGTCGTTGGCGAAGACATCGAGCTTCTGCTGAATCTCACCCTGGATGTTGGAACTGTCGGTGGAGCCGAGGATGTCGGCCAGTCCGGCGCGGCGCACCTTGTTCGCGATCATCTTGGCGGCGAGCGCGATGTCGTACAGGATGCCGGACAGCTCTCCCGTGGCGGTCGGGTGTAGCCGTTCTTCCTCGATGATGAATCGTTCGATCGTGACGACCGACGTGGCAGTATGCTGGACCACAGGCACCCTCTACTCCGTGAGCTGAGCGCTCGAGCGTCGCGCCGCAAACGCGCGCGCGTCGGCCTCATAGGGATTGTTCAGGTATCCATATCTCATGCTCCGCCACACGTACCGCAGCGGGAAGTACGAGTCACACTGAAACTGATGGACGTGCCGAAGTTCGTGCAAGAGCAATTCGGCATCCAGTGTCACCGTGCTCGCGATCCAGACTGTACGCCAGAGCGCAAGGCCGGACACGCTGGCTTTGCCGAGGCACCAACCGCCCACGCGAAGCGCAAGTCCGCCGCGCCGCCACCTCGCGCCGTCCAGCTCGGGATACGTGAGCAGCAGGGCCGAGGGAAGCTCCATGGGCGCGCCGGCGATCCACCTCCACGCGCGGGACGCACGGGACTGGCGTTGCTCACTCATGGCACGATTTCGATGGGCATGAACCACTCCTCGTTGCGCACGCTCACGTCGATTCCATTCGGAAGGAAGCGAAGCACCACGGTGCCGAGACGATCTGTGCGGAGCGTGGCAACGCCTGCGGCAGCCAACGCGTCCATGACCTCGGCATCCGGGTGCCCGTACATGTTGTGCGCGCCGACGCTGACCAGGGCGAGCCGCGGGTGGACGGCCGCGAGAAAGCGCGCGGTCGTGCTGGTGGCACTTCCGTGGTGGGCCACCTTCAGTACATCAGCGTACAGTGCGTCCGGAGCGTGCTCCAGAAGCCATTCCTCCTCGGGGGCCTCCGCGTCGCCGGTAAACAGCACGCGGTGCGATCCCATGCGGGCAATCAACACCGTACTGGCGAGATTCGCGTCGGAAAGCCGGGCGGCCCAAGCCGAGTCCGGCGCGAGCGCGGTCAGCGTGATGTCGTCCACGATGAGCGAGTCACCCGGATGCACGCGCTGCCACGGTATTCCGTCGGCGCGGGCTTCGGCGAGGGCAGCCCGATACGGGCCCGTGGTACCGACGTATCCCGGATCGAGAAAGCGATGCGGGCGCAACAGCGCGAAAAGCGACGCGGCGCCGCCAACGTGATCAGCGTGGGGATGGGACAACACGAAGACCTCCACCGCGCCGCCGCGCCGGGACAGATACGGAACCACCGTGCTCCTGCCCGCGTCGCCCCCCTGCCAGCTCCTCCCTGCGTCCACGACAATCCAGCGTCCCTTTGTTGTGCGGAGCGCCAGCGCATCGCCCTGCCCCACGTCGATCATGTGCAGCTCGGGCATGCCGTCCGGGCGCGGAACGAGGGGTTCGATCACCAACGTGGCAATGCCGAGCGCACCGACGATTACGGCCCGCGCCGGGCGCGGTGACTGACAGGCCACGATCAGCGCAACCGACGCGACCGACGCCGACACGGCACCGATCTCGCTTGGCAGCACGGCGGGCGCCGCGTGCGGCACGGACGCCGCCGCGCGCGCAATGCCGTCGAATGCCAGCAGCAGCGCATGCGAGGCGTCCGCCGCGAAGTCCGCGACCGCGGGAATGGGCAACGCGAGCGCGATGAAGAGCAGCGGTTGCAGGAGGCCGATGAGCGGACCGGCGAGCAGGCCGGTGATGGGGCCCAGCAGGGGAACGCGGCCAAAGACCCACGCCACGAGTGGCGCCGTGACAGCGGTCGCGACGCAGCCGATGATGCCACCCACCGCGAGGACTCGTCGCCAACCGCGCCACTTCTTCGGGACGATCCGCCTGGACAGTGCTCGGCCCGCGATGAGCGCCGCAGTCCCGATTACACTGAATTGCCAACCGACCGAGAGCACCGTGTGCGGATCGATCAGCGGCGCGCCGGCTCCAACGGCCAGAATGGCCCAGGGAGACGTGGGCCGCTGCAGCACGCGGGAACCGCGAATAGCGCCGAGCATGACGACCGAGCGTACGGCGCGAGCTGGCGCCCCAATAGCCGCGACGTATGCGGCCAGCAGCGCGAGCGTGGCCACGCGCGCCGGCAGGACTGGCAGTCGGAGCACAGAGGCCAGCAGTCCCAGCCCCATTGCGACGACGGCGAGATGCAGGCCGGAGACATTCAAGAGATGAATGACGCCCGCCGTGGCGTAGCGGTCGCGCTGCTCCCGCGTAAGGGCGCTCAAGTCGGCGATGACGAGCGCACGGGCCATCGGTGCGTCGTCGTGAAAGATCCGATCGATGCGACGGCCAGCGGCCTGGCGGGCGGCGCGTAATATGGAACCTCGCGACGTGTTGTCGATGACCGCCTGCTCGACGAACACGCCACGTGCATCGGCGGTGGCGCGTCCGCGCACCCGTCCCGTTGTGCCGCCGGTAGCGTCGCCTCCCGCCACCAGCAGCGTCCCGGTCGATGAACAATCACCCGCGCGAAGCGTAACGTGCGCCACGTCGCCCACGTGCGCGTCGGATTCGAACTCCGCCTCCCACTGCGTTGCCGCCGCGAGGGCCGCAACGCACCGCGCGTCATGCGCGAGTGTCGCCGCCGCGGTCAGGACGGCACCCGCCGCGATTGCACACAGGAGCGCCGGCGTGCGTCGGCCCAACAGCGTCAGGCCGAGCGTGCCCGCCAACGCGACGGCGCCGAGCACCGCGCGCACCGGCGCGCCGCCGCTGAGACACACGATCAGAGTGGCGGCGTATGCAAGGACGGACCACGCAACGAGCGGCATGCCGCACGCAAGCCACTCGGCCTGGAACGACGACATCATGGGGCGGCACGTCGAACCCGGGCGGCGCGCGCGACCGGCAATGCTCGCGCGCGCGAGTGGTCAGCTCGCTACTGGCAACGGCCGGCGGTCGCGCACGATGCTGCCCGTGAATGTCGAGCCTGTGGTGCCCGTCAACTCCACGGTAAAGTACCGGCCCAGCATGCTCGCGTCGCCCGGCACGAGCACCGACTTGAAGTCGCGCGTTCGCGCCAGCAACATGGCCTCGCCACGCTTGGCCTCGCGCTCCACCAACACCTCGTGCCGCGTGCCGAGCAGGGTCATGTTGCGCTGGCGGCTCTGGGCGCGAACTGTTTGCACCAGCCGCTGCAGTCGTTCGCTCGACACGTCGGCTGGGATGGTCATCTCCGCCGGCAGGCGCGTGGCCGGCGTGCCGTCGCGTGGTGAGAAGATGAACGTGTACGCATCGACGAAGCCGACTTCGCGCACCGCGCTCAACGTCTCTTCGAACTCGGCCTCCGTCTCACCCGGGAAGCCGACAATGATATCGGTGGTGAGCGCCACGTTGGGAATGGCGCGACGAATGCGATCGACGCAGTCCAGATACCCTTGACGTGTGTAGCGGCGAAGCATGCGCTTCAACATGCTCGACGACCCGCTCTGCATCGGCAGGTGCGCGTCCGCTACACCAGCCCTCACCCCAATGATTTCAGCGATCGCGTCATCGCCGCAATGGCCGAGGTACCCACGGTGTGTGAGCACGTGCACCTGCCGATGCAGAGCGGGTCGTCGA
>JANYIN010000157.1 GCA_025362035.1 Gemmatimonadaceae bacterium | reverse complement strand
CGACATCATCTGGCAGGAACGGCGGGCGCGGTGGCATGAGGCCGCCGTCATACCAGAACAGCTTCACGGCGGGCTGCGCGCCGCGCGCGGGAAACTCGTATTCCACCGTGCTCGCCAGCGGATACGAGCCCGGGTTCGATGCGGGTCCGCCCCACGGCGTGGACGACGCGCTGATGCTCGTCGGCAATGTCAGGCCCAGTGCCCAGTAGGGCTGGTCGATGAGGTGCGCGCCCATGTCGCCGATGGCGCTGACGCCGAAGTTGGTCCATCCGCGCCAGCTGAATGGATGGTAGGCCGGATGGTACGGGATCGCGGGCGCGGCGCCGAGAAAGAGGTCCCAGTCGAGGCCGGGCGGGGGCGACTGTGGGTTTTCCGCCATCGCCTTGAGCACGGCCTGCTCCACCGTGCGCATGCTCCAGCGGGGAGGGACGTTCGGGTCCGGGGCCGCACCCGGTGGCGGTGCGGTGCGCGGCGGCGCGCCGGGCGCCGTGGCGTCCTGCCCGGGACGGGGGATGCCCTGCGCCCAGAATCGCTGCGGGCGGTCCGTCCAGACGTGGACCGCGCGCACCGGGCCGATGACGCCGGCGGCGATGAGCTCGTTGATCCGTCGCGTGCCATCGAATGAATGGCCCTGGTTGCCCATCTGCGTGACGCGTTTCGTCTCGCGCGCGGTGCGGGCGAGAACGCGAGTCTCGTGCACGGAGTAGGCGAGCGGCTTCTGGACGTAGACGTGGCGGCCCGACAGCATCGCCCGGTTCGCGATGTGTGCGTGCATGTGGTCGGGGGTCGCGATGACGACCGCGTCGATGTCCTTGCGCCGGTCGAGCATCTCGCGATAGTCGCTGTATCGCGTGGCCTTCGCGTAGGTCGCCTGGAGCTTTGCGGCCTGCTCGCGCGCCTTCTCGTCCTCGAGAGCGCGGGTCTCCCGCCAGCGCTTCGCCTCCTCGGCGCTCAGCGTCGCCGGCGGCTCGGCGGGGGGCCGCGGACGCAGCCGGTTGGCGAGCGCGCGGTCGACGTACGGGAAGTCGACGTCGCACATCGCCACGACGTTCTGGCTCGTGAGCGCATTCATGTTGCTCATGCCCATTCCACCCACGCCGACGGCGGCGATGTTGAGCGTGTCGCTTGGCGCCTGGTAGCCGCGACCCAGCACGTGGCGCGGCACGATCATCGGCGCGAACGCGGCGGCGGCGGCGAACTTCGCCGACTCGCTCACGAAGTCGCGGCGTGTCACGCCGGTGGCGGGAGTATCAGGACCTATTTCGGGAGGCTGGGACATGAGCGCGATGTAGAGTTCGGGTGAGCCGGACGGGCGAGTGGTCAGACGGTACAGCGGCGGACGGCGTCGGCAAGCGACTCGAGGGGCGCGCGGGCCGGGATGAACTCCTGGGCAACGTACCCCGTGAACCCGGTGTCGCGTATCGCGCGCATGATGGCCGGATAGTGGAGCTCCTGCCCATCGTCGATCTCGTGGCGCCCGGGGACCCCGCCGGTGTGGTAGTGGGCGATGACGTCATGGTACTGCCGAATCGTGCGGATCACGTCGCCCTCCATGATCTGCATGTGATAGATATCGTACAACAGGCGAAAGCGGGGCGACGCCACGCGCCCGACGAGCTCCGCACCCCACGCCGTGTGGTCGCACTGGTAGTCGTGGTGGTCGACCCTGGAGTTCAACAGCTCCATGCAGAGAGTCACGCCCGCCCGCTCGGCAATCGGCGTGAGAGCACGGAGCCCGGTCGCACAAGCGGCCAACCCTTCCTCGCTGCTCGCGCCGGCCCGGTTGCCCGAAAAACAGATCAGGTTGGGCACGCCGGCCCGCGCGGCGAGCTCGATTTGACGTGTGTACTGCGGAATGAGCTCGGCGTGCTGCTCCACCCTGTTGAAACCACGGGTGATGCGCAGCCTCGGCTCGCCCGGCGCGTTGGCCATGGCGCACACGAGGCCTTGCTCGGCGACGACGGCAAACTCGTCAGGCTCGAGAAGCTCCACCGATCGCAGGCCGATCGACCGAGCCGCACGCGCGAGATCCGGGAGCGCGATGTCGCGGTAGCACCACCGGCAGACGGACTGCCTTATGGCCCCCGCCGCGGCACTCGCGCGAGAGATACCGGCGAATGTGGCATCGTGGCCCGACGGCGCTGCGCCCAGGAGGCTGCCGCTGCACGCGGCGAGACCGCCGAGCGTGGCGGCACCAGTCGCGGCGACGCCGTGTCGCAGGAATGTCCGGCGTGTGGGCATCAGCGATGCAGCTCTCGGAGCTTGATGTCGCGGAAGAACACCTCGTCCCCATGATCCTGGAGCACGATGTGCCCCGCGCGTCGCTCCGCGAACCAGTGCATCGGCGCATACTTGCTGCGAGCGAGCGCCTCGTTCATCTGCGGCGAACCCAGGTCGTACTCGATGACTTTCCGGCCGTTGAGCCAGTGCTCGCCGTGATTGCCGGAGAGCACGATCACGGAATGGTTCCACTCGCCCACGGGACGCACCGGTTTGTCATCCGGTGCGGGGATAAGGTCGTAGAGCGCGGCAGTGCGATGGATCGCCAGCTTGCCGTCGGAGTGGCGTGCGTCGTCCAGCATCTGATACTCGAACCCCTTCGCCGCATGACGAGGCGCGATGGCGGTGGAGAGTTCCTCCGAGACGTTGTACTTCACACCACTGTTGCCTCCAACGCTGATCTTCCAGTCCCAGGCGAGCTCGAAGTCGCGATAGGTGCCGACACTCATCAGATCGCCCCCTTCGCTGGGCTGGCCGTCGGCCTGCACGGGCACCATGCCGCTCGCGATCTTGCGGATGGTTCCGTTCTCGACCGTCCAGTGTTGCGCGGGCACGGACGGGTACCCCAGACCGCGCCATCCCGTGAATGTCCGTCCGTCGAACAACTGTGTCCAGCCCCCGTCGCGTTCGGCGGTGCTGAGCTGGTTGCTCGATGCCACGGTGGAAATCGCATCGGGCGACGCGGCCGGCGTCGTCGC
>JANYIN010000156.1 GCA_025362035.1 Gemmatimonadaceae bacterium | reverse complement strand
CCGACCGCTCACAGGCACCGTACGCGTCACATCCGCGCTGTATCCCTGGTGCGCCGCGCCGACGTCCATGAGCACGAGCTTCCCTGCCTCGAGGGGTGCCTTATCGGCGCGATGGTGCGCTGTCGTTGAATTCATCCCCGCACTCACGTTCGTAGCGAACCCGGGATGCGAATCGCCTCCGCCAGAACGGAAACCGGCTTCGATCATCGCCTGAACGTCGTACTCATGGAGCCCGGGACGAATGCTGCGAATCGCGTTGTTCACGCTTTCCGACGTAATTGCCGCCGAGCGACGAAGCAATTGCTCCTCGGCGGCGCTCTTCCGGGTGCGTAGCGCGAGAATTTCGCCGTCTGCGGAGCGCACGTTCACTGCGGGAGATCGGCGGCGAAGCGACGCCGCGAAGACTGCGCCACGGGTCAGCGTATCGTTCGCGCCGCCGTACGGACGCGCATCACTCGTCATGTACAGCGGGCGTCCAGCAGCAATCACGGAATCCACAACAGGGACGAGTTCCGCCAACGGCCGGATAGCCAAGCCCGTTCGCTCCGTGAGTTGCGGTGCGTCCTCCAGCGGGCCGTTGAAGAGGACCTCCGCTGGCGCGCGTGGCTGGCGAAGCACCGTTCCCAGCGAGTGCCCTGCGCCGTCACGTCCGGTCATGACCAGCACCGCGTTCGGCTCCGAGAGCCCCGTCAGGTACCGGAAGTTGGGCGATTGATAGAACGCGGGAAAGCCGATCTCATCTCGTTCGCCGAAGGCCACGACGACCGCCTCCGACGGCAGGCGCCTAGTCAACGAATCGCGACGCTGGCGAAATTCGGCGTCAGTGATCTGGGCGGGTAGCACCTCGACAGAGAAGGCGACGAGGGCGAAAAGCAGAACGAATGGCTGTCGCATCTGAGAGATTTGATCGCGAGAGGCGACTGATCGCAAGATGCGGCTGAAACTCAAGAATGCCATGACCCATGGGTCACGGCGCCTTTTTGGCGTTCTTGAAGAGCGGGCGACCGGACTCGACCCGGCGACGTCCAGCTTGGGAAGGTGACCGGTCTACGGGGTCAGACATCGCTCTACCACGGTACTCGCCCGTAGGACGCGCAGACAAGCCCACTACACAACGGCAGATCCGGTTTGAAAAACGGACTTGGTGGACCCTCGGTGGACCCGACATTCATGCTACGCGACACCTGACCGGGCCGGCAAGCCGAAGTGGCATTTGGTCGACTGCGTCCAACGTTCGCGAAGCGCCCGTTGACGACCATCGTCCCGTGTCGAGCAGGACTCCCTCGACTGGCGCCTCGTGCGTATGAAGCACCACGCCGTGCCTCCTTTTCTACCGCCGGGGTCACCGTCGCGTACTCAAGCGCGCGCCGTCATCACCAAACTATCTGCAGCGCGATCGTTCCCCTCACTGTGTCAGCACCTGCGACGCCGTGCGCGAGTCGGACCGTCGCGCCGTCGTCCGTGATGCAGTACCTCGTGTACTCGCCCACCTCCACCCGCTTGGCGCGCACGCCATCTCCGTTCGAGCACCCGCCGCCTCCGCGCAGAACGATCGTTGGCGGCGCATCGTCGGGATCGCGCGGGAGGTACGTGAGCCAGAATGCGGCCTTGGGCACGGACAGCTCGATGGTGTCGCCACGGGCCAGCCGAACAGGCATCGCCAGCAGGTCGTCGTCGCGCGGATTGCCGACGAACGTCGTGACCAGCCGATGCACGAGGATGAGGATGTTCGCCTTGGCATTGCCGACGGTGACGCCGGCGACGGTCCGCCCTGGCCTGATAGGCTGCACCGCCGGGCCTACGAGCTGGACCACGCGGCCGTCCTCGATCGTAACGTCGCCGCGCAGCTCGGTGACGCGGGCCCCGTCCGGCCCGCGCGCGACGAAGTGAAGCGGGCGCGCACTGTCGCCGGCGACGAGGTTGAGCGACGAGACGGCCTCGACCCACTTCACCGGGCGGCAGCGCAGCACGAACTCGCGGGTCAGAGGGCCCAGCGTGGCGCGCACCGCGGCATCTTCAGTGAGGGGGCAGGTGACGATACCGCTGTGGGACACGGGCACCGTCCCGGTGAGACGCCGGAAGTGTACGCCCACTGCGGGCGCGCGCCGGTCATACTGATCCGCCACCGACATCTCGAGCCGGGCAGGACGCATCGCGTTCACGATAACCGTGTCCGCATCGCCGGGTCCTGGCGTCACGAGGCGAGCGGGTTTCGGCCGGAGCACGTGCACGCCGGTGGCGCCTACTCCCCCGAGCGCGAGCAGTGCGGTAACGAGCCGGGATCGGGGTCGCATTGGTGTACGGGTTTCGGAAGAGGTTGTCGCACTCGAGACGACCGGGCGACGCGAACCGGCGGCACTCGGCTCTTGCAATCCCGGCCACGACCGGATAGCATGAGGTCGTCCTACCCCCAAGACTCTTGCCCCAGACCCTTGGGGAAAGGAATGGTATGCAGTGGCGCTGCTCAAGGGAACACTGGATGTCCTCGTCCTCAAGGCGCTCTCTTGGGGACCGATGCACGGATTCGAGATCACGAGCTGGCTGGAGGAGCGTTCGGGCGGCCGGATCGAGGTCGTGGATGCCGCGCTCCTTCAGGCGCTCCATCGGATGGAGGAGCGCGGCCTGATCTCGGCCGAGTGGGGAATCACGAAAAACGGGCGACGCGCCCGCTACTACCAGCTCACCGCATCAGGGCGTGCCCGCTTGAAGGACGAAGCCGCGGAGCTCGTCGACCACGTGAAGGCCCTCACGACAATCCTGCTCGCTCGCAGCGCCGACGCGTGACTCGGAGGCGGTGGTGGACATCAGGCGCGAACCGCGTTCCAAACGGAAGACGTACGCTGCGTGGAGCGCCGTGCTGCTCGCGATCGTGCTCATCTCCCTTGGGCTCGCCCGTCTCGGGCCAGCGGTGCCCGCGGTGGAACGCGGGACGCTCCTGCTTGGAGCGGTGGAGCGGGGCGAGATGATCCTGGAAGTGCACGCCGCCGGCACGCTGGTGCCGGAACACGTTCGCATCGTCGCCGCCGCCACCGCTGGACGTGTCGAGCGTCTACCTGTCCGTCTCGGCGACACGGTTGGGGCTACCACCACGATCGTGGAGCTGAGCAATCCGGACGTCCAGCTCCAGGCGCTCCAGGCGGACCAGGCGGCGTCGGGCGCTCGGAGCGCTCAGGCGAGCCTCCGTTCCTCGCTCGTTCAACAGCAGCTCTCGCAGAAGGCGGCGATCGCCGCGCTCAGAACGCAGGTCCAGGCCGCCACGCGAAACCTGAATGCGCAGGAAGGACTCGATCGCAAGGGACTCGCGGCACGCAGCGATATGGAAGCGGCTCGCGATGCGGTCGCGGAGCTTCGGACTCGGCTGTCGCTCGAGGAGGAACGGCTTGTTCAGATGACTCGCGCCGCGGTGGAGCAGACGCAGCTCGATGAGGAACAGATCGCCCGCCTGCGTGCCATCGCGAATGAGAGCCGTAGCCGAGTGGCAGCGATGCGTGTGCTGGCGGGAGAGGCCGGTGTCGTGCAGACGCTCGGCAGCCCGTCTCTCGAGCTTGGGCAGTGGGTGAACTCCGGCGTCGAGCTCGCGCGACTGGCGCGACCCGGGCGACTCAAGGCAGTGCTCAACGTGCCGGAGGGACAGGCCAGTGGGGTTGCGGTTGGCCAGCGGGCGTCCATCGACACCCGGCGCGGCATCGTGGCGGGACATGTGTCCCGCGCCGCCCCCTCGTCGCAGGCAGGAGTGGTGACCGTGGAGGTCACTCTCGATGGTCCCCTTCCGGCCGGGACGCGATCGGAGCTGAACGTCGCTGGTACGATCGAGATCGAGCGTCTGCTCGATGCGCTGCGCGTCGCGCGTCCGGCGAACGGCGCCGAGAACGGTTCGGCCAGACTCTTCAGGATCGAGCCGAACGCGGGCTACGCGACCCGCGTCAGCGTGCAGTTCGGCAGAGCATCAGAGAATACGATCGAGGTCCGACGCGGCCTTGCGCGGGGTGACTCCGTAGTGACCTCCGATCTGTCGGCATTCGAGAACGTCGTCCGACTGAAGCTGAGATAGTGCGCTGAGCCAGATCGCCCTCTCGCGCCCGCTCCTCGACGCACGCAGGCGCTCCCTCACACCGGTGGCACCGATGCTGACCGATCCCATGACGCGACCGTTGATGAAAGATGCCGCGGGCCAGCCCCTGGTTCACCTGAAGGGTGTCGGGAAGGTGTTCTTCACCGACGAAGTCGAGACGCACGCGCTCCGTGACGTCGACTTAGAGCTCTGCTCGGGCGAGTACGTGGCGATCACGGGACCATCGGGCTGCGGAAAGACGACGCTGCTCTCCATCCTGGGCCTCCTCGATACGGCGACGACTGGCGAATACACCCTCGCCGGCGAAAGCGTGGCCAATCTGCCGTTGGCCGAGCGTGCGCGGATCCGCAATCGCCAGATCGGGTTCATCTTCCAGGCGTTCAACCTCATCGGCGACCTCACCGTCTATGAAAACGTCGAGCTGCCCCTGACGTACCGAGTTCTGTCCGCACAGGAGCGCAAGCGCCGGGTGACGGCATCGCTCGATCGCGTCGGGATCGCGCACCGCATGCGGCACTATCCCGCGCAGCTCTCGGGCGGGCAGCAGCAGCGCGTCGCCGTCGCGCGTGCCGTCGCTGGCGAGCCCCTACTCCTCCTTGCCGATGAGCCGACTGGCAACCTCGACTCGGCGAGTGGAGAAGCGGTTATGGAGCTGCTGCGTGAGCTGCACCTCGCGGGATCGACGATCTGCATGGTGACGCACGACCCGCGGTATGAGCGGCACGCGGAGCGCTCGGTGCACCTGTTCGACGGGCGTCTGGTCGCTGACGAGCTGTCGGGGGCGCCCCGATGACGCGCGACATCCGACCGGGCGTTCATCGCCTCTTTCGGCTCTCGCCTCGGACCGACGTTCAGGCGAGCGCCGACGCCGACGGAGAGCTCGACGCGTTCCTCGAGGAGCGCATCGAGCACCTGGTGAGTCGCGGCATGTCGCCCGACGCGGCGCGGGCCGAGGCGCTGTCGCGGCTTGGTGTTTCTATGGACGAAGCGCGCACGAGCATGCGCGACTCCGCGCGGCGTCGCGAGACTCGCCGGCGAGTGGGCACCGTGGTCGACGAGCTTCGCGACGACATCCGCTATGCGTGGCGGCAGTGCGTGAAGGCACCCGGGTTCACCACGCTCGCCGTGCTCACCCTGGCACTGGGCATCGGCGCGAACACGGCGATCTTCAGTGTCGTCCACCGGCTCGTGCTCGCCCCGCTGCCGTACCCGGCGGGTGACCGCATCGTCATGCCGATGCAGGTCGATGCCACTGGTCATGTGGTCTCGCTGTTCGCCTCCGCTGGAACGCGGTATCTGGCGGCCTGGCAGGCCCGTGGACACACCGTTGCGGAGGTCGCCGGCGCCGGGGAGAGCATGTTCAACCTCCGCACCGACGGCACGGTCGATACCATTCCGAGCGCCGCGGTCACCGCCAACTTCATGCACCTGCTCGGCGTGCATCCCATCCTCGGGCGGGATTTCATGCACGGTGAGGAGCTGCCGGATGGTGCAGCGTCCGTGGCGATGATCAGTCAGGCGCTCTGGCAGCGCAGCTACGGCGGCCGAGCGGACGTGCTCGGCAAGTCGGTGTCTCTCGATGGCAAGCCTCGCACGATCGTCGGGGTGACGCCGGCCGGCCTGTCGATTCCCCTCTGGCGCACCGCGCGCCCCGACATCTGGATTCCGGCTCCGCTCGAGGACGCAGGAGGTTTCGCGTCGGGGACCTTGGAACCCGGGCCGACCGTGTTCGCGTGGCTTCGTCCCGGCGCCTCGTCCGAGGCGGCCTCCAGCGAGCTGCAGGCGATCTCGTCGAGCCTGCCGGACGAAGATCGACCCGGCTTGCTTCCCATGACGCCGAACGAACCGCCGCCGCGACTCCGCGTGATGCGCGGTCGAGACTTTCTCGGGGAGCGCGAGCAACGCGCGCTGCAGGTGCTGTTCACCGCCGTGGGAGCGCTGTTGCTCATCGCGTGCGCGAATGTCGCGAACCTACTGCTCGCCCGGGCGTGGGCGCGCCAGCGCGAATTCGCCGTCCGCGGCGCGCTCGGCGCGAGCCGCGCTCGCCTTGCGCGTCAGGTGCTGACGGAGAGCATGATGCTGGCGCTGGCGGGCGCGGTGTTGGGGGTCGGCGTGGCGTGGCTCTCGCTGCGCATCATCATCGCGCTACGGCCGCCTGCGCTGGCGAGTCTCGCCGATGTGCAATTGCAGCCGGTTGTCCTGCTCTGGACACTCGGCG
>JANYIN010000154.1 GCA_025362035.1 Gemmatimonadaceae bacterium | reverse complement strand
GCCGTGCCGCTCGTGACGAACGTGGCGTCGAAGTTCGGCCCGAAGGACGTACCGGCAACAGTGGCGAACGGAACCGACGCCAGAGCAAAACCAGCCGGAGCGTACTGCAAGCGACCCTTCGAGGAAGCGAGGTCGAAGTTGTCCGTGGCCGTGCCGCTCACCGTCACCGTGCCAAGCGGAGCAACCGCGGCCGGGGACTGCGTGAGAGCGCCGATTGCCGGAGCAACGTTGTCAAAGGCCGCGAGGGTCGTGACCGGCGCGCCGATGTTGCCAGCGCGATCGATCGGAGAGGCGGTGATCGTGTAGTAGCCCGGGATCAATGTGCCGTTGGTGAATTCGATCGAGCCACCGGCAGCCGGCGGCGTACCGAACGTGGACGTCACCGTGATCGGTGCCGCGGCGCACGCCTTGGAGGAAGCGGTGTACGCGCCGATGACGCAATCGGCAGCGGACGGCGTGGCGTAGAAGTTACGAACCAGCGTCCCCGTCAACGGCGTCGTCGGGTTGAAGCCCGAGATGGTGTCGTTGTAGATGAAGCTGAAGTTCTTGGTAACGTTGTAGCCGGCGAGGTTGGCCGCGCCGTTGTTCGCCGTGGTAGCCGACGCGATCGGAGCGATCTTGTCGACACCGAACAGGCCGCCCGCAAAGGTGCTTGCGACGTCCAGGCAGGACTTGTTGCCGAGCGCATCCGCCACGACGACCTTCGCCTGATAGACGTTGGCCGAAGTCGTATTGGCGAGATCGGAACCAAGGACCACCGCGGTCAGACCGGTGATGTTGCAGCTGTTCGCCGTGGCGAATGCCGCGCCGCCGGCCGCACCGACGTAGTACGTCGTGGTCACACCACCCACGCCGGGGATACCAGCAACCTTCGTGTCGGTCGACGCAGCGCCCGTCGTGCCGCTCGAGAACTTGTATGCCGCGCCAAGGTAGCCAGCCGTTGCGGCAGGCGTGATGACCGAGTAGGTGGCAAGGGTCGGGGCATCGTTGTCGATGCGGATGGCCGTCGCAACCAGCGGAGTGGCGGGGAACGTGTTACCAGCCGCATCGCTCGCGGAGGTCACGACGAGAGACTCACCAGCGGGCAGCGAGTTGTACGCGAAGATGTTACGCGCCGCCGCGGCCGTATCCGCGAATACGATCGTGGCCACACCGCCCGTCACTGGCTGGTTGGTGAACGCGATGACCGTACCAGCCCCGTTGGCAACACCGTTGACTTCACCGTTCGCCGTGAGGTAGCCCGAGATGAGCGCAATTGGCGCACTCGTGCTGTAGTTGATCGGCGTGATCGTGGCGGTCAGCGTGCCCTGGTTGTAGTTCAGGCCGTTGATCGACGAGATCGCCGACGTTGGTCCGCCAGTAACCGTGGCGAACACAATCGCGGCCTTGTAGAAGCTCGCGTTGTTCAACGTGATCGGCGTGGTGTTCGTCGCGACGACCTTGGTGGTCACGCCGCCATTGACGCTGGTCAGCTGCGACTTGATGCAATAGTTGCCGTTGATGAACGTGGGCGTGTTGCCCGTCAGCGCTGCCGTGTTGAAGCTCAGCGTGATCGCACCAGCCTGCGGTGAAGACGTTACCTGCGTGGCAACCTTCACATCGTTCGTCGCGATCGAGTTGGTGCCGCAGTTTGCAGCCGGGGACACATACAAATCGATCGTGCCGCCGCCAGACGTGTTGACGGTGACATCAACCTGTCCATTGACGTTCGCGAGATTGACCGGGAGACCACCAGCGTTCACGCTGCCAATGGAAACGGTCGGAACTGCCGCCGGCGTAACTGGCGTCGGGCCCGTGACGACGATTGCCGCGGCGCCGGACTTCGTGGCGTCGGCGGTAGAGGTCGCGATGATGGTGACCGTACCGCCGGTCGTGGTGCTGCCGGTAACCTTACCGGTCGCATCGACGGTGGCGACGGCCGCGTTGCTGGTGCTCCACGTGACGGTCTTGGCCGTGCTGGCATCTGCGAGAACTGACGCAGACAACTGAATGGTGGTGCCAGCCGGGATGGTCGCGTTCGCGGGTGTGACAGTGACGCTCTGAACGCCAACGAACGGCTGCACCTGCGAGACCGTAACCTTGTCTCCGCAAGCCGCCGTCAGCGTACCGAACGCCACGACTCCGGCGAGCAGTAGCGTACGAGATACCTGGTGCATTCTTCCCCCTAAAGGAATGGTGCGTGAATAACTGCGAACCTTCTGGATGGTGCTGTGGTACTACTTCTTGCTTCCGCCGATTCTCTGCGCTGCTTCGCGCTGTTCGTTTCCTGCAAAGACGGCCGTGGAGTGCCTCGCTCGGCGGACCAACAAGGGTGTGGATTCCGGCCCCTCAACCGCAGACACTCCGTGCCTTGGACGCGCAATCATGTGAAGATAGGCGGGCGGGGTCGGGCGGTCAAGTAACCCGCCGTCCCTCTCCTGCCCATCCCAAGTTGACGCTTTTCTGGCGACAGCGATCTACACTGGCGCCACTCCCCTCGCTGTGACGACAGTCACCCCTGCCCCGCAACGTACTGACGTCCAACATTCGGTCCTTTATACCGCATTTCGCGCTCGATAGGGACTATATGCCCACGTCGTGGTCGAGCCATCAGAAGACGCCCGACGCCGCCTTGCGTCACGGCTACTACTTGCGAGAGCTTCGGCGGGTTTTCGGGTCGTACATTATAATATTCGACCCATGGCCGACGAGCCGCGCCTCTATCGCCCGCGTGAGCGGGAGCTTCCCCCACGCGATGAGCACCGGCTCACCGCGTCGCTCAACCCGGATCAGGCGCGCGCCGTCACATTCGGCGACGCGCCGCTCCTGGTCATCGCGGGCGCCGGAACGGGAAAGACGCGCACGCTCATCCATAGAGTGGCCGCACTCATCGAGCGCGGCGTCGCCCCGGAGCGTGTCCTGCTGCTCACGTTCACGCGGCGCGCGGCAGCTGAAATGCTATCCCGTGCCGAACGCCTGGTGGGCTCCGCCGGCGTTCGTGTTCACGGCGGCACCTTTCACTCCGTCGGCCACCGCCTCCTGAGGCAGTTCGGAGCCGCCGCTGGCTTGCCCGCCGACTTCAGTATCATGGACCAGGCAGACGCCGAGGACCTGATGCAGCTCGCCCGCGGCGCGATGGGCTTCACCAAAACCGCGAAACGGTTTCCCAAGAAGGAAACGCTTCACTGGCTCTACTCGCGCCACATCAACACCGAGCTCCCGATTGACGAACTGCTCCATCGCGATGTGCCGCATTTTCTGGAGTATGAAGTCCAGATCGCCGCGCTCTTTGCCGATTACACCCTTCGGAAGCAGGAGCGCAACCTCGTGGACTACGACGACCTCCTGCTCTTCTGGGCGATGATGATGGAGGCGTCGCCCGAGTTGCAGTCGCGCGTGGCCGGCCTGTACGAGCACGTGCTGGTGGACGAATACCAGGATACCAACCTCCTCCAGGCGCGGATCCTCCGGGGCATGTGCTCCAAGCACGGGCGGCTCACCGTGGTGGGCGACGACGCGCAGAGCATCTACGCGTTTCGCGGCGCGCACTTTCGCAACATTCTCGACTTCCCGCGCCAATTTCCCGGCGCCACGATGGTGACGCTCGCGCAAAACTACCGGTCCACGCAGCCCATCCTGGACCTCTCCAACATGGTGATCTCTCGAGCCGAAGAGCGCTTCTCCAAGGATCTGTGGACATCGCGCGAGGGCGGGGAGAAGCCGTGGCTGGTCACCGCCCGCGACGAGGCCCAACAGACGCGCTTCGTCGTGGACCGCGTGCTGCAGCTGCACGAGAGCGGGGTCGAGCTGCGCGACATGGCCGTGCTCTTTCGCGCCGGCTACATGTCGGCCGACCTCGAGATCGAGCTCGCCAACCGCAAGATCCCGTTCGAGAAGTGGGGCGGACTCAAGTTCCTCGAGGCTGCGCACGTCAAAGACGTCCTCGCCTTCCTGCGCGTGTCCGAGAATCCGCGGGACGAGGTGAGTTGGTACCGGATCCTGATGCTGATGCCCGGCATCGGCGACACCACGGCGCGGGCGATGATGGCCACCATGCAGGAACGGGCCTGGGATCCGGACGCCTTCACGCACCTCATCGCCCCGCCGCGAGCAAGGGACGCCCATCGCGCGCTGGCGGTGATGCTGCGCCAGTTGCGCGGCCTCACCAGCAAGGTAGGCGATACGGCCGGTGCGAAGGTCGCGAGCGACATCGCCGCGGTCCGCTCCATTTACGACGCCATCCTGAAGGAGAAATACGACCGACCGGATGCCCGCCTCGCCGATCTCGACCAACTCCGCACGATCTCGGCGGGATACCCCTCTCGCACCAGCTTCCTGGCCGCGCTCGCCCTCGACCCGCCGTCCAACACGCAGGATCTCGCCGGCGGCTCCGAGTCCGAAAGCGATGCCCTGATCCTGAGCACCGTGCACAGCGCGAAGGGCAAGGAATGGAAAGCGGTCTTCGTCATCTGGGCCGTGGACGGGTGGTTTCCGTCGTCACGCGCGGTGGATGACCCCGACGAGCTCGAGGAAGAACGCCGCCTGATGTACGTGGCCCTCACCAGGGCCAAGGACGAACTCGCAATCGTGTACCCGATGCAGGTCTACGGCTCGCGGCGCAGCGCGGACTATTCGTTCGACCAGCTCTCGCGCTTCCTCGACCGGGGCGTGCGCGGAACGATGCAACGGGTGGTGGTCGAGGAGCCGGGCGACGTGCCCGCACCCGCGCCGATCGAGTCTCCCACCATCGACCTGCGGGCGTTGATGCGCGGACGCTTCGAGAAGAAGTAGCGCGCGACGCATCGCGGGGGCGAGCGCGCGCTAGTGTGCCGTCGCAGACGAATCTGCCGCGTCGCCCGAGAGCGCCAGCACGGCCTCAAACGGGTGATCGCGATTCGACTTCGCGGCGGCAATGATCGCCGCAATCGCGCTGCGCAGGTTGCCACGATGCCGCGTCAACACCTGGTCGAACGCCTCGAGATCGGTGAGATACACGCGACGCGACATCAGGATGGCATTGTCCAGCCGAATCCGCTCCACCCGACGCAGGCTGATGGTTCGCAGCTGCGGTCCAAGGTCGTGAACGAGTCGGTCCCGCGCCGAGGCATAGATGGAGTCGCGCACGGCAATCCGCTGCCCCACTTGCGCGGGTCCGTCTCCCGGGTGCGCCTTGAACGTCGAATCGATGCGCGCGTAGAGTGAGGCCCAGAACCCGCCCATCACCTTCTCGTCGGTCCAGCGTGCGTTAGCGTCGTCGGCCGCGGTGGTTTGGCCGCGGTCACGAAAGAACTGACCGGCGCCGCGCGATCCCACGAAGTTGGCAAAGCTTTCGTTGAAAACGGCGCCTCCCGGGGCGTAGTACGTGTTGTGCGTGAGCTCGTGGATGACGGTGTTCACTAGGCTAAGCGAATCCGAGTGGAGCGTGGTGGGCAGCAACGGATCGTTAAACCAGCCAAGCGTGCTGAACGCTGAGGCGGCACCCAGCCGCGCGTCGAATCCGCGCCGGGTCAAGTCTTGCTCCTGTCGCCGCGCTTCCGCGAAATCGAAATAGCCCTTGTACGGCACTCGACCGACAATCGGAAACCACCAGGTGAACGACTCCAGGCGGTCGCGATAGGCGCCGGACAGCACGAGTACCAGCGTGTCCCGATCGAGCCCCGAATAGGTGGTGAAACTCTCCCCGGTCTCCAGGCCGAGGGAGTCATGGGCGAAGGCGCGCGCGCTGAGGACGAGCGCCAACTTGGACCGGAGGTCCGCCGGTGTGGCGGCATCCGCGACGAGACGGCTTATGAGGCGGCGCCGAGCGAGGATCTTGCCCTCCTCCCAACCCGCGCGGAGCAGATACCGCCCGGTTGGGAAGACGAGCAGGCCGGCCACGACGGCCAGCACAAGGAAGGCCAGCACGCGTAGCGCCGGCCGTATCCACTTAACTCGTTTACTGACAGTCACTTACACCGTTCATACTGGGTGCGTCGGCCTTTGACGCGAGGGGACGCGGTCGCTATCCTTTACAAGATGTCCTTCGTACACCTCCACTGCCACTCGGAGTATTCCCTTCTCGATGGCGCGAACCGCATCGATGACCTGATCAAGCGCGCGCTCGAGTTCGAGCAGCCGGCGCTGGCGATCACGGACCACGGGAATCTGCATGGCGCGTGGGAATTCCAGGAGAAGGCCAGGAAGGCGCACCTGAAGCCGATCATCGGCATGGAGGCGTACGTCGCGCCGGGTGACCGTCGGACGCGGGGACGGCCGGCGCCGGGGGCGAAGCCGTACTTCCATCTGGTGCTGCTGGCCCGCGACATGGCGGGCTACAAGAACCTGGTGAAGCTGTCCTCGCTGGCGTACACGGAGGGGTTCTACTCCAAGCCACGCGTGGACCGCGAGCTGCTGGCCCGGTACAGCGAGGGGTTGATCGTGAGCTCCGCATGTCTCGCGGGCGAAATCGCGTCCAATCACTTGGCGGGAAACGACGCGGGAGCGCGGGAAGCCGCCGAGTGGTACGCCGACGTGTTCAAGGACCGGTACTATCTCGAGGTCCAGGCGCACGACTCCGACGGGCAAGCGAAGCACAACGAGTTTGTCTTCAAGCTGGCGGGCGAGCTCAATCTCCCTGTGATCGCGACGAACGACGCGCACTTCCTCCGCGCCGACGACCACGACGCCCACGACGTGCTGCTCTGCATCGGCCTCGGCAAGGACTACAGCGATCGGAACCGGATGCACTACGACCGGGGACTGTATTTCAAGAGCGCTCCGGAGATGGCGCAGCGATTTCCTTCCCGCGCCGATGTGCTGGAGAACACGCTGAAGATCGCGGATGAGGCCGGTTTTTCCTTCGAAAAAAAGTACTACGTGCCGTCGTTCCCGTTGCCGCAGGGGGTGAAGTCGGAGAACGAGCTGCTCGTGGAGCTCGCAACGACGGGAGCCATGAGACGATACGGCTCGGATCTGTCCGCCGCGGTGCGGGAACGGCTCGACTACGAGCTGGGTGTGATTACCAGAACCGGGTACGCCGGGTACTTCCTGATCGTCTACGACTTCATCAAGGCCGCGCGGGATCTGGACATCCCGGTGGGGCCCGGCCGCGGGTCCGCAGCGGGCTCGATCGTCGCCTATGCGTTGCGGATCACCGACGTATGCCCGCTGAAATACGATCTGCTCTTCGAGCGCTTCCTGAATCCGGAGCGCGTCTCGATGCCCGATATCGACGTGGACTTCTGTTTCGAGCGGCGCGGTGAGGTGATCGAGTACGTGCGACAGAAGTATGGAAGGGAATCCGTCGGCCAGATCGTCACGTTCGGAACCATGAAGTCGCGCGCGGCCATCAAGGATGTGGGCCGAACCCTCGGTTTCACGCCGGCGGAAACGGACGCATTGGCAAAGTTGATTCCGAACGGGCCCGCCTTCTCTCTGATGGTCAAGGACGCGATCAAGGACGTGCCCGAAATCGCCAAGCTGTACCGCAGCGACGATCGGTACAAGACGCTGCTCGACTATGCGATCTCATTGGAAGGGTTGTCGCGCCACACCGGGGTGCATGCCGCTGGCGTCGTGATCGCACCGGGCCCTCTTGACGACTACGTCCCGATTCTCACCGTCAACAGCAAGGGCGCCGGCGCCGGCACCGACGAGACGGTCATCGTCACGCAGTACGACATGAATTGTCTGGAGCATGCGGGCATGCTCAAGATGGATTTTCTCGGACTTACCACGCTCACGGTCATCCGTGACGCGCTCGACAACATCCAGGCACGGACCGGGACGCGGCCGGATCTGGATTCCGTGCCGATGGACGACGCAAAGACCTACCAGATGTTGCGCGCCGGACGCACCACCGGCGTATTCCAATTCGAATCCGCACTGGCCACGGACATGCTGCGTTCGATCCGCTGTGACTCCTTCGACGATCTCGTGGCGTCGAATGCACTGCTGCGTCCGGGGCCGCTCGATGCGGGAATGCACAAGGTTTATCAGCGTCGTAAGCGCGGAGAGGAGCCAGTCTCGTACGCACTGCCGGAGCTCGAGCCGATTCTCAAACCCACCTACGGTGTCATCACCTATCAGGAACAGGTGATGCGGCTGGCGCAGACGCTTGCCGGCATCTCGTTGGCGGAAGCGGACGTGCTGCGCAAGGCGGTGGGCAAGAAGGACGCGGAACTCATCAAGAAGGAGCTCGGCAAGTTCACCGACAAGGCCATCGCGCGCGGGTACGACCGCAAGATCATCGAGGAGCTGGCCGGACAGATCGAGACGTTCGGGCGGTATGGATTCAACAAGTCGCACTCGGTCGCCTACTCCGTGGTGTCGTTCCACACTGCATATCTCAAGGCGCACTATCCGGCGGAGTTCATGGCGGCGATTCTGTCGTCGTCCATCGGCGACACGGATTCGGTCGTGAAGTTCATCAACGAAGCCCGCGAGCTCGGCATCGAGGTGTTGCCGCCGGACGTGAACGAATCCAATTACAAGTTCACCGTGCTCGACGAAAAGCGCATTCGCTTCGGACTCGGTGCCGTGCGCAATGTGGGGCGCGGCGCAATCGATTCCGTCCTGGCGGCCAGGCGGGAGAAGCCGTTCGAGCACTTCTTCGACTTTACGGACCGCGTGGATCTGCGGGCGTGCAACAAGCGGGTATTCGAGGCGCTGATTGCGTCGGGCGCCCTGGATACACTTGGCGGGCACCGCGCGCAGTACTGGCATGCGCTGGACACGGCGATGCACGAGGCGGGGCTGAAACAGCAGGAGAAGGCCATGGGTCAGGCGTCGCTGTTCGGCGGGCCGTCGGACGACGCGAACGGCGAGTCTCGGCCACGCGCACTGTCGAACGTGGCGCCGATGGCGGAATCCGAGCGCCTGACGCGGGAAAAGGAGATCCTGGGCTTCTACATCAGTGGTCATCCGCTCGAGCCGTATCGCATGGAATGTGAGCTGTTCGCGACGCACACGGTGACCAATCTGGGCCATTGGGTGCCGGAGCCGCTCTCGCTCGGCGTGGTGGTCACCGCGATCAAGCGCCAGACGAGCAAGCGATCGGGTGCGGAGTTCGCCCGGTTGACAGTGGAGGATTTTTCGGGATCTTCCGAGGTGCTGGTCTTTCCGGAAAGCTGGGGATTGCTGGCGGACCGTGTGCGCGCCGATGTGCCGGTCCTGATGAAGGGCGGCTACTCCAAGCGCGACCAGGGCGCCGACAGCCCCACATTCATCGTGGAGTCGGTTACGCCGTTCGCGGAACTTCGGCTCAACGGTCAGGTTTCGATCTCGCTGGAGCTCGCGATGGGCGAGCCGATCAGCCCGGAGGCAATGCTGGACGTTCGAGCGGTGATCGATGCCCACGCGACCTCGCATTCAGGGGCGCCGCCGCTCGAGCTCCGATGGAGTGACGGGAATGGAACGCGGGCACGACTCAAATCGCGTTCACTCAGGCTGGCGGCCACTCAGGCCGCCCTGACGGACTTGCGGGCGGTACTCGGCAACGAGCGCGTCCGCCTCGTGCGCGGGAGCTGACACGGATGGCGACTGCGACGCTGGAATTCGAGAAGCCGATCGTCGAGCTCGAACGGCAGATCGACGAACTGAAGAAGTTGGCGGGCGAGAGCTCGCTGAACGTCACGGAAGAGATCGTTCCGCTCGAGAAGAAGCTGGGAGAGCTGCGCGACGAGATCTATCGCAGCCTCACGCCGCTGCAGCGCGTGCAGGTGGCGCGTAGCAACAAGCGTCCGCTCACCGATGACTATCTCCGGCTCTGCTTCACGGATTTCATCGAGTTGCATGGCGACCGCGCGTTTCGCGAGGACGCTGCCATCATGGGCGGCTGGGCCCGACTGGACGGCGAGACAGTGATGGTCATCGGGCATCAGCGCGGGCGCGACACGAAGGAGAACCTGAAGCGGAACTTCGGCATGGCGCATCCGGAGGGCTATCGGAAGGCGCTGCGCCTGATGAAGCTCGCCGAGAAATTTCATACACCCGTCATCACGTTCATCGATACGCCGGGGGCGTGGGCTGGACTCGGCGCTGAGGAACGGGGCCAGAGCGAAGCGATCGCACGCAACCTGTTCGAGATGAGTCGGCTCGAGACACCGATCATCGCGACGGTCATCGGAGAGGGCGGTTCCGGCGGCGCGTTGGCGCTCGGCGTCGCCGACCGCGTGAACATGCTGGAGAATTCGGTCTACTCGGTCATCACCGTGGAAGGCTGCGCGGCGATTCTGTGGAAGGATGGGAAAAGCCCCGAAATGCGCGAGAAGGCCGCGACGGCGCTGCGGATCACAGCGCCTGACCTGTTCGAGCTCAAGGTCATCGACGAAATCATCCCCGAACCGCCGGGCGGCGCTCACGCCGACCATGCTGCAACGGCGACCGCCGTGCAGGACGCGCTCATTCGTCAACTTGACGACCTCCGCCGACTCAAGCCCGACAAGCTCGTACGTCGTCGGCGCGAGAAGTATCTCCGGATGGGGCAGTACCTGGAGTAGACGTGCCCCAGCTGATCGAGATCGCATTCAAGGGTAACCGCAAAGAGTTCTTCCTCTGGGAGTCCGATACCATCCCGCTGCGCGCGGCGGCGGTGATCGTCGATGCCGACCGTGGGGAGGATCTGGGGCGCGTCCATACGGTTGGGGAAGAAGCGGAGCGCCGCTCCGCTCGGGTACCGCACGGGTTGTTCGGCGCGCCGCCACCGCGCGCCGTGAAGCGCGTGGCCACGACGGACGAGGTGCGCCGCCACGACGAAATCCGCGACGGGGATGAGGACGCGCGCCGCCGGGCGATGGAGCGCGTGAAGGCCAATGCGCTCGTCATGAAGTTGACGGATGCCGAGTGGCAATGGGACCGGAAGAAGCTCACGTTCTACTTCACGGCGGAAAAGCGCGTCGACTTCCGCACCCTCGTGCGCGAACTGGCCTCGATGTTCCGCACGCGCATCGAATTGAAGCAGATCGGCGTCCGCGACGAGGCCAAGCGCCTCGACGGCATCGGGCGATGCGGTCGGCAGTATTGTTCCGCCTCGTGGCTGCCAGAGTTGCGCCCGGTGAACCTGGGCGTTGCCAAGGACCAACGACTGTCGCTCAATCCTTCGCAGATCTCCGGCGCCTGCGGCCGGCTGATGTGCTGCCTGCGGTACGAGCACGACTTCTATGTGCAGAGCCGCCGCAAGTTTCCCAAGGAGGGAAAGACCGTCCGTACGTCGCGTGGCGAAGAGAAGGTCGTCGCCAACGACATCTTTCGCGAGCGCGTGACGCTGCGCGGCGCAGAGGGTGATCTGCGCACCATGCCGCTTGCCGAACTTAGTGACGACATGCTCGCGGCGGGCGACCCGCTCGCGCCCTCGCTCCAGGCGGCCGCGCAGGACGGCCCGTCCGCGGTGGAGCTCGCCGATCCCGAGGACGCCGAGGACCGAAGTGAGGCGGAGGACGCGCTTGCCGAGGACCGTCTCCTACCGACGACCCGTCGCGACGCGAGTCCGTCGCGAGGTGCTCGCCCGCGCCAACCGCCCGAGCCGACGCCAACACGTAAGCCTTTGCCGCTGATCGATGAGGTCGTGGCGTCCGCCGGGCCTGACGACGCCGACGACGCGCCGCCGTGCGCCGGGGGGGAGGGTTCGCCCGAAGGCGAGCGCCGGGCGCAACGTCGTCGCGGGCGTCGCGGTGGGCGACGCAACCGTGCGGGTGGCACCGGCAGCGAGGGCGCGACTCAGGGGGACACCGAGCCCAGTGGTGAATAAGTGAGCAAGTATTTCCTCACGACGGCGATCGACTACGCGAATGGGGATCCCCACATCGGTCACGCATACGAAAAGATCGGTGCGGATGCAATCGCGAGATATCGACGACAGCGCGGTGACGACGTCCATTTTCTCATTGGCATGGATGAGCATGGGCAGAAGGTCGAGCAGACGGCCGCGCAACAGGGCGTGACGCCGCAAGTGCTCGTCGATGCACTTGCCGCCCGATTCTCGGCGATGTGGCAGCGGCTCGGTATCTCGAATGACCAGTTCATCCGCACCACCGACGCGATGCATCGCGCGGGAGTGCGCGCATTGATCGAGCGCATCTTCGAACGGAATCCGGACGACTTCTACGAGCGGGCGTATGAAGGCTGGTACTGCGTCGGATGCGAAGCGTTCAAGACGGACGCGGAGATCCTGGATGGCAAGTGCGTGCTACATCCCACACGCACACTCGAGTGGGTGGAAGAGCGCAACTGGTTTTTCCGGCTGAGCAAGTACGGGGATTTCCTCCGTGCACTGCTGTTGGACGAGCGCGGATTCCTCCAGCCGGAGAGCCGGCGGAACGAGATGCTGGCGCTCATCGATCGCGGACTGGACGACGTGTCCGCGAGCCGATCGCGGTTGACGTGGGGCATTCCATTTCCAAAGCCCCTGAGCTCTGGCGAACGGCAGACGACGTACGTGTGGTTCGACGCACTGCCGAACTATCTCACGGCCACCGGCTTTCCGGGCGACCGTGGCCGAGCGACTTGGCCCGCGCAGTTGCACATCGTAGGCAAGGACATCACGCGCTTTCACACGATCATCTGGCCGGCAATGCTCCGGGCCGCAGAGCTCCCATTGCCCGATCGCGTGTGGGGGCATGGGTTCGTGCTTCTGGGCGGGGAGCGATTCAGCAAGTCGGCCGGTGTTCGGCTGGACGTGGACGAGGCGGTGGCGCGGCACGGTGCCGATGCGTTCCGATACTTTCTCCTGCGCGAAGTGCCGTTCGATGGCGACGGCAGCTTTTCGTTCGAGCGATTCGACGAGCGCTACAACGCGGACCTCGCGAACTCATGGGGCAACCTAGCCAGTCGGGTGATCGCGATGATCGAAAAATACCGGGGCGGCGTGGTGCCTCACGGCGCACCGGACGATCAAGATACTGCCGACGCGCGTCACATCGCCGCATATCACTCGGCAATGGATGGCTCGCGGGGCTTTCTCTTGCACGAGGCGCTGCAGCACGCCATGGCGCTGGTGACGCGCGGCAACGAATTCGTGCAGACCACGCAGCCGTGGCAGCTGGCCAAGCAGATGGACGAGGAGTCGCGCCGCGCACTGGACAGCGTGCTCTCGTCGCTCGTGCGGCAGTTGGCTCGTCAAACGGTGCTGCTTGCCCCGTTCATGCCGTCCAAGGCCCAGGAAGTCTGGGAGCAGATCGGCGGCCCCGGGTTGGTCACCGCGCAGCGCAACGATCGTCTCGACGACCTGGACGCGACGGGGTGGACGGTCACGAAGGGCGCGCCGCTCTTTCCGAAGGAAGCGCGGTCAACTGGCTGAGATCGAAGTGGAGGGCAACTCCCACGCCCTCTCTCGACTGTCCCGGTACGGGGGGTACACGTACCGGATACGTTGCTTTCCAAACGTTCAGATCAGGGCTTCTTCGCCCCTGGAGTGCCGAAGTCCACTTTGGGCGCCTCGCGCGCTTCCGCGTTCGTCGCGGTGAAGTACTTCCGTTCCTTGGCGCCCGTCATTTTCGCCGTGAGTACCGCAGGGAAGCGACGGATGTAACTGTTGTACTGCTGCACGGCACCGTTGTAGTCCGTCCTGGCCACTGCCACGCGGTTCTCCGTGCCCGCCAGCTCATCCTGCAGATGCAGGAAGCTCTGGTCACTCTTGAGCTGCGGGTACGCCTCCGACACTGCCAGCAGCCGTCCCAGCGCGCCGTTCATCGTCGCGTTGGCATTCGCCATCTGCTCGGGATCCTTGCTTTGCACCGCGCCGAGCAGTCCACCACGCGCGCGCGCGACCTCACCGAAGACGGCGAGCTCCTGGCTCGCGAATCCCTTGACCGTAGCCACGAGGCTCGGAATCAGGTCGGCACGACGCTGGAGCTGGACTTCAATCTGTCCCTGCGCGGCGCTTGCCTGCTCGTCGTACGACTGGATCGTGTTGTAGCCACACGCGCCGAGCGTGAGTGGGAGGAGTAGCGCAAGCCACCGGCGATTCATAGAGACCGTTCCTGGAAGGTGAAGGTGTCGAGATAGGCGTCGAGCCGCGCCATACCCGTAAGATACTTTTCGAGAACGGTGGAAGTTTCACCGCGGCCGATCTTCGCCTCGCCGCGCTGGTGTCGCAGCGCCTGGAGGAATGGATCAACATGGAATCCGGCGATTTCTCCGACACGGCGCGCGATGGCCGCGCTGTCGGCCGGCATCGGTTCGCCATGGAGCCGGATCACGGCCCGAAAGAGCACCATCATGGTGCTCACGCTGGCCGCGAGGAGTTCTGCTTGTCGCTTGGCGTCGGTGCCGGCCAGCAGCGCCCCCTGCCGAAGCTGCAGCAACTTGCCCATGACCTGCTGCTCGAGCTGGAGTCGCAAGCTGGCTCGCTCTACAATGATGCCGCTGAATGGCGGAGTGCCGTGGAGCACCCGATGCCGGTCGAGGATGTCGGCATATTCCATTGGGAACACGTCGGAGGAATGGCGCCACTCCTCCACGGTCATCGTGAGCGGCGGCGGGTTGCCCGCCTCGCGCCACGCGCGCGCGACCGCGGACGCCGCCGCGAGCAGGTTCATGTCGATGCGCTCGAGCAACACCAACACGTTGTAGTCGGACTTCTTTGGAATGTGCTCCGCCGTCGCTGCGGAGCCGTACAACACGACGGAGGCGAGCTGCGTGCCGTAGGCGGCACGCAGCTGCGTCACGAGCTCATCGAGTGTCATAGCCATGATCGATCACCAGTCGGAGCCGCCGCCACCGCCACTGAACCCGCCTCCTCCGCCAAATCCACCAAAACCGCCACCACCCCCAAATCCGCCCCCGCCTCCACCGCCACCGCCACCGCCGCCGAATCCGCCGAATGGAAAGAAGATAGGCAGGCAGCCCATGCGTCTTCCGCGCCCGAAAAACGACAGCAGAATGAACACAATGAACAGCAGCAAAGCGGGGGAGATCCCGCGCCGTTGCACGCGTTGTATCCGCTGTGGTATGGGCATCGCAGGCTCGCCCATCGATGTATCGAGCGCCACATTGAACTCAGCGGCGTAGCGCTGCGCCACCCGGAGCGTGACGAGCTCGAGGCCCGTTCCGTAGTCGCGCTGCGCGAACGCGGGCGTCGCTTCGCGGCAGATGTCGCCGGACGTCGCGTCGGTGATGAACCCCTCGACGCCCTGCCCTGTTTCGATCCGGCAGTGTCCCTTGCCATCGGCCGCCTTTTCCTTCGGTACCAGAAGAATGACCACGCCGGCGTTTCGCGACCGGTCGCCAATGGCGGCCATGTTGCCGACCTTCCATTCACGACCGATGCGGAGGGCGATATCGCCGGGATCGCGACCGCCAAGGTCGGCCAACGTAACGACGGCAATTTCGCCTTTGGTCTTGTCGCGGACGCCCTGCGCGATGCGCTCGATGCGCGCGGCGCTCGCCGGCGGAATGACCCCGGCGAAGTCGTTCACCAGCCCCCGCGGCGGAGGGATCTGGGGACCGCTCTGCAACAGCGCGACAACGGCGACGAGCGCAGCGCGTCCCGCGAAAGTGAAAGGCATCAGGATGCCGGGAGTTCGAATGCTCGAGGAGACATCACGTGGTGGGAACGCGTGTTGGGCGTCTCGACCATAGAGTAATACGGGAAACGACGACAGGAGATTCGCGTTCGCCGCACGTTTTCGCCCGGGGCGCGCGGCGCACCGGCGGTCGCGCTCGCCGGCGCACGTCTTCCGCGGTTAGCTTTCCGGCAGTCGGTCTCTCCCTTCATCTATCGTGCCCATGTCCCGATCACCCGTCGCGCGCCACGTCGGCGCCCTCGCGCTGCTGCTCACCGCCGCAGCCGCCTGCACCAATAAGGACGCTGCCCCAGCGCCGGACAAGGTGGCCACCGCCGGAGGTGAGGTGGCGGGGCGCCCGGCGACAGACGCGCACCCGTTGCCGGCCGCCGGAATGGCGGGCGGGCTGACCGATTCGATCAGCACGCAGGCCGACCGGGGACGCATTCGCGGCGCCGAAACCGCACCAATCTGGCTCGTGGAGATCAGCGACTTTCAGTGCCCCTACTGCAAGCAGTGGCACGACGAAACCTTCGCCCTCCTGGATAAAGAGTACGTGCAGACGGGCAAGGTACGCCTGGCCTACCTGAACTTCCCAATTCCTTCGCTGCACCCGAACGCACGTGCGGCGTCCGAAGCTGCCATGTGCGCCTCGGCGCAAGGCAAGTTCTGGGAACTGCACGAGTCATTATTCATCTCTCAGCCGTCCTGGGCGAAGATGCCGAATCCAATGCTCGCGTTCGACTCACTCGCCTCGGCAGCACATGTGGACGGCGCCAAATGGCGTGCCTGCATGAGCTCGCACGCCGCCGTTCCGCTCATCGATGCCGACCACGAGCGGAGCAAGGCAGCCGGCGTGCAGTCTACGCCGACCTTTTTCGTCGGGGACAAGAAGATCGAAGGGGCGTATCCGGTGGACACGTTCCGCGTCGCGATCGACGCAGCCATCGCCAAGGCGCGCGGCAGCCGCTGATGCCACAACGGCCGCCAGGTTCTTGAACGCAGCTCTGCGGATCGGGTACGAGGGTGCGGGCCAGCTCGCCCGCGCCCTGGCGTTCTTCGCGCCGTCCTCGTCGAACAAGCTGCTGGAAACGTTCGCCCTTCGGCGCGGCGTCCTCGATCGCTATGAATCGTTCGAGCGGGACCACAGCCAACCGCTGGTGTGGATGCATGCCCCGAGCGTCGGCGAAGGACTCCAGGCGCGGCCCGTCATTGATCTCCTGAGCGAACACCGTCCCGAGGTCCAACTCGCCTACACCTATTTCTCGCCCAGCGCGCGGCAGCTCGCCGCGAAGATGCCGGTGGACTTCGTCGACGTGCTCCCCTTCGACGCGACGCAGGACATGCGGCGCGCCCTCGCCGCGCTCTCTCCAAACGCCCTGGTCTTCAGCAAGCTCGATCTCTGGCCTACCCTCGCGCGAGAAGCGGCGGTGCGCGGAACCCGCCTCGGCATCGTGAGCGCGACGCTCGCCCGCGGGTCGTCGCGGCGATCGGGAATCGCTAGCGCGTTGCTGCGCGATGCCTACGCGCGGCTCGACCTGGTCGGCGCGATCAGCGCCGACGACGCCGACCGGCTCATCGCCCTGGGGGTGCCGGCTCAGCGCATTCGCATCACCGGCGACGCGCGCTACGACCAGGTCTGGGCGCGCGCGCGATCGATCGATCGCGCGTCGTCGCTGTTGTCGCGCCTCACCAGCGAGCGCCCCACGCTCGTCGCGGGCTCCACGTGGCCCGCCGACGAGAGCGTGCTCCTGCCTGCCTGGTCGCGCGTGACGGCGGGCGCACCAGCAGCGCGACTGATCATCGCGCCGCATGAGCCGACGCACCAGCATCTTGCTCCGATCGAACACTGGGCGTCGCACTCGAAGCTGCGCCTTGCGCGCCTCGGAGAGGCCGACGCCGCCGAAGCGGACGTGATTCTCGTGGACCGGCTTGGCGTCCTCGGCGATCTGTACGCGCTCGCGACCGCGGCGTTCGTGGGCGGCGGGTTCCACGCGGCGGGGCTCCATTCCGTGCTCGAGCCAGCCGCGTATGGGGTGCCCGTGGTGTTCGGACCGCGGCACGCGGCCACTCGCGACGCACAAATGCTGCTGGATGCCGACGCCGCAGTGAGCGCAACCAACATCCAGACGCTGGCCGACACCGTCCAGCGCTTTCTCCGCTCTGCAAGCGATCGGCGCGCCGCTGGCGACGCCGCGCTGCTGGTCGTTCATTTGGGACTCGGCGCCGCCGAGCGGTCGTACGAGATCGTCGCGGAGCTGCTGGGTTAGCGACCAGCAGATGCCATCTTCACGATGGGCGACGACGCGGACTGCGGACGATGCAGGAAGAACCCCTGCACCAGGTGAACACCGAGTTCCTGCACCATCTTGAATTCTTCGGCACGCTCCACGCCTTCGGCAATCACCATGGCGCCGTGGTCGTTCGCGAATCCCACCATTGTCTGCACGAGGTTCTGTTTGATGAAATTCGTATCGATGGCGTTGATGAGCGAGATGTCGAGCTTGATGAAGTCAGGCTCGAGATTGGCGATGGAGCCAAGGCCCGCATAGCCGCTGCCGGCGTCATCGACGGCGAAACGGTAGCCCATGTCGCGAAATGACTTGAGCCGCTCTCGAAATTTCGGATAGTCCTTGATCGCGGTGCGCTCGGTGATCTCGATGACGATGTGCGACGGATCCGCTGCGCCGGCCTCGGTGAACATCGGATCGGCAAAGTCATGCGGATCGACATTGAGAAAGAGCAACTGCCCGGGCTCGAGTCGCGTGCTCATGCCTTCAAGGGCACGCTCGCGGCACAACCGGCTCAGCTCCCAGATGAGATCCGCCTCGGCGGCCACGTCGAACATCACTTCGGGGCTGCGCAGCGTACGCAACGTTCCGCGCGCAAGCGCCTCGTAACCGAAGATATCCCGCGTGGAGGCGATGACGATCGGATGGTAGTCCACATACACGCCACGATCGCGGATGGCCGACTTGAGATCGCTGACGCGGCGCGCGCGCTCCCGCTGCTCCAGTGAGCGCGAGGCGTTTTGCGCTTCGCGGATGCCGCGGTAGATGAGCCGCTCGAGCCTGATCTTCGGATTGTGGTACAGATGCGCACGGCCGACATAGATGTCGAACAGCGAGGCGATGTCCTCGCCGTGCATCGCTTCGATCTCGGCAGCCACGTGCGACTGCAGGCGCGTCACCATCTCGGTGATCTCGCCCTCCGTGGCGGCGGCGACGCCACTGGCAGGAATGTGGAAGAAGATGAAGTCGTCATCGTTAGTGTAACTCACCATGACGCGCGCCGCGCCAAGCTCGTCATCATCCAGGAATTCGCGGACCGCGCTGGCGGTCGTCTCCAGGACGGCGTCCAGCTTCTCCCACCCGTAAATCTCCTCGATCTTTGAGTAGCGGACGAAGTTGAAGTACAGCACCACCAGTTCTCCGCGCTCCTTGAAGAGCTGGCGCGACCGCTCGATGGCCACTGGCAGAGTCGGCAGCCCGGTCAGCGAGTCGTGGAGCATCTGCTCCTGCTCCACCTGGGTGGCGTGCTGCGCATTGTGTTGCGCGAGCGTGGCGCCGCGGGCCACGGCCGACCAGGTGCGCGCGGAAATCTCTGCGGGAGTGGCCGGGAGGAGAAACCACTCCTCCGCCTTCAGCTCGACCGCCCGCCGCCGAGCCGCTTCGTCGCTGCAACCGACCAGCACTGGCACTCCGCGCGCGTGCGCCAGTTCGATGCTCATCCGTAGCCGCACTGGATTGTCGGTGGAAACCAGGACCGCGCGCACACCAGGCGCGTCGAGCACGGTGCCAAGATCGGGAAGCGTGTACAATCTCGCCTGCCATCCATCCAGCAGCGTGACGGCTTCGGTGATTGCCGCGTCGTCGGAATCGGTGAGCAATACTGATTCGCTCACGCGTCGCGCCCGGCGGCAACGAGGTGTGCCCCGTCTCTAGGGCGCAACACGCCCCCGGTCCAGGTTGCGCTGCACGATCCTGGCGAGCGTCGGCAGGTCAAAAGGCTTCTCCACATAGTCGTCCGCGCCCAGTTGCAGCGCTTCGCGTTTGTCCTCCCATGCATCCAATGCCGTCACCATGATCACGCGCACGGTCTTGCCGAGGACAGGATGCTGTTTCATGAGCCTGCAGACCTCCCACCCGTCCCGATCCGGCATCATCACGTCCAGCAGCACAAGCGTGGGATGCACCCTCTCGAACAGTGTCAGCGCCTCGTCGCCGCCATGCGCCACACACACCGAGTAGCCTCGATTTTCCAGATACTGCCGGATGATCTCGGCATTGTCATGATTATCGTCCACCACCAAGATGGGTGGGGTCTCCGGCTCCTCATCGTGCACCGAATACTCTCCCGCGTCCACTCGCAAAGGGCATCCCGGGTGGGCTGCCTGGTTTGGTACAGGGCAAGTCGAGGGCCAATTTTGGCCCCGGACCGCCATTAGCGGCTCGATCCCGCCGGCGTCGTGTTGATCCTAATGTTCACCGAGCCCGGCGGCGCCGAGACATGATCTGCGCTGTCTGCCAGTCGTCGAAGACGATTGAATACCTCTGGGTTCGCCCCCCTGTTCCGTGCGGCGGAGGCATCGCGTGCCGCCGCCTTGTAGTCCCCGAGCGCCAATTCTCCGTCCACCACATACCCCCGAACATCGCTCTACTCGGGCTGTTCCGCGAGACTCTCAACGAGCTGATCCACTTCGACCCTGCGGTCGCCGAGGGAGCGAAAGTGGCTTGCGAGGGTGTTTCGAACGCGCCAGGCACTTCCCCGAGGCGCGAGCGCAATGGCCTTCTCGTAGGCCATTTGGGCAAGTTGGCGCTCCCCAATCTGGAAGAGAACGTCACCGTTCGCCTCCTGTGTTCGGAAGCTCCGGGGAGCATCCTGTACAGTGCGCACGGCCAGCGTCGCGGCCGCGGCGCAGCGTCGGGTTGTGCTCGTTGGTTGGGTCCAACTGCGATGGCGCGGCAGCGGGTTTGCACTCAACTTTCGCGATTGTTGTTTTCGATATCGTTTGTATTTCCATGGGCGGTCGACGGCCGTTCGCGTCGCGATTGCCGTGCGTGGGTACCGGGGAGGAGGAACCATGCGGGTGCTATTCCCGATCCTGGCTGCAGGCGCGGCGTGCCTGTTGCTCTCAACGCGGCTACAGTGACCCTTTCCAGCCGCGCCCGCTCCACGCAGCCGGTTGTATTCCCCGTCGCCGTTCCGCTCGTCGTCGCGCTGCTCACGTTCACTGCGTTCGTGCCCGCGCTGTCGAGCGGCTTCGTCTCCTGGGACGACGACCGAAATTTTCTCACCAACCCGTCCTTCCGTGGGCTGGGCATGCATCAGCTCACATGGATGTGGAGCACTTTCCACTTGGGCCACTACGTGCCGCTCTCGTGGATGACGCTCGGGCTGGATTACGTCGTTTGGGGGATGAACCCCACCGGATACCATCTCACGAACCTCTTGCTACATGCGTCGGATGCGGTACTGGTGTACTTCGTCGCGCTCCGCCTCGTCGAGCGCTCGCTGTCACCGGCGAACCCAATTCATCCACGGCGCCTCGCCATCGCCTCCGCGTTCGCGGCGCTGGTCTTTTCGGTCCACCCACTGCGCGTCGAGTCCGTGGCGTGGATCACCGAACGACGAGACGTCCTGTCCTGTCTTTTCTACCTGTCGAGTGCGCTGCTCTACCTCCGCGCCGTCGATGCGGGGGCGGAGCAGCGACGATCGTACTGGCTGTCGGTCATCGCGTTCGCGTGCGCGCTCCTGTCCAAGGCGACGGCCGTAACCCTGCCCGTCATTCTGCTCCTACTCAACGTCTTTCCGCTACGCCGGCTGGAGGTTCGCCCTGGTAGATGGTGGAGCGAGGCGGCCCGAAGCGTATATCGCGAGATCCTACCTTTTGCATTGCTGGCCGCCGGCACCGTCGTGATGACGTTCATCGCGCTGCCGCACCTCCCGCAACTCCGCGTCGCTCAGAAGGTGGCAGTCTCTTCCTACAGTGTCGCCTTCTATGTCTGGAAGACCGTGCTGCCGTCTGGCCTGGCGCCGCTCTATTCCATGCCGCCCACGATCGATCCGTTCGCCACGCGGTATCTGGTGAGCTACGCGGTGCTCTTCACCCTGACTGCCGGGGCTTGGATCGCGCGCACTCGTTTGCCGATCGCTGCCATCGCCTGGTTCTCCTTCCTCGTCGCCATCCTTCCGATGCTCGGTCTGGTGCAAAACGGTCCGCAGATCGCCGCAGACCGCTACACGTATTTTGCCGCGCCATACCTGGGCATTCCGGCCGCCGTTGTGCTGATGGATTCCCGACGCACCGTGAGGCTGGCCGCCATGGGAATCGGTGCTACGATCATCGTCGTGCTTTGTTTACTCACGTGGGACCAGACCACCGTCTGGCATGATTCGCAGTCGCTGTGGACGCGCGTGCTCGCCGTGGACCGGGACTCGCCCATTGCGCACAACAACATGGGGAACGTCGTCTTCGAGCAGAAGCGTTTCGACGCCGCCATTCGACACTATCGAACGGCCATCGCAATGTCGCCCGGATATGCGGAGGCGCACAACAACCTCGGCGTGGCGCTATCAAGGCAGAGCAAATACTCCGACGCGATCGCGGAATACCAGCGCGCCATCGCCGCTCGTCCGACGTATGACGAAGCATACGACAATTGGGGCGTCAGTCTTGCTGCGCAAGGACAAGCCGCAGACGCCGTCGCCCGATACCAGCAGGCCATCGCCATCAATCCGATGAATGCCGATGCGCAGGTCAACTGGGGCAACGCGCTACTGTTACTCGGCAACGTCACCGGCGCGATCTATCAGTACTCGGTTGCGCTGAGCGTGAGCCCCGACAACGCCGATGCCTGGGTGAATTGGGGCGTCGCACTCGCGCGTCAGGGCAAGCTGGCGGAGGCCATTCTGAAATTCCGCCGCGCGCTCGAACTGCGTCCCGATCATCCTGAAGGGAACGAGTACCTCCAGAAATCGCTCGCCGTTCTCAGAGCGCAGCCCGACGTCTTGGTTCGCTAGGTTCGATCGAGCAAACGCAGCGTGCTACCTCCGACGTCGCCTATTTCATCACGGCGTATGTGAGTGCTTCACCAGAATCGCGCCAGAGCCCTGTGCGTGTCCGCTCACGGCGCTCATGGTATTTCCCGAGCCACGACGGACTGCAAGGCACCGGCGACAGCGGTTCGGATTTACAGACCACACGTCACCCGAATAAAAAACGGGTATCGAGAGAGCCCCGATACCCGTCACAACCTGCAGTGCAGAAACAGTTACTTCAGCGGCGACGCGTGCTCCGTCACGACTCGCACCACGTCGTCCACGACCTGCAAGAATCCTCCTTCGACTTTGAAGCGCTGCTGACCGCCTTCCCCAAGCCGCAGTTCGCCCGTCCCCAGGAGCGTCACCATTGGGGCGTGCCCCGTGAGGATCCCCAACTGGCCGTCGAAGGCCGGGGCCACGACGGAGTCGGTGGTACCAGCGAACAGCACGGCCTCCGGTGAAATCACCGAAACGGTCAGCACTCGATCAACCCTGCAACTTCTTGGCGTTCTCGACGACGTCGTCGATCGCGCCGGCCATGAAGAACGCCTGCTCCGGCAGGTGATCGAACTCGCCCGCCACCAGTCGTTCGAAGCTGCTGATCGTCTCTTCGAGCTTCACGTACTTTCCCGGAATACCGGTGAACTGCTCAGCCACCGAGAACGGCTGCGACATGAAGCGCTGCAGACGACGCGCCCGTCCGACGATCTTCTTGTCGTCCTCGGAGAGCTCGTCCATGCCAAGGATGGCGATGATGTCCTGCAGCTCCTTGTAGCGCTGAAGAATCTTCTGCACGTCTGTGGCCGCCTTGTAGTGCCGGGCGCCAAGATACATCGGATCCAGAATGCGGCTGCTCGACGCGAGGGGATCCACGGCGGGATAGATCCCGAGCTCCGTGATGGCGCGAGAGAGCACGACCGTCGCGTCGAGGTGCGCGAACGCGGTGGCCGGTGCCGGATCGGTGATGTCGTCCGCCGGCACGTAGATGGCCTGCACCGACGTGATCGAGCCGTTGCGCGTCGAGGTGATACGCTCCTGCAGATCGCCCATCTCCGTCGCCAGCGTTGGTTGGTAACCGACGGCACTCGGCATCCGGCCGAGCAGCGCCGAGACCTCCGAACCAGCCTGCGTGAACCGGAAGATGTTGTCGATGAACACGAGCACGTCCGCGTTCTCCTGATCGCGGAAGTACTCGGCCACGGTCAGTCCCGAAAGACCGACGCGAAGGCGCGCGCCAGGCGGCTCGTTCATCTGGCCGTAGATCAGCGCGCAGGAGTTGATGACCCCCGACTCCTGCATTTCGAGATAGAGATCGTTCCCTTCGCGCGTCCGCTCACCCACACCGCAGAACACGGACTTGCCGCCGTGACCCTTCGCGACATTGTTGATGAGCTCCATGATGACCACCGTCTTGCCCACGCCGGCGCCGCCGAAGAGCCCGATCTTTCCAC
>JANYIN010000143.1 GCA_025362035.1 Gemmatimonadaceae bacterium | reverse complement strand
CTGGAAAGTGTGTGTACGTGAAAGCGTACCGTGAGTTCGAATCTCACCCGATCCGTACGTAACTCGTCGCCCCGTTGCGTCTTACTCGCGTGACGGGGTTTCGTGCGTCGTGAAAATCATTGCCGCATTGTCCGAGACCATTCGTTTCGGCCACCCATCCGAGAATGTCATGACGCAGCGCCGCGCCACATTTCGTGGCAACAAGGCCGCCTTGCCGAGCAAACCGTGTAAGACGTGCGGCCGGCCGATGAGCTGGCGTCGCAGCTGGGCGAAGAACTGGGCCGAGGTGAAGTATTGCTCCGAAGCCTGTCGGCGCGCCAAGGCCCGCCGTGGCTGAGTTGCGCGACTTGATCGTCGTGCTGGGTGACCAGCTCGACCTCGAAGCCGCCGGCTTCGACGGCTTCGATGCCAACGTCGATGCCGTCTGGATGGCCGAGGTGGCCGAAGAGTCGACCCACGTGTGGTCGAGCAAACAGCGCATCGTCCTGTTCCTGACCGCGATGCGGCACTTCGCGCGGGCGCTGCGAGCCGCCGGCCGAGCGCTGCACTACACGCAGATGGATGCCCCGAGCAATGCCGGCACGCTGCAGGCCCAGTTGCACGCCGACATCCGGCGTCTGCGGCCGGCGCGGTTGGTCATGACCGAGCCGGGCGATTGGCGCGTGCTGCAGTCGATCAAGGCCGTGGCCGCGGCGAATCAGCTGCCGCTGGACATCCGCGAGGACCGCCATTTCTTCGGCAGCATTCGCGAGTTCGCCGCGCATGCCAAGGGCCGTAAGTCCCTGCGCATGGAGTATTTTTACCGCGAGCAGCGCAAGCGTCACCAGTTGCTCATGCAACGCGATGAGCCGGTCGGCGGCCAGTGGAACTTCGACGCCGACAACCGCGAGGCCTTCGGCGCGGCCGGTCCGGGCACCGTGCCACCGCGCACGGCCTTCGAGCCCGACGCCCTGACGCGTGAGGTCATCGCACTCGTCAACACCCGCTTCGCACAACACCCTGGCCAGCTGGACAGCTTTGTTTGGCCCACCACGCGTCCGCAAGCGCTGCAATCGCTCCAGGTATTCATCCGGGAGCGTCTGCCGTTGTTCGGCCGCTATCAGGACGCGATGTGGCCAGGCGACCCGTGGTTGTACCACTCGCACCTCTCGGCAGCCCTCAATCTGAAGCTGCTGAATCCGCGCGAGGTGGTGGCGGCCGCTGAAGGCGCGTACCGCGCTGGACATGCACCGCTGGCCAGCGTCGAAGGCTTCATCCGCCAGATCCTCGGCTGGCGTGAGTACGTGCGCGGCATCTACTGGACACAGATGCCGGAGTATCTGGACCGCAACGCGCTCGACGCGCAGGAGGACCTGCCCGCGTGGTACTGGACCGGAAGCACCGATATGGCCTGCCTGCGCGATGCACTCGCGCAAACGCTCGCGCATGGCTACGCCAATCATATCCAGCGTCTGATGGTTACTGGATTGTACGCGCTGATGTTGGGCGTGCAGCCGAAGCAGGTAAGCGCGTGGTACCTGGCGGTGTATGTCGACGCCGTGGAGTGGGTGGAGTTGCCCAACACCCTGGGCATGAGCCAGTACGCCGACGGCGGCGTGATGGGAAGCAAGCCCTACATCGCCACCGGCAAGTACATCCAGCGCATGAGCCCTCACTGCAAAGGCTGCCGCTACGACCCCGCGCAACGCAGCGGCGACGCCGCCTGCCCGTTCACCACGTTGTACTGGGAGTTTCTGATGCGCCATGAAACGGCGCTGGCCGGCAACCCCCGCATGGCGCTGCAGGTGAAAAACGTGGCGCGCCTGACGGATGCACAACGGCAGGCCGTGCACGACCGTGCGGCGGCCATTCGCTGTGGTGAGGTCGGTGTGGCGCGTGATTGACGCCTTCGCTCCCACGCTCGCCGCAGCACATGCCCGTATCGCCGCTGTCCGGCCCGCAGCCTACGCACGGACGCGCAACGCGTTGGAGGGAGCCGTCAGCGGACTCTCTCCGTACATCACGCACGGCATCGTGACGCTGACCGACGTACTGGCCGGCGTGGCCGCGCGCCACCCGCTCGATGTGCAGCACAAGTTCGTCTACGAACTCGGTTGGCGCGCCTACTTTCGGCATGTCTGGCAGCATCGTGGCGAGGGCATCCTGAGTTCCCTGCACGAGGGGTTGCTGCCCGATGACGCCTACGCGGGCGTGATGCCCGCCGATATCCACGAGGCTCGCACCGGTGTGCCGGTGGTAGACCAAGCGGTGCGCACGCTATATACGACCGGAATGCTGCACAACCACGCGCGCATGTGGCTGGCCAGCTATGTGGTGCACGTGCGCAAGGTGCATTGGCGTGCCGGTGCCGACTGGCTGTACGGGCACCTGCTCGACGGCGACCTCGCCAGCAACCATCTCAGCTGGCAATGGGTTGCCGGCACCGGCAGCAGCAAGCCCTACCTCTTCAATGCCGACAACGTGGCCCGCTATGCACCAGTGGACTGGCACAGTCCCGGCAGCGTGATCGACACACCGTACGAGGCGCTCGACCGCATGGCGCGCCAGCCAGCGCGGCATGGTCAACGCGAACACGCAGCGAAGAACAGCAGCATTCCCCTTCTGGAGCCACCGCTCGGCGCACGCCCGCTCGGGGAGCTCGGCTCGAAGGGCCCCGACGCGGCCGCGGTTGCAGGCCGCGCCGTATGGATCGTGCACCCCTGGAGCTTGGGCGCATTGCCGGCCGCGCTGTCGGCCGACACGCGCGTGATCGGTGTTTTCGTGGATGAATTTCACCGTGCTTGGCCGTGGAACGAACGACGTTGGCGCTTCGTCGGCAGCCGAATGGCCGAACTTTCCGCTGAATGCTGGAATGGTGACGCAGCCGCCATTGGCGTTGCCCTGAAGAGCGCCCGCAGCGTGCGCAGCATTGATGAGCCCCACCTCGCGCCGTGGCTGGCACGCTGGGCCGACTGCGAACCAGCTCCCGCGCTGTTTCCGGCCGTCGATCGGCGCTGCGATTCCTTCGCGCAGTGGTGGACCCGCGCTTCGCGCGGTCTGAGCTCGGCCGGGGACCTGCTGGCCGTCAACGCGGTTCCAGCGTGGTGACCGAGCCGGCGCCGCGGTGCCAAGCTGCCGGACCACGCCGCGAGAATGCTATTTTGTGCGAGGATCGCGAAATCCTAAAAAAGCGACGGCCTTCTTCGCCAGGGAAACCCGATGACGTTTACGTTCATCGAGAAGCATCGCTCGCGGCTGGAGTAATCTTCGTCTACGGCTTTCCCACGAAGGAACAGCTCGGGATAGGCGATATCGCGCTCTTGAGCGCAACTGTATCAAACGTCAGCCTCCGTCGAGCTTGCTCCGTACCGGTTGCTCTCCGACACTCGGCACTCTAACTAGCAGGCTCGGCGTTCACGGGCCTTTCTAGTCTCGATCCTCGGTACGCATTCCCGTTCGCTAGCAGCCATTGGCGCCGGGCCCTGACTCCTTTGCTGGCGCTCTGAATGACGACGGCGTCAATTGGCACTGATATCGCACTCAGCCACGGTATGCCGCCCAGGGAGCGCTGGTAGAAGGCGGGTTCGCCGATTGTGACAAAGGCCGAAAGTGCATTGCTCGGACGTACAACGCATGAGCGAGTCGGACGCCGATGTCCTGATCCAGCGTGGCACCTTGGAACGGGCAAGCGGAAACCTGGCAGAAGCCGAGTCGTTCTTTCGCGCCGCACTGCGCACCCTCGAGCATAGCTCCGCACCGGACGATCCCGCCTTCATCGCACCGCTGAGCGCGCTTGGCCAGCTCCTCATCGATCAGGGCTCGTTCGATGAGGCTGATTCATTGCTCACCCGGGCACTCGGTCTCGGCGAAACTGCCGGCGACGATTACAACGACGAGCTTCCGATCCTGCTGCTGGAGCTGAGTCGCCTGTATATGATCCAATCGGCGTGGGACCGCGCGGAGCGGCCACTCTCGCGCCTGCTCGCAATAACCGACACGCGAGGAGCCGATCGGCCCGAAGTAGCAACGGTGCTCGCCAGCCTCGCCGCGGTCCGTCACGCACTCGGTGACTATGCCGCAGCAGAGCAACTGTTCCGGCAGGCGCTTTGCATCCGTGAGAAGACGCTCACACCGAATCACATCACGATCGCCGCGACAATGGAGTCACTGGCGGAGACATGCGCAGCGCGCGGGCACTTCGCCGAAGCGGTGTCGCTCTGCGATCGCGCGTTGTCGATTCGCGAGCAGACGCTCGGCGCCAACGACGCCAGTGTGCGCGTGGCGCGCACGCGGATCGCCGATCTGCAGTTGGAAGCGCCGGACGAGAGCCGACTCAGAACGCCACCTCGTTCCGCGCGGGCACTGGAATCGTCGCCGCTGGCGGAGAGCAGGCCCAATGGCGGCGTGTCGCCGCTGGGGGCGGTCCTCATTCCGTGGGGCGAGCAGCTCAGAGCCGTGCAGGCGGAGATCGAATCGACGTCGCCCGCCGTGCACTACGATCGCGTGCCGGCGCGTACCGTGCGCGCGACACGATCGTTCACCGCCATTGCCGTCACTGTCGGACTCGTCGCCATGCTGTCAGCGCTGGGCCTTGGGTCGCGGTTCAGACACAGACCGGACCCGAATGTATTCGTCGAAGCAGAGCCTCTCAAGCCAACGATACATCTCGCCGCGCCACGAGTAGCTCCGGTGGAAGTGCAGACACTCGCATCGCTCGCGCCATTGGACACGCTCACCACCGGATCCAGCCGAGCCGTCGCCACATCAGTGCCGTCGTTCATCGCGCAGCAGCCGAAACGCGCGCGTGCAATCGCTCCTCCTGCGCCACGCCGCGCACTACTGCAAGCTGGTCAGGCACTGAGCCCGCCCGCCACGCCCGTCGCCGATTCCGCTCCTGCGCGCGCGGCCCCGCCGGCCGTCGAGAAGCCACCGGAAGCGCGCCCGCGCACCGAGCCCGTCAACGCGCCCACCTCGCCCACACGGATCGGGTCGGCGCCGCAGCCACAGTACCCAGAGACGCTGCGCGATCAGCAGGTCGAGGGCGAGGTGGTAGTGCAGTTCGTCGTGGACGAGCACGGACTGCCCGATGTCTCGTCACTGACAGTCGTCCGCTCGCCGCACGTGCTGCTGACGAATGCTGTGCGTGTCGTGCTGACGCAGTTCCGCTTCGAGCCGGCACGTACGGCGCCGCCGCAGTCCATTCCGCGCCCGGAAACGGTGCGCTACACGTTCACCTTCCGCGCGCCACGCCGGTGAGAACGCATCTCGCGCGCGTTGCGGCGTTGTCTGTCATCGCTGGTTCGGTCGGCGCACAGCAACCGAGGGGCGTCGCGTCGAACGCGGTTGCCAGCCCGGTGTTGCCGGATATCGTCGCACTCGAGCGCAACGTGAATGATCGTCAGGAACTTCAGTTCGTGCGCCTATCAAACCAGCGCGTGTTTCTTGCGACCCGGACACCGGTTATGGGGCGCCCGGGTGTGGTTGTCGCGCTCCCTGATATCGGCGCGGGCAAGACATTGTCCGCGTACGCGGGGCAGCTCGACTGGCGGCCAGTTGCGGATGAGGGACGGTCGTGGTTTGCGTACGTGGCGAGCGACGACAACGGCATACTCACACTCATGCTCAACTACCTCGACGAGGCAGGCGAGCTGGCAACCTCGGAGCCGATACGGATTCCATTTGCTGGGCAAGTCAGGACGCCGCGCTGGTCGCGTGACGGAAGGCATCTGGCCTTCGTGTCCGACAGCAGCATCCTCCACATCGTCTCCGACGTCGGCGCCACGCTTCGCTCGGGGGCTGCAGCGAATCTCCGGCCGACGCGCGTGTCGGCTGCGTCTAGGCCGGCGCTGTTCCCCGCGTGGTCACCAACGGGCGATCACATCGCGTATGGCACCGAGGTGGTCTCGGGAGGAAACCGCAACGCCGCCATCGAGGTGCTGCCGATCAATCCGGCAACTGGCGAGGTCGCGGGCGTTCCGGTGGTTCTCACCGGCGAGCTGCTTGACGACGACGAGTATCGGCCAGCCTGGTCGCGCGACGGAAAGTACATCGCCTTCTACGCACACAAGACAAACACCGGAAGCGCTCCGCCGCCCGTCTCCATCGGCATCGTCGAAGTTGTATTGAACCCACGGACCGGGCAGAGCTATCGAGGTATCGTGAAGGAAGGCAGTCAACGATGGCTCGCCGACGACGTTATTCCAGACGATCTACACGGACCCGCGTGGACGTCGATCACGGAAGGAAGCCAGCGAAAGGACGGCCTGGTGTACGTGCAGCACGATGCCGCACAAAACGATCCGATCGTTATCGCGGACGTCCAGCGCTGGCTCTCGCAACTCCCGCGCAATCAGTACGAGACGGCGATGCCGTCCACGGCCAATGCGCTCAGCCCCAGATCGGTGAGCTCGGTAGAGATGAACAAGAAGATGCGATTCGTCTTCACCTCCGCCACCGGCGGCAGCGAGATCGCGAATTACAGCGATGTCGTGGCAACGTGGGCGCAAGGGCCGGAACCGACGCCGGTCGTTGTCGTCGCCGACGCAGCGCCAGCGCCCGGGCCCGTGGCAAGACCCAACGGCGCAATCGGGATCGGCTCGCATAGGGGACAGGACGTGGCAAGTGCGCTGCTCTTTCCCGGATTGGGTCAGTTCAGCAGCGGGCATCGCGCGAAGGGAACCGTGCTGGCGCTCGTCGGCGCGGTGGGCGCCGCCTTCGGCATCCTCGGGGTGTCGGGAATGAGTGCTCCACACGCAGCAGGCCAGGCGGCGGTGGATGCGGTGAACCGCGACCCCTCATCTGCTGCTGTTCAGAAGCCCCTCTATGATCGCGCGAAGGCCGACCTCGACGCGCAACGCAGCAAGGCGGTGATCGGTGGTGGCGTGTTCGCGGCGGCCTGGGTGTTCGGGATTCTCGACGCGTTGATTTCCGGCGGACGGTGACCGTGCGTCTCTGGAAAGCCTCCTTCTTTGCCGTTGCCACCGTCGTTCTCCTGTGCACGTGCGAGAACCTTCCAACGTTTCCCGTGTTGGCCGAGACGGTTGCGCCAACAGCTGCGCTGCCGGCGACGTCGACGGTTGGTGCGGTGCTGACACCCTCCGTTACCGTCAGGGATGCGAGCGGCAACGCGCTTCAGAGTTTTCAGGTGACGTTCGCGGTGACGTCGGGTGGCGGCTCCGTCAGTCCCGTCGCGAGCCTGACGGACGCCAACGGCAAGGCATCCGCGCAATGGACCCTCGGGACCACGGCCGGCCAGCAGCAACTCGTCGCAACGGCAGGGTCACAGACGACGCTGTTCGCCGTGGCCGCGACAGCCGACGTGGCGACGCAGATCGCCGCGAGACCGGATGCCAACGGACAGACAGCACCACCGAATGGCGACGTGCCCATTCCACCGAGCGTCATCGTGCGAGACTCGCACGGCAACCCTAAGGCGGGAATCGTCGTGACGTTTGCTGTCGCCTCTGGCGGCGGATCTGTGACCGGAAGCACGGCCACCACCGACGCGAGTGGAATCGCGGCCGTGAGGAGCTGGACGCTCGGGGCGATCGCGCAAACGAACACCCTCACCGCCGCGAGTGCCGGCCTGACGGGTAGCCCGGTGACGTTCACCGCCACCGCGGTCGCCGTTTCCGGAACACTCGCTGTGAATGCCGGGGACAATCAGACGGCGATTGTCGGTACGGCCCTCGGTGTTGCGCCGAGCGTGGTCATCCGTGATGCCAACAACAATCCCATTGTTGGCGCGAGCGTGACGTTTGCAGTTGTCTCCGGCGGCGGGTCGGTGACAGGCGCCACGCAGCAAACCAACGGCAGTGGCGTTGCGACAGTAGGGAGCTGGACACTCGGCAACACCGCTGGCACCAATACCCTGACGGCGTCGGGCTCGTCCGGCTCCGCAACGTTCACAGCCACCGGCACCGCGGCTGCGGCAGCAACGCTCGCCATCATGGCGGGAAATGGACAGACGTCGACAGCGGGGTCGCCCGTGCCGATCCCGCCGAGCGTGATCGTGAAGGACCAATTCGGCAATGCGGTTGTCGGTCTGACGGTGACGTTTGCGATCGCTTCGGGCGGCGGGTCGGTCACCGGGAGCCAGGCGACTACCAGTGCCAGCGGAATCGCGACGCTCGGCAGTTGGACGCTCGGGCAAACCGCCGGACCGAATACCCTCACGGCGTCGTCAGGCAGCCTGACGCCAGTGGCGTTCAGCGCAACCGGCACCGCAGGCACCGGATCGATGAGCGTGAATACGGGCAACAATCAAACGGCCACGGTGAATACCTCCGTTGCCGTGCCGCCGAGCGTCATCGTCAAGGACGTCCATGGCAACCCCATCGGCGGCGTGAGCGTAACGTTCGCTGTGGCGTCAGGCGGCGGATCCGTCACCGGTGGTACGGCGACGACGAACGGGAACGGCATCGCGACGGTCGGCGGATGGAGGCTCGGAACCACGGCGGGCAGCAATACAATAGCGGCCACGAGCGTCGCCGGCAGCGCGACGTTCACAGCAACGGGCGTCGTGGGTGCCGCATCGCAGATCGCAGTGAACGGAGGGAACAATCAGCGCGCGCCGGCCGGTACGAGACTTCCCATCGTACCGAGCGTTGTCGTCAGCGACGTATTCAACAACCCGGTGAGCGGAGTGGCGGTGACGTTTGCCATCGCGTCCGGCGCGGGTTCGGTCACCGGTGGCGCTGCGACGAGCAACGCAAGCGGCATCGCCACGCTAGGCAGCTGGACGCTCGGCGCGACGGTCGGAACGAACACGCTCACCGCAACGAGCGGCAGTCTGACGGGTAGCCCCGTCACGTTCACTGCGACTGGTGTGGCGGGTACCGGCACGATTGCCGTGAACGCTGGGAACAATCAAACGGCAACTGTCAACACCGCCGTCGCCAGTGCACCGAGCGTGAAGATCAAGGACAACAACAACAACCCGGTGAGTGGCGCGACGGTGACGTTTGCCGTCGCGTCGGGCGGCGGCTCCATTGCCGGCGCGACAGCGACGACCAACACGAGCGGCATCGCCACGGTCGGGAGCTGGACGCTCGGCCACACCGCGGGTGCCAATACGCTGACCGCATCGAGTTCGGGCGCCATCGGCTCGCCGGTGACCTTTACCGCAACGGGTACTGCGGGTCCTCCAGCAACTGTCGCCATCAACGCCGGGAACAATCAGACCGCCACCACCGGCACCGCAGTGGCGATTGCGCCGAGCGTGCTGGTGCGGGATGCGTTCGCAAATCCTGTCGCCGGGCTGGGGGTGACGTTCGTAGTGGCGTCGGGTGGTGGATCCCTGACCGGTGGCTCGGCAACCACGAACGTGAGCGGTATGGCAACCGTGGGTAGCTGGACCCTCGGAGCGACGACGGGCGCCAACACGCTCACTGCCAAAGCGGGCGCCCTCACGCCGCTGACTTTCACCGCAACCGGTGTCACGGGCGCGGGGACGATGACGCTGACCGCGGGAAACAATCAAACTGCGACTGTAAAGACGGCCGTCGCTGTCGCGCCGAGCGTGACCATCAAGGACGCCAACAACAATCCGCTGGTCGGAGCGACGGTGACGTTCGCCATTGCGTCGGGTGGCGGATCGGTTACAGGCGGCACGGCGGCGACGAACGCGAGCGGCGTCGCGACTATCGGGAGCTGGATACTTGGCAGCACTGCAGGCATCAATAGACTGACGGCCAGCAGTTCCGGAGTCATCGGCTCGCCGCTGACGTTCACTGCCACCGGCACGCCTGACGTGCCGCAGACAATGACCCTCAGTGCAGGAAATGGCCAGACCGCTACTGCAGGCACCTCGGTGCCGACGCCGCCCAGTGTCCTGGTCAAGGACCAATTCAACAACCCGGTGAGCGGCGTCGCGGTGACGTTCACGGTGGCGTCAGGTGGCGGGTCCCTCACCGGTGGTTCGGCGACGACAAACGCGAGTGGTATCGCGACGGTCGGCAGTTGGCTGCTCGGCAACACGGCGGGGGCGAACTCGCTGACGGCGACGAGTGCCGCCGTGGCGGGCGTCACCATCACCTTCACCGCCACGGGCACCGTTGGCCCCGCGGCGAACATTGGCCCAAGCGGAGGCAATGGGCAGAGTGCCCCTGCGGGCGCTGCGGTTACCACGCCGCCGAGCGTGATTGTGACAGACGCCGCTGGCAATCCAGTCAGTGGCGTGAGCGTCACGTTCGCTGTCGCAACTGGTGGCGGAAGCGCCACGGGTCTCGCAGCGACGACGAACGCCAGCGGCATCGCGACCGTGGGCAGCTGGACGCTTGGTACGACAGCTGGTCCGAACACGCTCACCGCTACGAGCGGCAGCTTGTCCGGCAGTCCCGTCACGTTCACGGCAACGGCGCAGTGACGGACTGGGGTTGACCCGGCAAAATGGACACCGGGGTTCGGTCTTACGCGGCGTGCACCTGCTCCTCGTACTGCGGGACTGCCGTAGTCGAGCATCGAGTGCAGCCGCGCGCGATTGTACCACTTGTCGCTTCAGGGCCGCGTCACGCGCCAAAGAGAGCCCACAAGCACGCAGCGGCGACCACGACCCAGTACGCAGTAGTTACTACCCGTTACCATGGCAGTAAGCGAAGCCCCCGTGGACCTTAATTGGCCATGTTTACTCGCGCCTTGTAGGCCACACGGTTGAAGGCGATAGCATTGGAGGGATCAGGGTGGTCGATAGCGCCGCCGTCGCCGCGATACGGGCGCATCACGACGCATCCTGCTCGAAGCGCTCGTGAGGGTGCAAAAGGCTTTGGGTGAGTTTTGCAAGAGTCTTCCGGACGCACGCGAAACTGCGGCGCGTGAGGTCGCGTAGAACACCATGGAGGGTGATGCGTGCCGAGGTCCGACGAGCTCCCTTCAAACCAAGAGCGGGGTCCTCGTGTCGAACAGCGGCAGCCCCTTCCGCGCGCTGGCCCCACACCCGTGTCCCTCATGCTCCAGCTCCCCCGCCTCTCCCGTGGCGTCCAACGCGTCACGGCCGCCGGCCTCCTCCTCGCCACCGCCAGGGTCTCCGACGCGCAGCAGCGCGACACCATCATCAACGCCGCCGCGCGCCCCATGGCGCACGCGGCCCTTCGCAACGGCGCGATCGTGATCGACGGCCGGCTCGACGAGGCGGCCTGGAGCGCAGCCCCAGTCATTTCGGAATTCACCCAAAGACAGCCAGACGACGCCGCCAAGGCTTCACAGCGGACGGAGGTGCGGATCCTCTATGACAACGAGGCCATCTACATCGGTGCCCGGATGTTCGACGACCTCGGCGCCCGGGGGGTGCGCGCCCCGCTCGCCCGGCGCGACCAGCTTCTGGACGGCAATGGGAACAACGGCTCGTTCAACTCGTTGACGACCGATAAGTTTGCCGTCGCGCTCGATCCGTACCACAACCAGATCGACGAGGCGTGGTTCGAGATCAACCCGGCGGGGACACGGGGCGACCAGTTCAACGGCGACCCGTCGTGGGATCCCGTATGGGAAGGAGCGGCGCACGTCGACTCGCTCGGCTGGACCGCCGAGTTGCGCATCCCTTACTCGCAGCTCCGCTTCTCACGCGACAGCGTGCAGCACTGGGGGATGCAGCTTTGGCGCTACGCCGATCGCCTCAACGAGCGCGACATGTGGTCCTTCCGCCACCGGAGCGAGCCCGCTGGACCGGCATTCTTCGGCACGCTCGAGGGCATTCGCGTCACCGAGCGTCCGCGGCAGTTGGAGCTCCTCCCCTACGTCGTCTCGCGCGGCCAGTTCAAGTACGCCGCGCCCGAGGACCCGTACCACCGCACTACGTCGGCGCGGGCGAGCGCCGGTGGGGAATTGAAGCTGCTGCTTACGTCGAACCTCACCCTCGACGCTACGGTGAACCCGGACTTCGGGCAGGTTGAAGTCGACCCCGCCACAATCAACCTCTCGGCCTACGAGACCTATTACGACGAGAAGCGCCCCTTCTTCATCGCCGGCAGCAGCGCCTTCGACTTCGGCGGGATGAATTGCATGTTCTGCAGCAACACGTCGAACCTCTCGGCCTTCTACTCGCGACGAATCGGCCGACCGCCGCAACTCAACGGGTGGGTGGACGGTGTCGCACGCTACGACGATACACCAGACAACACGGCCATCATCAGCGCCGCCAAGGTTACCGGGCGCACGGGAGGCGGCATCACTCTCGGTCTCCTGGATGCGGTGACGAATCGCGAGAATGCGGTGTACCGCCTCGATGCCGCCGGACCCCAGTTCGCGCAGCAGGTCGAGCCGTATACCAACTATTTCGTGGGTCGGGCGAAAAAGGACTTCAATGCGGGCAACACCACAATCGGCACGGTGCTCACCTCCGTGGTACGCCAGCTCGGCGACACGATACTCGCTGGCCGGCTGCGCTCGCGCGCCGAGGCGGGGGGCATGGACTGGATGCACTACTGGCACAAGCAGGAGTTCAGCTGGATGGGGTCGGTGCTGGCGTCGGACGTCGGCGGCTCACCGGCAGCGATGGCGGCGACGCAGAGGTCGAGCGCGCACTACTTCCAGCGCGCTGACCGTCAGGTGTCGGGCGACGGAATCTTTGGCACGGGATACGACACTACCGCGACGGCGATGCGCGGCTACGGTTTCTACACGCGCGTCGCCAAGGAGAGCGGCGACTGGCTGTTCGAAACAGCGCAGAACTGGCGCAGCCCGGGCTTCGAGGTGAACGACCTGTCCTACCTGGACCGCGCCGACTACAAGTGGATGAACGCGAATCTGGCGCGACAGTGGGTGACGCCCACGTCATGGTACCGGAACATCATCGTCATCGCGGGCGGACAGCAGCAGTTCAACTACGACGGCGACCGCACTGACCTACAGGAGCAGGCGTTCGCATCGATCCAGCTCCCTTCGTACTGGAACATTCGGAGCATGGCGATTCACCATCCGACGACTCTCGACGACCGACTCACCCGTGGAGGGCCGGTGGAGATGCGCAGCGGGTACGATATGGGCAACGTGGAGGTGTCCACGGACGCGCGGCAGACGGCGGTGTACGACGTCTCCCTCACGGCAACGCGCAGCATCGACGCCAACGCCCACGGCCTGACCGTGCGCCCGGGCATTGCCGTAAAACCGTCAGCTAACGTGTTCATCAGCCTCTCGCCTTCGTTCAACGCCGACGAGAACGTGCAGCAGTACGTGGAGCGCGTCGCGGATCCCACGGCGACGGCGACCTTCGGCAACCGCTACGTCTTCGCCTACCTCAAGTCGCGTACGGTGTCGCTCGACACGCGCATCAACTGGACGTTCACCCCCGCGCTGACGCTCCAGCTCTACGCGCAGCCCTTCATCGCGAGCGGCGCGTATTCGGGATTCCGCGAGTTCGCCGGAACGCGCACGGTGCAGAAGTTGATCTATGGCACGGACATTGGCACGGTGGCCTTTACCCCCGCCACGGCGTCGTCGCCGGGCGCCTACACCATCGATCCGGACGGCAGCGGTCCGGCAGCCGCATTTAGCTTCGCCAACCCGGACTTCACGGTGCGCTCCTTCATCGGCAACGCGGTGCTGCGTTGGGAATACCGTCCGGGCTCCACGGTCTACTTCGTGTGGACGCAGCAGCGAAGCGGCTACGACGACGTGGGCGCCTTCGACTTGGCGACACAGCGCGCCGCGCTCTTTCGCGACCGGCCGACGAACATCTTTCAAGTCAAGCTCAACTACTGGGTCGGGCGATAGCAAACGGGGTAGGAACGGCGCCGGGTTCGGTTGTAACACACCTCGATGTACCGGCGGATCGCGTGGCGGGCGCCCTCACGCGTGGACCTGTTCGTTCTGCATCAGCAGCTCGAACTCGAGCGTCGAAAAGAACTCTCGGCGACGGCGTTGTCGTAACCCCGACGTCGCGCCGCGGGTGGGTGATCAACAGCGGATGGGCGTAGAGCCAGTCTTCGGCGGCGAGTGATTGGACTGCGCTGTTGACCCCGCGCATCCCTTCAGCCATTACATTCGCATCCCGACCAACAGCGAGTTTCTGCATGCGCGACCTCGTGATTCGTTCCACCGTTCTCGTTCTGCTGGGGACGGCTGGTCTGCACGCGCAGGTCAGCCACCCGCATGGCACCATGGAACGCCTTGGTAGCGTGCATTTCGCCACTTCGTGCGCGCCAGCGGTCGCTCCCGATTTTGACCGCGCCATCGCGCTGCTGCATTCGTTCGAATTCGGCGCATCGATTCGGGCCTTCACCAGCATTGGCCAGGCCGACTCGACGTGCGCCATGGCGTACTGGGGCATCGCGCTCAGCCGGTGGGGAAATCCAATGGCTCCCGTCAATCGCGCCCCCGCCCAATTGGAGTTCGGGCGCCAAGCCGCGGAGAACGCCATCCTCCTCAGCGCCTCGACGACGGAGCGCGAGCGCGGTTACGCTGCCGCCGTGCGCGAACTGTTTGCCGATGTCGATCACCGCGACCAGCGCACGCGGATCGACGCGTATGAACGCGCGATGGATGCACTCGCGGCGAGCCAGCCCGCCGACACGGAGGCGCAGATATTCCACGCCCTGTCGCTTGTGGCAGCCGCGCTGCCCACCGACAAGACGTACGAGAAGCAGCTACGTGCGGGCGCCATTCTCGAAAGCATCTGGGCACGGCAGCCGAACCACCCGGGA
>JANYIN010000058.1 GCA_025362035.1 Gemmatimonadaceae bacterium | reverse complement strand
ATTCGGCGGTGCCTCCGCGTGATGGAGTTTGGTGTCTCGACAACGCCAACGTACATCATCGTTGTGAGAACACCATCACCGGATGCGTCACTCGTTTCACACCATCAAAAATGCTCCGCCAGAGTTTCAGGACGGACACTAACTAGCTACGCACCAACTTCTTATAGGTTACGCGGTGTGGCGTGTCGGCGTCAGCACCCTTGCGCCTGCGAAGGTCAGCGTCGTACTCCTTGAAGTTCCCCTCGAACCACACCACCTCCGAATTCCCCTCGAACGCCAGAATGTGCGTCGCGATCCGATCGAGAAACCACCGATCGTGCGAAATCACCACCGCGCAGCCGGCAAAGTCGAGCAACGCCTCTTCGAGACCACGCAGCGTGTCCACGTCCAGATCGTTGGTCGGCTCATCGAGCAACAGCACATTTCCGCCTGACTTCAAGAGCTTCGCCAGGTGCAGACGATTCCGCTCGCCACCTGACAGGTCGCCCACCTTCTTCTGCTGATCGGTCCCCCTGAAGTTGAACTGGCTGAGATACGCCCGCGCATTGATCTCGCGGTTGCCCACCGTGATCTCGTCGCGACCGCCGCTCACTTCCTGATAGGCCGTCTTGGACCCGTCCAGTTCGCGCCCCTGATCCACATACGCGAGGTTCACCGTCTCGCCTATTTTCAAGTCGCCGCCATCGGGCTGCTCCTCGCCCACGATCATCCGGAACAGCGTGGTCTTGCCGGCGCCGTTGGGACCGATCACCCCCACGATGCCGCCGCGCGGCAACGAGAAGGTGAGATCGTCGAACAACACCTTGTCGCCGTACGCCTTCTTCAACCCCTTCGAGATGACGACGTCGTTGCCGAGGCGCGGCGGGGGCGGAATGGTGATCTCGTGCTGCAGCACCTTGTCGCCGGTATCCTGCTCCTGCAGCTCCTCGAACTTCTGGATGCGCGCCTTGCTCTTGGCCTGCCGAGCGCGCGGAGCCATCCGCACCCATTCCAGTTCGCGCGCGAGCGTGCGCTGCCGCGCGGATTCGGTCTTCTCCTCCAGCTTCAGCCGCTCACGCTTCTGCTCGAGCCAACTGGTGTAGTTGCCCTCGTACGGATGGCCCTTGCCACGATCGAGCTCGAGGATCCACTTGGCCACGTTGTCCAGGAAGTAGCGGTCGTGGGTGATGGCGACGACGGTGCCGGGAAACTCGCCAAGGAAATGCTCGAGCCACTCGACGGACTCGGCGTCGAGATGGTTGGTGGGCTCGTCGAGCAACAGCATGTCGGGCTGCTCGAGCAGGATGCGGCACAACGCTACACGACGCTTCTCACCACCCGAGAGCACGGTGACGTCCGCATCGTCGGGCGGCAGACGCAGGGCGTCCATCGCAATCTCGATCTTGTTGTCGAGATTCCAGAGGTCGAGGGTATCGATGCGCTCCTGCACGCGCGCCTGCTCGTCCAGCAGCTTGGTCATGGCGTCATCTTCCATGGGCTCGGCGAACGCCATGGAGATCTCGTTGAACCGGTCCAGCAGACGTCGCTGATCGGCGACGGCGAGCATGACGTTGCCGCGCACGTCGAGCGTGGGGTCGAGCTGCGGTTCCTGCGGCAGATAGCCGATTTTCGTGCCCTTCGCCGCCCACGCCTCGCCCTGAAAGTTTTCGTCCGCGCCGGCCATGATGCGCAGCAGGCTGGACTTGCCGGCGCCGTTGGCGCCGAGCACGCCGATCTTGGCGCCGGGATAGAACGAAAGCCAGATGTCGTCGAGAATGACCCGGGACGGCGGAACGACTTTCCGCAGGGCCTTCATGACGTAGATGAACTGTGGAGCCACGGTGCGTAATCGGGTGAGGGTCAAGGGCGTCGCCCGGAAACACCGAGCGACGACCAGCCTGACAATCTAACCGCCCCGAGAAGCGCGCGGCCCCTGGTGCCGCAGTGTCATTCCACGGTTCCCCCTTTCCCGGGGGCTACTGCACCACGAACTCCTGCAGCATGCCATGCACTGAGTGCGACTTTCCATCCTTCGCATCAGGCGCGAAGCAGATGAACCCGTAATTTCCCGGTGTGAAATCCATGGGAAATGTCGCGGTCTGGCCCTTCGCGATTGCCGCCATTCCGCCGACCGGTCTCCCGGGCGGGGGGCCCTTCATCAAATCCACGTCCACCCACCTGGCCACGTCCGCGACCTTCTTTCCGGGGCCGAGCTGGACGACTATGACCTCGTGCGCCTGTGGGGCGTCGTTCTGCACCTCGAACACGTGATGCCCCTTCGTGATCGGCTTCGACAGGCTGAACTTGTAGTCGCTGGTCTTGAGAACGATGTCGGCCGGCGGTGCCACGCCCTCAGACTTCTGGGTGGTGACGGTCAATGGCGCCACCATCCCCTTTATCAAGTGCGGAGCGGTCTCCCCCGCTGACGGAACGAGGCACGCGATGACGTAATCGCCAGGGGTGAGCGTCATCGTCGCCTCGATGCTAGCACCAGGGACGGCGGGATTTGGCCCACCAACCTCCGTGAACCATCCGAACGGCGGGCCAGGCTTCTTCATGAACGCGACGAAGTCGGCCATCGTCTTTCCCTTCTGCAAACGGAAGAGCGCCAGGTGGTGGAGGGTCTTTCCGTCGTTCACGAGCCGGAAGGTGGTAGCCCCGGACTTGACCGATTTCGGTCCAACGAAGGCAAAGTCCTTGGCGTGCACGACCACCACCTGCGGCGCGTAGGGCGACGGCCGAGCGGGCGGCGACCCGGCGCTGAGCGCCGAGCCGGCAAACAGGACGGGAACCAGGAACCGCATGACGGTCTCCTCGGGTGGGAAGGAGGAGAATACTGTGACGGTGCTGCCGCACGCGCCAGCGGAATCCGTTCAACTACATCCCCGGGTCCATCTTCATGCCGGGGTCCATCTTCATGCCGTCGTGCATGTCGTGACCGGCGTGCTCGTCGCCCCAGATCTTGGCGGGATCGTCGCCCGCAAAGACATTGGCGTGCAGCATCCACCCGAAGACGGTGTCGTGAAAGGTCCCTCCCACGGCGTCGCAGGCGGCTCGCGTTGCCACGGGACTCTCCGGTCCGAACACCGGCATTCCGTCTTTCCGTTCGAGCCATCGTTCTGCTTCGCTCTTTTTGGGGACGCACCAATTCACGTGCTTGTGCCACCGCGCCACCGACAGGGGGACCCGCGCGTCCAACTTGTCGGGCGTGAACCGCTTGGGCGCGGTGAACATGGCGCCGACGAGGCTGAAATGTCCGTCGGCGTCCCGCGTGTAGAGAATGGACGTCGGCTTCGTCGGATCGAACCGAAACGCCTCCTGCATGGCGTGCCAGTTGTTCGTGAAATGATAGACCTTCTGCCGCTTCATCTGCGGCATGAACATTTTGTACCCGTCCGCCACGGCGGCCGTGGTATCGGCATACCTGGCCAGCGTCTGGCGTATCTGTGTCGCGAGCATGGCGGCTCGCGCCGAGTCGGCGGCGGTGCCGAGCCGAACCGGCGTCATCATCATGTGGAGGTCTTCGTTGATCTTCGAGGCACGTTCCGCCGGCACCACGGGCAACCCGGCCGCGGTCGTGGCGATGGCCGCATTGGCGAACCGTGCGCGCGCCTGAGCCCTGGTGCGTGCGCCGGCCAGCACCAGGATAGCGAGCAGAACGAGGAGGATGAGCATCGCGCGGCGACCATGCGAGCGCGGGCGGTCCAGTGCGGAAACAGCGGGCATGGTGGCACCCCGAAGGTTGAGCCTATGCAATGAAGACGCGCGACAATGGCCGTTCGTTAGGGTCGAAGGTTCGATCGGAGCCGGGCTCGAGTATGTATTCGCCGTCACAAGTATCGCGGCGTGCCGTCGAACTCGCACGTATCTGCCGCGGGCCGGAACGCCACGGATCATGGTATGATTAACATCGTACCTTCTCGTACAGTCTGGAGCCTGTGGCCGACGCATCGATTTCGCAGCAGTTGTTGAATGGGAATCCCCTCCTCGCGCTCCCCGCCCTGTTTCTCGGCGGTGTGCTCACGAGCCTGACGCCCTGTGTCTACCCGATGATCCCGATCACGGCGGCAATCGTTGGCGGGCAGTCCGCCGGCGAGGTATCGTCGCGGCTGCGACCAGTACTGCTCACGCTCACTTACGTGGTGGGGCTGGCGCTCGTGTACTCGGCCCTGGGCGTCTTTGCCGGAATCACCGGCACGATGTTCGGCAGCGTCAGCACGAATCCCTGGCTGTATTTCGCCATGGCCAACGTGCTCATCCTCGCGGGGCTGAGCATGATAGACGTGGTGCCGATTCGCGTGCCGGCGGGTATCATGGCGAAGGCGTCCACACTGGGAACGGCCGGACGGTTCTCCGGCGCCTTCGGCATGGGTGCCATGTCCGGTCTCGTCGCGGCGCCCTGTTCGGCGCCAGTCATGGCGGCCGTGCTGACCTGGGTGGCGGTGACGCACAGCGCCATGCTGGGTTTCGTCTATCTGTTGACGTTCTCGCTCGGCATGTGCGCCCTGCTCGTGGTCGTCGGTCTGTCCACGGGAGGACTGGCTCGGCTTCCGCGCGCCGGTGCCTGGATGCTCGTCGTGAAGAAGGTGTTCGCTTTTGTCATGCTCGGCGCCGCCGAGTATTACCTCGTGAAAATGGGACAGTTGATCATATGATCGCATCCGCTCGTAGTCGCTTCGCCGTTTTGTCGTTGGCCGGCGCGTTCGCGCTGGCAGCGCCGTCAGCCGCGCGTGCGCAGGACTCCGGCCTTCCGCTGGGCAGCGTTGCACCGGCCGCTACCCTTCAAACCCTGGATGGAAAGACCGTGGACCTCGCGAAGGTCGCGAAGGGTCCAGCGGTCATCGAATTCTGGGCCACCTGGTGCGAGAACTGCGAACAGCTGCTGCCGGCGATGAAGAAGGCGGAAGCGACCTACGGCAAGAAGGTGACGTTCGTCGCCGTGGCGGTGAGCGTGAACCAGAGCGTCGCCCGCGTGAAGGCGCATGTCGCCAAGTACGGCGTGCCGGGCGAACAGCTGTTCGACACCCGGGGCGACGCCACCGGCAAATGGGACGTGCCGGCGACGTCGTACGTGGTGGTGCTGGACAAGAACGGCAAGGTGGTCTACACCGGCGTGGGCGGGGATCAAAAGATCGACGCGGCCATCCGGAAAGCCCTCTAGGAAACGCTCGGCGACCGCCGAGCGTTTCTCGGTGCGTCAGGCGGGAAAGAGACCCTCGATCGACAAATATCGCTCGCCCGTGTCGTAGCAGAAGGCGAGGACGCGGCTGCCCTTTGGAATGTCCGGGAGCTTCTGCGCCACGGCGGCGAGCGACGCACCAGATGATGGCCCGACGAACACGGCTTCCTCGCGGGCGGCTCTCTGGGCGTACTTGAAGGCGTCTTCCTCCGTGACATGGATGTAGCCGTCCACCACGTCTGCGTGGAAGTTGCTCGGAATGAAGCCGGCACCAATGCCCTGGATCTTGTGCGGGGTGTGCGTGCCGCCGCTGAGCACGGGAGACTTTGCCGGCTCCACGGCAAAGGTCTTCAGCTTCGGCATCGTCTTTTTCAGCACCTCGCTCACGCCGGTGATGTGACCTCCCGTCCCCACGCCGGTGATGAGATAGTCGATCCCTTCCGGGAAGTCCTGCAGGATCTCGCGGGCCGTGGTCTGACGGTGGACCTCGATGTTGGCCGGATTGTCGAACTGCATCGGCATCCACGCACCCGGCGTAGCCGCGACAATCTCCATCGCGCGCGCGATGGAGCCCTTCATGCCTATTTCGCGCGGCGTGAGTTCGAGTTCCGCTCCGTACGCGACCAGGATGCGGCGCCGCTCCACGGACATGGAGTCCGGCATTACCAGAATGCAGCGATAGCCCTTCACGGCAGCCGCCATGGCCAGCCCAATGCCGGTATTTCCCGAGGTCGGCTCGACGATGGTCGATCCCTTGGTGAGGATTCCGCGTCGCTCGGCGTCCTCCACCATGGCCAGACCGATGCGGTCTTTGATGCTGCCGCCGGGATTGTTGCGCTCGAGCTTGAGCCAGACCTCCGCTCCGGGCGCCACATCGTTGTACAACCTGTTGAGCCGGACATGCGGGGTGTTGCCGATCGTCTCCAGAATGGAATTGACGCGCATGGTCGAGTGCCTGGTTCAGGTGAAGTACCGCGGGTCAATCAGATTCAGTGTCCGCGTGCTCACTGCGCGTCTGCGCGCAGTACCAAATTCAGCCTCCCCGGGCCTCGCGCGCCAGCCCATCCACGATCTCGCGCACGTGCCGCACCGTAGTCCGCGGGTTCATGATCGTGACGCGGAGCACGCGTTGCCCTCCCAGTGTGGTGGCCGTAATCCAACCCGCGCCGGAGCCATTGTACCGTTCCCGTAAATCACGGTTCGCCACATCGAGTTGCCCGTCGCCAAGCGACCCGTCGCCCACGAAGCGAAAGCAGAGGATGTTGGATTCAGGCGCGTGCAGCGTCTCGAACGACGGATGCGCCTGGAGCACCTCGTACATCGCGCGCGTGGCGTCGCACAGACCGTCGTAGAGCGCACCGATGCCCCGCGCCCCATACCGCTGGAACGCCACCCACAGCTTGATGACGTCGGCTCGCCGCGAGCATTGGAAGCTGCGCGTCCCCTGATCCCACGCGCGCGCCCCTTCCGCATCGTGAAAGAGATATGGCGCCCGCTGCGAGAACGCATTTTCCAGATCGCGTTCGTGTCGCACGAGCAACAGCCCGGCCGAGAGAGGCAGCAGCATCATTTTGTGCGGATCCCAGGCGATGGACCGCGCCCGCTCGATGCCCTTCAATCGCGCGCGGTCACGGGCGCTCAACAACGCCGACGCGCCGTGTGCGCCGTCAACATGCATCCAGAGTCCGCGAGACTCACACAGCTGTCCGATCGCGTCCAGGTCGTCGAATGATCCCGTGGCAGTGGAGCCGGCGGTCGCCACCACGGCCATCACGCGCCGGCGCTGGGACGCCAGGTCGTCCAGCGTTTTCCGCAGCGCGTCCGTGTCCATTTTCCAGTCGCGAGACGGAACCACGCTGATGTTCCGCGACCCGATTCCCAACTCGCTCACGGCGCGCGACACCGCGTAGTGCGCGTGCTCCCCGCAGACGACCACGGGCGGGTCCTCTCCCACGCCGTTTGACCAGACATCGGGGATCGCCACGGACCGCGCCGCGAGCAGGGCCGTGAACGTGGCTTCGGTGCCGCCGCTGGTGAGTGTGCCGCCGGCACTCCCGTCGAAACCGACCAGGTCGCACATCCATCGAACGACGCGGTGTTCCATGGGCGTGGCCGTGGGCGACATCTCCGACACGGCCACCGACTGGTTCAGCGCCGCGATCACGGACTCCGTCCAGATCGTAGCGGGCAGGGGCGGCGACACCTGGTGTCCCACGGCGCGCGGATGAAAAAGCCGATTGCTGTCGGCGATCACGTCGTGCTGGAGCCGCGCGATCACGGCGGCCAACGGCGCGCCCTCCATCGGCATGGGTTCGTCGAAGCGCTCCGCGATCAACGAGGTCGCGAGCGACGTGCTCACCGGTCCACGGCCGTCTCGCGCTTCCTTGAAATAGTCGATGATGAGCGTCGCGAATGCCGAGGCGGCGGCGGTGCTCATGTCCGCGTCCAGCTCTGCGATGACGAGCGCGTGGCGGTCGTCGGGCATGTTCAGCGCATGCCCGTCGAGACCGGAGCGGAGACCACGAGTTCCCCCAGCGGAAGCGTGAGCAGTCGCCTCGATTCACCGGTGTCGCGGGTCAGATGGACCTCGATGTACGAAACCACCACCGGCTCCTCGAACCGTTCGGAGAGCAGCCGCGACAGGGCCTCCCTGGGCAGCTCGCGGTAGAGGCTCAGGGTGACGTGCGGTGTGAAGAAGAAGCGGGGAGGCGCGGCGCGAATCCCGCTGGTCTTGATGCGTTCGTGCAGCGTGCGTAGTGGTCCGTGCGGGTCGAGGGGAAGGACGACGATTTCCGTCTGCATGAAGCGCGTGGGCCGTCCGAAGTGCAGCGTGATCGGCGGCGTACCTGCGGCGATCACCCCGAGCTTTTCATGTAGCTCAGTGATGCTCGTCCCGGCGTCGATCGGGCCGATCCCGGAGGAGCCCGCGATGGTCACGTGCGGCGGCCCGAGCCTGAGAATGCGCGGATCGTGCTCGGCCTGCACCGTCGCGATGCGATTGCCGATTGCCCCTTCAATTGGGGCGATGATAAAAATACCGCCCTTCGGGTTCCGCCTCATCGCGAGCGCCCGGAGAGGCCCACGCCCGGCAGCACCATCCAGTGCAGCGCATGGCCGCCGTTGCCCACCGGCACGAACGAGCCCGAGAGGAGGAGCTTGTCGAAACGGGTACCGGGGTGAGCCCCATGATATCGGACCACCTTGAGCCCCGCAAAGGTGCCGAGTCCCGCGCCGACGATCACGTCGCTGGCCCAGTGCCGATTGTCGTACATGCGCGACAACCCGGTCACTGCCGCGCCGCCGAACAACAGCGGGCCGATCACAAACTGCGTGTTGGGCCACCATTTGGTGGTTTCACTGCTGACAGCCGCCGCGGCGGCGAACGCGGCGAGCGTGTGGCCCGAAGGAAAGGAGTGATACGCATCGCCGGCGGTCAGCCCGCGCATGAAACGGAAACCGTTCGAAGTGCGGGGCTCGACATCGGGACGCTGACGACCGAACACCACCTTCATGACCCCTCCCACGGCCTCACCCACCAGCAGCGCCTCGGTACCGCGGAGCCCCAGCTCAGCGAGGTGGGCGTCCTTCGTCACGCGCCCTACCACGTACATCGATGTGCCGATGATGTACGAACCCGGCGCCGTGGTGGTGCGAACCAGCTTGGAGAGCTCGTGCAGTTTGCGGTTGGACTGCGTTGACGAATCCTGGAGGCGTGCCGCGAACCTCTCGTCCAGCGGCCTGATGAGCAGGGACGTCACGACGACCGCTCCGGCCAGTAGCCCGTCTCGATAGGTGAACAGCTGTCGCCCGGACGCCGCGGAATCCGATTGCGCCTTTGCGGCGGGTGCCAGCATCGCAACGAGGAGCACGGTCGCCATGAAGACGTTCCGGCGAATTCCGATCGGCATATGGATGGCGAGAGCGCTGGTCAGCGGCGCACGCGCCGGTGGTGCATCGTGATCTCGCGCGAATGATCGAGATCCTCGAGGAACATCCGTTCGGCCTGCGTGCCGAGTGCGGCGTCTTCGATCACGGCATCCAATTCGTAGTTGATCGCCACACCCAGGGGATTGAAGTCGGTGGAGCCGACGCGCACCCACCGACTGTCCACGACGCTGGACTTGGCGTGCATCATGGTTCCTTTCCACTCCCAGACACGCACGCCGTTGGTGAGCAGGCGGCGATAGTAGCGGCGCGTGAGGAACGACACCCACCCGTGGTCATTTCTGGCGGGAACGAGAATACGCACGTCCACGCCGTCGCGCGCCGCGCCGATCAGCGCTTCGACCTCGGACCACGCGGGCACGAAGTAGGCGTTCGCAATCCAGATGGAATGCTCCGCCGAGATGGCCTGGAGCTGGAGCGATCTGGCGATGCGCATGCGGAATGGCTCCCCTTCCACGATGCCAACCAGGGCTGGCTCTGCCGTGGCCGGATCGAGATGCGCCCCGCGCGCGATTCGGCGCGTGCGGCGCGTCATCATCCTTCGATCGCGCCGTTGCGACCGCTCCCACATCGTGTCGAACGCCAGCTGCATATCGGCGGCCGCCGGTCCCGCGATGCGAACTGCCGTGTCGCGCCAGTGGCCGCGATGCCGCTTCGACTTTCCCATCCACTCGTTTCCGACGCCCACGCCCCCGGTGACGCCGACGCTGGCGTCGACCACGACCAGCTTGCGGTGGTCGCGCGGCACCAGCCCGGCCCATGCATGAAAGCCCGGGCTGCCGAACACACGTCGTTGCACGCCGGCCTTTTCGAGCCGGCCGAGGAAGTGGCGGCTGACTCCGCGCATGCCGATCCAATCGCTCAGGACGCGCACGCTCACGCCGCGCGATGCAGCGGCGATCAGCGAGGTCGCGATCTGTTCGCCGACCTCGTCGGAGCGGAGGATGTACGCTTCCAGCACCGCTGACTGCTTCGCCGCGTCGATGGCGGCACTGATCGCGTCGAATGTCGCGGGGCCATCATGCAGGAGCGTCACCGCGTTCCCGCTCGACACGTCGGCCGCCGCAATGCGCCAGAGGCCGCGCGCGAAGGACGGTCCATTCCCGGGGGCGACCACGGACTGCGGCTCGCGCACGCGCTGCACTGGGCTACTCACGCTACGCTCGCGCGCCTTTCCCCGCATCCGTGACGGTGTCGATCAGCTTCGTGAAATCGAACGGCTTTCGGATCACAGGGCGCCCAAGTCGGGTCCATACGCCGTCGCACTCCTCATGTGGAGCCATATCACCCGTCACGAACGTCACCCGGTCCGCCAGGTTGGGCCGGTTCTCCTCGATCCAGTTCAGCAGCTCGAACCCGCTCTCTCCGCCAAGCCACACGTCGATGAAGATGATGTCCGGCTCGTGCGCCAGAAGAACCAGTTGCGCCTCGGCCACATTCTGCGCGACGAGGGCGGTGTCGCCACGCATCGAGAAGAGGCGTGAGACCGCGCGTCCGATGATCTCTTCGTCGTCGACAAACAGAAGCGTCGTCATATCTCGGCGTCAGCCATTTCAGCAATCACTTCCTCGAACACGGAAAAGGCAAGTGCCATCCGCGTCATCGATTCCGCTGTGCCCCTTGCCCCGGCATGAGCGCGTGTCATTATAATCGGATGCTCAACATTAATCTCTCCGGACGCCGGGCTCTCGTGGCGGGCGTCGCGGACGATGGAGGCTTTGGCTTCGCTATCGCGAAGGCTCTCGCGGAGGCGGGCGCAAGCGTGTGCGTGGGTACATGGCCGCCGGCCCTCAACATCTTCATGAACCTCCTCGAGCGCGGCAGGATGGACGAGTCGCGCAAACTCTCGAATGGATCCTTGCTGGCCTTCGAGCGCATCTATCCGCTAGACGCCGTGTTCGACACCTACGGCGACGTGCCGGAGGAACTCAGGACCAGCAAGCGGTACAGGGACGTTGGCGACTGCTCGATAGACGGTTTGGCTTCCCGCCTCGTTTCCGATTTCGGCGCCCGACCGCTCGACATCGTCGTACACGCCCTGGCGAACGGCCCCGAGGTCAAGAATCCACTGCTCGAAACAAGCCGAGCCGGATATCTGGCGGCGCTGAGCGCCAGTTCGTACTCCCTGGTGAGCATGCTGCAGCGCTTCGGACCGCTGCTGCGCCCCGACGGCGCGGTGGCGTCGCTCACCTATATGGCCAGCGAGCGCGTCATTCCCGGCTACGGCGGCGGCATGTCAAGCGCCAAGGCCGCGTTGGAATGTGACACTCGGCTGCTGGCATACGAAGCCGGCCGGAAGTGGGGAGTGCGCGTCAACACGGTGTCCGCCGGACCGTTTGCATCGCGCGCCGCGTCCGCTATCGGCATCATCGAAAAGATGGTGGAGTACGTAGCGCGGAACGCCCCCCTTCCCGAAGCGCTCAAGGCGGAAGAGGTCGGGCGGGCCATGGCATTTCTCTGCTCTCCGCTGGCCAGCGGGATCACCGGAACGACGGTGTACGTGGACAAGGGATTCCACACGATGGGGATGCAGACGCTCTGAGCCCGGACTGATGAACGGGGGACGCCGACTCATCGAGCCGGTGGTCGCGCCTTCGTCTCGTACATCGCGCTGTCGGCCATCCGGAGCGCGTCCTCGGCGTCACCGCCTGGAGCCAGCGGCGACACGCCTGCCGCGAATTCCAGCGGTATTTCGTTCGGCCCCTGTTCCAGCAGGCGAGAGCGCACGCGCTCGACTCGTTCCTTCGCCATGCTGACGTCCATCCCGCGGCAGACGACGAGAAACTCGTCGCCGGCAAAGCGGATGATGTCGTCGTCGGGGCGAAACGAGGATCGGAGAGCCGAGGCGAAGCGCACGAGACACGCGTCACCGGCGGTATGGCCGTAGGTGTCGTTGATCCGCTTGAACTGATTGAGATCGCAGAACACCAGCGACGCGCCGTGGTCGAACGCCGACCGGAATGCCTCCGGAAGCGCGCGCCGGTTGGCGAGTCCGGTGAGTGGATCGCGATCCGCGAGTCGTCGAAGATCCTCCTGGACGTCGCGGAGGTTTTCGTTGGTGGACTCCAACTCGCGCTGGGCACGTCTCGTGAGCGCGAGCACACCGCCAAGGGCGAGCAGCCACTCCGCGGCGACGTCCAGCGACGAGTGCACGCCGAGGAACAGCGCGAGGTTTGCCGCCTGTTGGTCGGCCAGCGCACCGCTAGGTAACAGGTTCGCGCCGTATGCGATGGCTTCGATCACGGCGAACCAGCCCCGTGCGATGAATCCCGCGGCCAGCCATGTGGTGGCGTCGCTGCGGTCCCTGAGCAGCCGTGTTCCGCACCAGAGGAACAGGACGCCCATGGCGCTCTGCACCGCGATCCCGATGCGGTCGATGGAAGCGAGCACCGCGGGTGTCAGTGCGCCCGCGACCGCGACGAGAACTATGAGTGTGCGCCGCGACACCCACTGCGTGCCCGGTCTGCGGAACGCCATGGCGCCCTGGACGATCAGCAGCATGAATAACGTCTTGGTCGCGACATAGATCGCGAAGATCGCCAGGCCGGCCACACCCGTTGGGGTGAAGAACCAGTAGCTGACGGTCACGGCCAGCGCCGCGAGATCGCTCCACCAGCTGCGCGCCCACCACTGCACCTCCGCGCGCGGAACCGCGCGCAAAAGGGTAGCGTAGAAAAGCGCGACCATGAGCACCGACACCAGCTGCGCGACGGTGCTCAGTTGATACAGCAACACGCCCATGAAAGGGCCTGGTGGAGGACGGCGCTAGCGATCGCCTGCGGCGTCGTTGTCGTTGCTGATCGTACCTGGTGGCGGCGGTACATCCGCCGGTCTGGCGACGATCTCGGGAAGCTTCTCCCTCCGCAGCGTCGCGTTGATCAAGGGCAGTCGTGCGTCGATCGCTTTCTTCATTTTCGCGAGTTCTCCGTCGAGCTGCCGGCTCAGCTGTCCGAACACGACGGTCGTCTGCGCGGTGGGCCGAGCTTCCGAGCTGCCGGCCACGCCGGCCAACGCGGCGACCTTGTTGTTGAGCCGAATGGGATAGTTGAGCGGATCCTGACCACTCCGATTTCTGGTCTGGTAGATCGAGTCTTCCACCACGGAGAGCTCGGCGCGCAGGCTTGCCGCCTGTGCCTGGAAGTCGGTCTTCGCCGCTCCGGTGAGCCGCGTCTCGCGGTCGGCCAGTTGAGCCTTGATCCACCGAGCCGTTTTCACCGCGTCGTTCGCGGCGGTCGTGCGATCGCGAATCTGCAGCAGGAAGGCGAATTGCGCGTCGAGATCGGCTTGCGTGGCATTCGATCGAGGATCTTTCCTGAGTGCGAAGCGCTCGGTGGCGACGAGCGTGCCGTCCACGCGCATGCGCACCTGATACGTGCCGGGGGGCGCCGTGGGACCCTGAACGCCGGCAGCCCACATGATCAGGCCGTCAAAGCGAGACGCGTCGGGATATCGCATGTTCCACGCGAAGGAGTTGATGCCCGACTTGTTGGGCACGCGTGGCGCGGGCGCGGCGCGGATCGGGCCGTCCTCTTCTCCACCGCCCGGCGAGGCTGCCACATCGCGGGCGGCGCTGCCGCGCGCGGCGCGCGCGACGGAATCGACCGCGGACGCCGAGTCCTGTTTGCTCGTGAACGACTTGATCAGAGTGCCCCGCGCGTCCAGGAACTCCAGCACCACCTCGTGCCCCGGCCGCTTGAGCCAGTAACTCACCACCGGGCCCCCGGCCGGGCTGCTGGCCACGGGGTGCACCGGCGGGCCGGCCGGTGCGCCAGCGGCCTGTTGTCCACCTCCGCCGCCGCGACCACCAGCGAAGCTGACGCGATACGCATCCCGCGGCTTGAACAGGTGCGACTCGGACTGCGTGATCTCCGGTGTCACCTGCCGCAGCGCCGAGATGTCGTCGATGATCCAGAAGCTGCGGCCGTGCGTCGCGGCGATCAGGTCCCCCTCCTTGATGGCGAGGTCGTGGACCGGCACGGGCGGCAGATTGAGCTGCAGCCGCTGCCAGTCACGGCCGTCGTCGTTCGAGAACCACACACCGCGCTCGGTCCCGACGTACAGCATGCCCGGCTTCTCGTCGTCTTCGCGAATGGCGCGTGTGAACTCGGTGGCATCGATTCCCGCGTCGATGCGCGTCCACGTCTGGCCGAAATTCGTTGTCTTCCAGAGATATGGCTTCATATCGTCGAGCTGGAAGCGGTTCGCTGCGACATACGCCGTGCCAGCGGCGAAGTGCGACGGCTCGATGAGCGAGACGCGCGTGTAGATGGTCATGTCCTTCGGCGTGACGTTCTGCCACGACGCCCCGTTGTCTCGCGATACGTGTACGAGCCCGTCATCCGAACCGGCCCACAGCACCCCCCGTTGCTTCGGGGATTCGGCGAACGCGAAGATCACCGCGTAGTACTCCACGGACGTCTGGTCCTTGGTGAGTGGGCCACCCGAGGGGCCGAGCGTCTTCGGATCGTGCCGCGTGAGGTCGGGTGAGATGACTTCCCAGCTCTGCCCGTCGTTCGTGGTGCGGTGCACGTAGTTCGACGCAGCGTACAGCACGTTGGAGCTGAACGGCGAGAGCACGATGGGATACGTCCACTGGAATCGGTACTTGAGATCGATGGCCGAGTGTCCCATCGGGTTGTCGGGCCACGGGTTGATGTTCCGTGTGAGGCCGGTCCGCATGTCCTTGCGGGTCAACAGGGCACCGTAGCTTCCCGCATACACGATGTCCGGTTTGTCGGCGCGCGCGGCGATGTAGCCCGACTCGCCACCGCCGGCTTCCTCCCAGTCGTGCAGGTCGATGCCACCGGCCTTCCGGCTGGGGCCGCAGAGCGTGCTGTTGTCCTGCTGCGCGCCGCAGACGTGGTACGGAAAGTGGTTGGTCGTGACGACGTGGTAGAATTGCGCCGTGGCGAAATCCTCGTCCGTCCAGGTGACTCCCCCATCGGTGGAGACCGTTGCGCCGCCATCGTCACTCTCGATCATGCGCTGGTTGTTCTCCGGCGCGATCCAGAAGTCGTGCGAGTCGCCGTGCGGGATGCCACGCACCGGCTTGAAGGTCTTTCCGCCATCCGTGCTCTTGCTGAAGTTGACGTTGTTGACGTAGACGATGTTGGTGTCCTTTGGATCCGCATGGATCTTGGAGTAGTACCATGCGCGTTGGCGGAGGGCGCGGTCCGCGTTCGTCCGCGTCCACGTGGACCCTGCGTCATCGGAGCGGTAGACACCGCCTGAATCAGCCTCGATGATGGCGAACGCGCGTCTGGGATTGGCGGCCGACACCGTGAGCCCGATGTTGCCGAAAATACCGCTGGGCATGCCGGGATTGTGGCTGAGGTCCGTCCACGTGTCACCTCCGTCGGTGCTCTTGAACACGCCGCTGCCGGTGCCGCCCGAGTTGAGCATCCACGGCGTCCGGCCTGCCTGCCAGAACGCCGCGTACAGCACATTCGGATTGCCCGGCTCCATCACCAGGTCGCTGGCGCCGGTGGAGTCGTTGCGAAAGAGCACCTTGCGCCAATTCCTGCCACCGTCCGTGGACCGATAGACGCCGCGGTCCGGCGTGGGCGCCCACACGTTGCCCTGCGCCGCCACGAAAACGATATCGGGGTTGGTGGGGTTGATGACGACGCGTGAGATCTGTCGCGTGAGCTTGAGACCGAGCGACGTCCACGTTTTGCCCGCGTCGGTGGACTTCCACACGCCTTCGCCGTGGGAAACGTTGCCGCGTAGCGCGTATTCGCCACCGCCGGCGTAGACGACATCCGGCGCGGAGGTTGACACCGCGACGGCGCCGATGGTGCCACCGAAATACTTGTCGGTAATGGGAGCCCAGGACTGTCCGCCATCGAGCGTCTTGAACACGCCGCCGCCCGTGGTCCCCATGTAGTACTCGTTGGGGCGGGCCGTGGACCCCGCGACGGCAACCGAGCGGCCGCCGCGAAAGGGGCCGAGTTCACGCCAGCGAAGCGCACTGAGCGCCGCGGTATCGACGGGCCCGCCGGCGCTCAGTGTCTGTTTGTCCAGCGGTATGCTGGGTCGCGTGTCGCTAGCGGGCGGCGGTGTGAGAGGCCGCTGCGCCACCGCCTCGGCCAGCGGCAGACACAGCACACCGAGGAGGGCGGCACGAGTTGAAAGGCAAGTCACGTACGAGTGCTCCGGAGAGAGGCATCAGACGCGACCAAGTAGTCGTGGGCGCGCGGCCGGCGCAAGTACGTGACTCCACCGCCAACCAGCCACTACTTACTGCTCGTCGGCGCAGGATGGCTCGTTGGTGTCGTCGTGGTTGTCGTGGGCGCGAAGACGGTGGTCCCGCCGTCCTGTTCGCAGTACTGTGTGCCGTCATCACGCGTCGCGATGTGATATCCGCTCCGGCAGGTGATGACGTCGGTCGAGCGCGCTCCCGGGGTCATTTGCCGTGGCGCGGTCGATGTCTCGCCGCAGGCGGCGAGGGCGAGCGTGGTGGCTGACGCGAGCAGAAGGCGAAGACGTGGCATGATGACCCATCCGTGGCTTGGTGAACGCCCCGTCGCATCCGGCGTTCAATTGCCGGCATGTCGAGCGTCCACCGCGTCCGAATGCCAAAGCCATGCCAATCCGCCGAAGCGCAACGGACTCGTGACAGAACTGCCGCGAGCTCGCCTGAGCCGATCAGAGAATTGACGCCAAGCCGTCCAGTTGTTGTTCGATCAGTCGAATCTCCCTCGGCAGACCGGACTGAGTGGCCACTTCGCGGGCATGTGTGAGGCAGACACGTGCGGCGGCGGGTTCCTTGCGCATTTCCGCCAGCGTTGCAAGCTGCATCAGACATCGCACGCGCTGGAGCGGAATGGAAGCGATCGTGAACTGTCCATAGGCCGTGGTGATCCGATCCTCCGCCCCGTCGATGTCACCGAGTTCGTGGAGCGCGATGCCGAGGTTCAGCAGAGCGGCCGCGTGCATTTCGAGATCACCGGAAACTTTGGCGCCGGCCACAGCCGACTCGAGAATGCCGCGCGCTACAAGGGGGAACCCCTGCTCGACCTTCAGCCGCCCGATGTTGAGCAGCGAGCATGCTTCACCGCGCGCGTCGCCGGCCCGCCGGTATTCGTCGCGCGAGTCGCCAAACAGGCGCTCCGCGTCGTCGAACTTGCGATCCTCCGCGGCGAGGCCGCCCAGATTCTGCAGCGCTTTCCCGCGAATGGCGGGATCCTGCGCGAGGTGGAGCATGCGTGTGAAGAACGTGCGTGCCTGATCGAACTCGCCGCGCATCATCCACACCGCGCCTTCAATGTTCAGCGCATCGGCTTCGGTGTCGGGCAGTCCATGCTGACGTGCGAGCTCCGCGCCACAGCGCGCCGTCTCGAGCGCTTCGTCCCACGCCGAGTGGAGTCGGTGGAGGTTCGCCAGCCGCCACCACGCTTCGGCGGCGGCCGCGGGATCGTCGTCGGCTCGTTGCGACACGTCCTCGAAGCACTCCTGGGCGCGCGAGACGACGCCGGCGCGTTCGTAGCGTATGCCCTCTTCAAGGAGCTGACCGAGTATTCCGGAGCGCGGCACGGGGGGTGGCGGCGTTGGGCTATCGCGAACCACGGAGTTGCAACTCGAGATCGAGTGGGTTGACGGCCAGCTTGACTGCCGTCTCGAACGCCACTTCGCCGGCCATCACGAGGTCGGCGAGCGACTGGTCGAATGTCTGCGTCCCGTACTGGTCGCGTCCTTTCATCAGGGCATCGCTGAGATCGTCCGTAGTACCCTGGTCCAGGATCGATTCGCGGACGTAGGGCGTGACCAGTAGCAACTGCGTGGCGAGAATGCGGCGAACGCCATTTTGCCGCGGTACGAGCTTCTGCCCGATGATCGCGTGCAACGCTTCGGCCAGTCGAAGTCGCGCGCTCTGCTGATCTTCGCTCTCCATGCGTTGGAGGAGATTACGAATAGCGGCCCCCGCATCCGGTGCCGCCATGCGGCCGATCACCAGACGTCCTGCCTCCACGGCGCGAATCGCCTCCTCGACCACCGAGCCATCGTCCAGCGAGCCAATGACGATCGCGTCCGCGTCCTGGAGGATGGCCGACCGGACGCCGTCCTGGAAGCTCTGCGTGTCGCTGCCCACCTCGCGTTGGGTCATGCTCCAGCGCTGGCTCTTGTGCAGGTACTCGATCGGCTGCTCGATGAGTACGCAGTGGCGGCGGGTGGTGGACGTGGTGTTGAGATGGTTGACGAGCGCCGCGATCGTCGTGGCCCGCCCCGATTCCGGGGCGCCGCAGACCACGATGAGGCCCGACTCCGTCCGCGTCGTCTGCGCGACGGCGCGCGGAAGGTTGAGCTGTTCAAAGGTCGGAATCACGTCGGAGATCACGCGCAGCACGATCATGAAGCTCGAACGCTGGCGAAGGATGTTGACGCGAAACCGGCCCACTCCGCGCATGCTGAACGAACCTTCGAACTCCTTGACGACCTCCACCCGCTCGGCGGAGCCGTTGGCCTCGAGCACCCGGACCGCCAGCGCCCGCGTGTCCGACGGCGTCAACATCGGCGTGTCGAGCGATATCAGCGCGCCTTCCACCCGTACCTGCACCGAATCCCCGGCGCGCAGATGAACATCGGTGGCGCCTTGCCGCACTGCGTCGGTCAGGAGCGTGTCGAACTGCGCCTCGAACGCGCCCGGTTCGAAGAGCATGCGTCCGCG
>JANYIN010000049.1 GCA_025362035.1 Gemmatimonadaceae bacterium | reverse complement strand
GCAGCGAGCGGGCGAGCTCACCACGAACCGCTTTGTAGCAGGTCTCCATGTCGGTGAGGTTGAGATTCGTCAACATATTGCTGAACAGTGTGAGCAGCCTGTTGCCGACCGAGTGCCAGTAGTAGAGCACGCGATGCGGGCCGCCCAGGAAGCGCGACCCGAAGCAGGCGTCGGCCCTTCCCTGAATGAGTGGCTGCAGCAGCGCGGGCCAGTCCTGCGGGTCGTACTCGAGATCGGCGTCCTGGACGATGACGACGTCTCCAGTACTGGCGGCGAGGGCGGTACGAATGGCCTTGCCCTTGCCGCCGTTTTCCGGCTGAAGAATGAGCTTATCGATGAAACCCGCCCGGTGGAGTTCCACGAGGCGCTCCCGGGTTCCGTCGGTGGAACAGTCGTCGACGCACACGATCTCCTTGCGCATCGGCGTCGCGCGCACGCGGTCGAGTATCGTCTCGATGGTGAGACGTTCGTTGTAGACGGGCATGAGTACCGACAGCCGCATCGTTTCAGGATCGATCGGCGTGAGGTCGCGCGGCTTCGCCGCGAGCGTGTGTCCGGGTAGAAGGACGGTCGGAACCGAGGAGGACGGTTGGGTCATCGAGTGAGTACGGTAAAGGCGGCGCCTTCGGGAAAACGGTCACGAAGCGCGAGGGGGGGCACTGGTCGCGTGGTGAGAAATTCCGCAGCGTCGAGTGTCTTGCTGCTTCCAACGAGTACGGCACGGATCGGATACGCGAGCAGGAGCGGCTCCAGTCCCTCGCCCGCTTCCTGCGCCGCGGACCGGTCGTCGAGATAGTGCTCGACGGTGAACGACGCCACGGGCACTGCAAGCCGCCCCGTATACAGGTAGATGGAACCCTCGTCGTCGGCGGCGACGACATCGGCAGGCGACGTGTGACGCAGCGTCCAGGCGACAGCCGGATCGATTCGGCGCCCTGCGGCGCGCGAGATGCTTCCCCACCAGGCGCCGCGTACCGCGCGCTGCTCGTACCCCGCGTGTCCGACGGCGACCCAGACGAGGCACGCCAGGATCGCGATCCGGGGGCGAGAATACCCTTCCGGTAGACCCCGTGCGGCGCTCGCCGCTGAAGCGACGAGCAAGAACAGCAGAAGCGGCCAGATGCCCCAGAAGAAGCGCGTTGGCGGAAATGGCCAGACCAGCGCGATCCCGACATACCCCGCGAGGAAGAGCAAGGTGACTGGGGCGCAACGACGCAACGACACCACGGCGAGAACCAGAAGAGTCGCGAGGGCGACGAGGGTGGCCACATGCGCCGCGTCTGCCCGAGCGGGCGAGAACAGTGCCGCGAGCATCGCGCCAGTCTCGGGAACGGTGCGTTGAAGCGTGGCACGGATCATCGCCGGCCCACTCACATGGAAACCGCGGATCCACCACCCGAGGTACGACCCGTAGTTGCCCTGCAGCGGCGCGGGCAGCTGGCCCGCATAGGCGCTACTCCACAGTTGCCATGGCAACGCCACGCTCACCGCGACGGCCGCGAGGACCCCCGCCTCCGAATACCGTCGCTTGACCGCGAGTGGGAGCGCGACCGCGGGAAGGAGAACGCAGCCGTGCGTCCGCACGAGCACCAGCACGCCGATCCACGCGCCGACCATGGCCGCCGACCTGTACGAAGGAGGGCTCGCCACGAACCGCTCCGCGGCACGGAGCCCGATCACGAGCAGGAGGAGAAAAAGGGGCTCGGACAGCACCATGGTCACCAATACGAGCAACGGAACGCTGACTGCCGACAGCGCACCGACGACGACGGCCCACGCATCGCTCCCGAGACGATCGCGTGCAAACATGCACATGAGCACCGCAGTAGCGCCGAAGAACACGGCGTTCATCGCCTTGAACGCGGCGAGATTTGCCGGAAACGGCGGCGCGAAGCGCCAGATCATTGCCAAGAGCGCGGGATATCCCGGAGGAAAGTGTGTGGCGACCGGTGTGCCTGGCAGGTTGAGGTAGCGATAGCCTTCACCGGTTGCCAGGGACTTCGCGAGAATCACGTACATGGCGTCGTCGTGGAAGACGCCGACGGGCTGTACATCTTGCACCGCCAGGCCGGTGGCGAGCGCGAGCGCGCCAATGAGCAGCACCGCAATCCTCCACCGTGCGCTCGGCAGCGCGAGGGCAACGGTGTCGGGCGGCCAAGTCCTCTCACGCATCACGGTACGACCACGTATACCGCGCCGCCCGGCACACTCCCGAAGCGCCGCAGGCCCGGGTGGCTCGACACCAGAACCTCTGCCGAGGCGATCATTCCCGGTGCAAGCAGGATTGCGTACCGGGCCGGCACCGCCACGAGCATGTCCGCGAGCCTCATTCGGCCCTCATCCACGCTGGGCGGCAAGAGGTACTCGCGCGCGGTGAACGCAATCGGAGGGGCGGCACGCCGGCCCGCGTACAGCGCCACGACTTGCTCGCCCTCGGCGAGAATGACGTCGCTTGGGGCGGTGTGCGCGCGGACCCAGTCCACCACCGGCGCGATCTGCGCTTCGGCCCGCCGGGCAGGCTCGGACCAACCCTTGACGGCGTACGCGTGCAATTCGGTACGGGCCATGGCAACCGAAGGCAACGCCGCCCCGATCACGAGCGCCAGCCGCCCCTTTCCTGCGTTGATCCAGAGGTTTCGCGCGCCTTCGAACGCGACTAGCAGGACGAGAGGCCAGACGCCCCACACGAAGCGCCACGGCGCATAGGGCCACGCGACCAGGATGCCGGCGTAACAGGCGACGAAGGCAAGCGTGACGGGCGTCCTTCGCCGCAGCGACCACGCGCCGGCACCCACCGCGATCAGTAGTAGCAGCGCCGCAATCGACGTGACCTCCGACGCGCCAAGCGTCGCGCGATCCCGCAGCAAGAGCCAGCACTCCCACGCGTTTGCACGAACCGTGGCGAGGAGAAAGTCCAGACCGTCACCGCGGAGCCCGTTGACGAACCAGCCGGTGTACGAACCGTAGGCACCTTCCAACGGCGCGGGAATTCGCGGCGTGGCCGACGCCGACCACAACTGCCATGGCAACTGAAGCGCCTCGACGGCGGCAACGAGGATCAGCGTATCGCGCCATCGGCGCCGAATGGCGAGGACGACGATCACGGCAGCCACCAGCGCAACCGCGTGTGTTCGCACGAGCATCAGTGTGCCGATCATGACGCCCGCCACCAGGATGGGCGCGCGACCGGTTTTTTCGATGGCCTTCGTGCTCGCGATGAGCGAAGGCCACAGCAGCGCGAGAAACAGCGACTCGGACAGGAGGGCGCCGGCGAGGGCGATCGATGGCGACGTGAGTCCCGCCGCCACTGAGGCCAGCGCACCGCGGCGCGGCGGCCAACCGAGGCACGCCGTAACGAACCACCAGCAGCCAGCAGACGAGAGGCCGACGAGCAGCGCATTCACGCCGAGCATGAGTGGAACGTTGCCCGGAAACCCCGGCGCCATCCGCCAGACCGCCGCCAGCAGGAGCGGGTAGAGAGGTGGATAGTGCGTGGCCGCCGGAGCGCCGGGCAAATGCGCATAGTGAAAGCCCTGTCCCGTGGCCACCGACCGCGCGAGGAGTGCATAAATGCCGTCGTCGTGAAACACGCCGACCACATACGGCGCCGTTTCGCGGTGCACGATGGCTGTTACGATGAGAATGACGAGCGCGGGCAGCCACCACGCCGTTCGTGGCCTAACGGCCGTCGCCTCCGTGATGCCTGCCGTCATGCCTCCAGGCCGTAGCGCGAGAGCTTCCGGTACAACGTGGATGGATCAATGCCGAGCGCCTCGGCGGCGCGGCTCTTGTTGCCGCCCTCACTCTGCAACACCCACATGATGTACGCGCGCTCCACCGCCTCCAGAGTGGGATTTGATGGCACGCGATCGGCCACCAGTGGCTCGCTCACACGTGCCGTGACGCGCTCGGGCAACGCCGACGGCGAAATCTCGTGTCCCGGCGTAAGGATCACGGCGCGCTCCAGCGCATTCTCCAACTCGCGCACGTTGCCCGGCCACGTATAGCTCACTAGTGCGTCGAGTGTCTCCGCCGACAGCACTTTCCCGGACTCCTTCCGCAGGGCGGCGATTCGTTCCAGGAAGTGCTCGGCCAACATTGGGATGTCGTCGGCGCGCTGGCGAAGCGTTGGTAGATGCAGCGCGATGACGTTGAGTCGATAGTACAGATCCGTACGGAAGGAGCCGCGGCGAATCTCTTCTTCCAACTCGCGATTCGTGGCGGCGATCAACCGCACATCGATCGGCTGCGGCTCCGTCCCACCCACGGGAATCACTTCGCGCTGCTGCAGGACGCGAAGCAGCTTCACCTGCGTGGCCGGCGTCGTGTCGCCGATCTCGTCCAGGAAGAAGGTGCCGCCGGCCGCGGCCGTGAAGAGCCCCGACTTGTCGCGCACGGCTCCGGTGAAGGATCCCTTCACGTGGCCGAAGAGTTCGCTCTCGAGCAGCCCTTCGG
>JANYIN010000186.1 GCA_025362035.1 Gemmatimonadaceae bacterium | reverse complement strand
CACTGCAGAATGAAGTACTGGACGGAAGCAGTATCTGGACTGGCATCCAACTTCCCAGAAAGCCAAGCGAGCATCTGTCCACTCGTTTTGGGAGCCGGTATGCCATTTCCAGGTACTGCCGTAGTCCAGTACTCGTTACTGCAGTGGAAACCGCACCACTACAGAAGCGCGAACTCATTCTGTTCGTGATTTAGCTCCCCCCGATCCGCGCCACCAACTCACGGAAGCGTGGATCATTTCTGAGCGGAGTCCAGCGCGGGTCAGTCCGGGCGGTGAGGATCCACTGCGATCTCGCGTCGTTCGCGCGCTCGAGCCAGCGCAGCGCCTGGTCGGTGTCACCGAGAGCAACGTAGGCCGCGGCGATGTAGTCGCCGCTCACGTAGCGGCGCGACGCATCGGCCACGAGTGCGGCAGTCAACTGTCGTGCCTCGGGCGTCCTACCCAGCGCCACCAGTGTGCGTGCCAGCGCCGAGCGGTGCGCATCGATCTGTTCCTCGCCGTGCGCCAGCGCGACGAGCCCCTCCCTGGGGCGGCCCGCGTCCGTGAGCGCCTCCCCGAGACTGTTCCACGCGGGCGGAAGACCGGGCTCCAGTTTCAGTGCCTTCCGGTATCGCTCGATAGCACGGTCAGGGTGTCCGTTGTAGAACTCCGACCATCCTGTCACCAGCTGAAACGATGCATTGGTGGGATCGAGCGCGATGGCGCGTTCCGCCATCACGACCGCCGAATCAAGGCGACCGCTGTAGGCCAGAAGCGCCGCATAAGTGAACGCGCTCTCCGCCTGGAGCGAGTCCCGATGAAACGCGAGTTCCGTTTCACGCAGGCCGCGTCCGAAATCGCGATGCAGCGTGACGCGCGCGATCGCGAGCATCCCGCGCGCGAGTCCATTCGTCGAATCGAGCGCCAGCGCCTTCGCCGCGCTCTGTTCCGCGCGAGCGTAACCTTCACTGGGCTTGATCCAGTCGTCCGACAGATAGACCCATGCCTCGGCGCTGGCGCTGTACGCCAACGAGTATCGTGGATCCTTCACGATCGCGGAATCGAACAACACGAGTGCCTTGCGTACTGAGGTCTCGTCGAAGTGCGCCATTTCGTGGCGCCCTTTCAGGTAGTAGTCGTAGGCGTCGATGTTCTGCGTCCCGAACGCCCCAACCCGTGCGCGGTCCACCGTGCCGAGATGAATCGTCAGCGCGGCGGCGGTGCGGCGCGCAATGGAGTCCTGCACGGCAAACACCTCGCCCACGGGACGTTCCTGCTGATCGGCCCAGAGGACAGTGCCGTCCCGCACGCGAGCGAGGTCTACGATCACCCGCATCAGGGAAGGCGATCGTCTGACCGAGACGTGCAGGATGTTCGTCACGTTGAGCAGCGCTCCGACCTGCGCATCCGTCAGCTTGCGTCCTTTCAACGCGAGTGACGTGGCACTCGACCGCACCTCTAGCCCCGGTACCTTGGCCAGCGCGGCGATCAACGTCTCGATGATGCCGTCGGCGAAGTAGTCGGACGAATCCGCGCCCGTCACGAGCGGCATCACGGCGAGTGACTGGATGCGTGCCTCGGGTGCGCGGCCACGCAGTGCTCGTGCGCCCAGTACCGCAAGCGCGAGCACGGCGACGACGGCTCCAGTCCAGGACGCCCTCCGTGACCAGCGCGCCGATCGCTTTGCCCCGAACGCGGTCGGCGCCGGATCGGATAGCGAAATGGAGTCGAGCGCGCGGACGATCGCTGCCGCGCTCTGCGGACGGTCGGCCGGCCGCTTCTCGAGACACTGCATGACCAGGTGTCCCAACTGAGGAGGAATGGACACGCGTCGCGTCGCGATGGGCGCCGGTGTCTCCGTCACGTGCGCCGCCATCACTGCCTGCATGGGACGACCGGCGTACGGATGCTGGCCCGTGAGGAGTTCATACGCCATGACTCCCCAGGCGTAAATGTCCGCCCGGAAATCCACGTGCGGATCAGCGCTCACTTGCTCGGGCGACATGTAGAGCGGCGTGCCGAGGGCAACGCCGACCGACGTGAGGCCCGCGGCGCCCGACTCGGCGGACGCGCTCACCGCCTTCGCGACTCCGAAGTCCGTGACCATGGCGGCGCCTCCGGACAACAGCACGTTCTCCGGCTTGATGTCGCGATGGAGCACGCCCTGATCGTGGGAGTACGCGAGTGCGCTCGCGACGTCGCGGAGGATGCGAATCGCGTCGGTCAGCGGCAACTCGCCTTGGCGCGCGATGCGGTCGCGCAGGGACTCGCCGTCCACGAAGGGCATGATGAAGTAGGGAATTCCGTCAACCGAACCCGCCGAGAGCACCGGGACCAGATGCGCGTGCTGAAGGCGGGCGGCGATGCCGATTTCGCGCTTGAATCGATCGAGCGACATCTGCCCGCTCATCTCGGCGGGTAGCACCTTCACGACCACACGTCGTTCGAGGGAGTGCTCGATGGCGACGAACACCCGCGACATGCCGCCCCCGCCGAGTTCGCGCTCGATGGTGTAGGCTGCACCGAAGGTTTGCTGCAACTGCTCGCGGAGATCCGTCATGCCAGGTGCCGTTGTGGGATGCGTTGGCGGCAAGAGGGGAAAGTTAGGATGCGCCGCGACCCTTGGACACCGCAGCGAACACTCCGCGACCGCCGGGCGTAGATATTCGTCGCCATCCGAGTGCCGCGTCGCAGTCACCCGGGAATCCGTCGGTCATTCGCTCCGCCGTTACCCACCCGAATCACTTCCCGCCATGCGTTCCCTTCCCCTCGCCGGCATCGTCGCGCTGTTCTGCGTTCCGGTCCTTGCGCACGCTCAGAAGAAAGCACTGACCCAGTCGGACTGGGACAAGTGGAAGTCCATCCAGGCGCCAGCGCTCTCGAGCGACGGGAAATGGGCGCTTTACTCGTTGGTGCCGCTTGTGGGGGACGGCGAAATGATCGTGCGGTCCACGCAGGGCGGAACGGAAATCCGCGTGCCGCGCGGATACCTTGGCCGACCGAACAACGTCCCTGGCGGGTTACGGCCGCGCGCCGCAAATCCTGAAGACGAGCCCGCGAGCGCGACCGCCGCACCCGGCCAGTTCACGGCCGACGGACGATTCGCGTTGGTGTTGACGTATCCACCGCAGTCGGAGTTCGATCGCGCCGCACGCAACCGGCGCCTGTCCGCGCAGCTCCAGACGCGATCCGACCTCGCGATCGTCAGCCTTGCCGATGGCAAGGTGATGACCATTCCGCGCGTGCGTTCCTTCCGGCTGCCCGCCAGCAGCGGTGCGTACGTCGCCTACGTCATCGAGGACTCCACGGCGGATTCGTCGGCGGCAGGCTCCCGTGCGGGCCGCGGCGCGGCGGCGGATTCCGGCGTACGGGGCCCGCGTCGCCAGTATGGCAATACCGTAGTGCTTCGGAATCTGGCGACCGGCGCTGAGGAGCGGTTCGCCGACGTATCGATGTTCGTGTTCGACGACAGCGCCAAGGTGTTCGGCTACACCGTCGTCTCACGGCAGGCGGGAAAAGACGGCGCCTACGTGAAAACCCTCGGCACGGGCGCATCGACCACGATGCTGGCCGGCACAGGCGACTACAAGGGATTGACGATTGACCGCGCCGTCGCGCAGGCGGCGTTTCTGTCGAACAAGGATGAATTCGGAAAGCCTAACGCGGGTTTCACGCTCTACCACGCGTCGCTCAAAGGAGCCGGGTTGGCCTCGGCGGCGGTGACACCGGCCGCGCTACCCCGGGGAATGCGCGTGGCGGATAACGCGGCGCCCACGTTTACGAAGTCGGGCAACGCGATCACGTTCGGCGTCGCGCCGGTTCTCCAGGACACCGTGCCTGCGGACTCGCTTGTGGGCAAGTCGGTGTTCGACCTGTGGCACTACAAGGACGCCCACCTGCAGCCGACGCAGCGGCTGAACGCCGTGCGCGATCGCAATCGCTCCTTCGCCAGCCTCTACTATCCGGCCACCAGGCAGTTCGTCACGCTGGCGGCGGACTCTTTGCCCACGGTGATCGTGGGCGAGAGCGGCAAGGTGGTGCTCGGCACCAGCCGCGAGCGGTACAACATCGAGAGCATGTGGGGTGCCGGCGGTACCGACGTGTACGCCATAAACGGAGTCACCGGCGTGGCGACGGTCGTGAAGGAAAAGATCACTGGCAACGCGCAACTGTCGCCGGACAACAAGTACATCGTCTACTTCGACAAGGGCCACTGGTTCGCGTACAACACCGCCACCGGCCGCACCGTCGACGCCACCGCTCCGGTGAAGGGCGTGAATTTCGACCAGGAAACGTGGGACACGCCGAGCGATGCGCCGGCGTGGGGAGTGGCCGGCTGGATCAAGAACGACAAATCGATGTTGTTGTACGACCGCTACGACGTGTGGGAAATCGACCCCACCGGTGTGAAGCCCGCCGTGATGGTCACGGACTCAGTGGGGCGGAGGAACAGCACCGTGCTGCGGCTCGTGACTTTGGGCGACGGACGCAGTGGACGCGGCGGCGGCGCCGGGAGCGACACATCTACGGCGTACGACGCGAACGCTCCGCTGCTGCTGCACGCGCTCAACGAGGACACCAAGGCAGCCGGCTTCTATCGCGATCAACTGGGCGTGATCCGAGCGCCGGAGCAGATCGTGATGTCGGACGCCGCGTGGGGCACGCCCATCAAGGCCAAGCACGCGGACGAGTATCTCGTCACCCGTGGAACGTTCGTGGACTTTCCGAATCTGTATGCCGGGCCGGCCCTCACGACCCTCGTGAAGATCTCGGACGCGAATCCCCAGCAGAAGGACTACAACTGGGGCACGGTGGAACTGGTGAAGTGGATCAGCACCGACGGCTTCGAGCAGAAGGGCATGCTCTACAAGCCGGAAAACTTCGATCCGTCGAAGAAGTATCCCATGATTTCCTACTTCTACGAACAGTTGTCCAATGGGCTGCACAGCTACGTGCCGCCGAATGGGCGCAACGTGATCAACGCGACGCACTACGTCTCGAATGGGTATCTGGTGTTCGAACCGGACATCCACTACGAGATCGGCTATCCCGGACCGAGCGCGATGAAGTCCATCGTGCCTGGCGTGCAGATGCTGCTGCAGCGCGGCTACGTGGACCCGAAGCGTCTCGGGCTACAGGGCCAGTCGTGGGGCGGCTATCAGACGCTGTACATGATCACGCAGACGCAGATGTTCGCGGCCGCCATGGCGGGCGCGCCGGTGGTGAACATGACGAGCGCTTACGGCGGCATTCGCTGGGGTAGTGGCGTGGCGCGCGCGTTCCAGTACGAGCACACCCAAAGCCGCATTGGCGGAAGCATCTGGGAGGCGCCGATGCGCTACATCGAGAACTCGCCACTGTTCTGGCTCGACAAGGTGACGACGCCGCTGTTCATCATGAGCAACGATGCGGACGACGCGGTCCCCTGGTATCAGGGCATCGAGACGTTCGTGGGCATGCGCCGCCTTGGCAAGGAGGTGTACTTCATCGATTACAACAACGACGTGCACAACCCGGCGGGCCGCGCGAATCAGAAGGACGTCGCGATGCGCATGCAGCAGTTCTTCGACAACAAGTTGAAGGGGGCGCCGGCGCCGGACTGGATGGTTCACGGAATCCAGTACAAGGACAAGGGGCGGGATCAGCTGGCCGGTGGAGCGGCGGCTGGTGGAGTCGGCGAGACGAAGGCGATTCCGGAGAAGCCATAGACCGGCGTGGCGACACTCGGTGAAGTCGAGTTGCACCAACTGATTACCGCGGATGGGCGCGGATTCGCGCGATTGGAGCGGATTGCCCCGCTCCGCGTTGCAGGGGGGTTTAATCCCAGTCCCCATTCAGCCGTCGGACGTCGACGATCTGGCCCAGGTGGTACGCGGCGTGATCGACCGCCACGAAGATGGTGAAAAACAGCCGCCGCAGAATGAAGTACTGGATTGAACCAGTATCTGGACTGGCATCCAACCTCCCAAAAAGCCTGGAAAGGATCTGTCCACTCGTTTGGGGAGCCGGTATGGCATTCCAGCCCGCGCCACACTGGGCGACGCCGCGCCCTTCGAGAAGATATGCTCACGAGACAGCTTTGAGTTAAAGCTGCCTCGTGCGTGCGCCAGGGTTGAGGACCAGGCGCCGGCGCCCGCCACAATGCGCTATCGTAGTGCATGGAGAGTGACCCGCAGATCCCAGCTCCGTCGGGCCGTCGGCCCGCGGTGCGACGTCGTCCGGTCATGAGGCCACGACTACAGGTTGTGCTCGTCATCGTGAGCGTCTTCGCGGTGATCGTGATCGCGACGCTGACCCTGATCACGCACGAGGTCGCGCCGCGCTTCCTCAGCCACTACGAGCGCTTCCCGGCGCTCATGAATACGCCCAAGCGAACCATGGACGCCAAGCACCACGCGGCCGATCCGTTGAACGTGGTCCTCGTGGGAACGCGGAAGGAAGTCGAGCAGGGGTGTCGCGCAGCAAACTGGGTGCTGGCTGATTCCCTCTCTCGCGCCACGAAGATCGCTATCGCGAAGAGCGTCTTACTGAACCGCCCCGATTCCACGGCGCCCGTGAGTCCGCTGTATCTCTTCGGCCGGCAGCAGGATCTCGCGTTCGAACAGGAGGTTGGCCACAGCGCTCGACGTCGGCATCACGTTCGTCTCTGGCTACTGCCGAACATCACATACGACGGCCGCCCTGTCTGGCTCGGCGACGCCACGTTCGATCTCAGCGCAGGCATGAGCCACCGCGGACTACATCCGACGCATCACATCGCGCCCGACGTCGACGAAGAGCGTGACACACTCGAAGCCGTCCTCGCCCGCGCCGGCAAAGTGGCCGCCACCTTTCGCGTGACTGGCGTGGGCATTCGCGTGAACGCCCACAACGCGGAAGGCGATCGCTTCGACACCGATGGCGAACTCCGCGTCATCGTGCTGGCGCCCGTCGGTGAACGGCGCCCCCCGCCCGTCGACCCGGGCGTGCCGAGACTCGTGGCGCTGAAAGACAAACTCTGGGCATGGGGGCACAACGCTCATTTTGGGAGCTGAGACGAGGCTGCACGGAAACAGCCACTGCAGATGGAAACAGCCACCGCAGAATGAAGTACTGGATTGAAGCAGTATCTGGACTGGCATCCGAACACTCCGAATCAATGATCATCGACCCTGACAATCCGGTGGTGGTGCTGTGTGCCGCCGGGATGGCTGTCGACGGCAATCCGAACGAAGCGCTCGCCCTGTTCGAGCAGGCCTGGGCCACGCGACGCGACGACTACGAGGCGTGCATCGCCGCGCATTTTCTAGCGCGTCATCAGCCCACGCCCGAGGCGGTGCTCCACTGGAACACGATCGCCGTTCGCCACGCCGAAGCCACCACGGCACGCGAGCAGGTGACAGCCTTCATGGCGTCTCTGTACCTCAATCTTGGCGATGCGCACGCGCAAGTCGGTGATTGCGTGGCCGCACTCGCCGCCGTGGCGACGGCGCGCTCTCACCTCGGGGCGGTCGAAGCTGGTGGGTACCGGGATTTCCTGGCGTTTGGCATCGACCGTCTGGAACAGCGGCTCACATCGGCCCGGTGCGCTTGAGGCTCTTCTCGCGCGTCGAGGATTGCCGCCCCTCAGAACTTGATTCATTGACGCTCGCACGAAGCAAACGTATGTTTTGCCTCCCTATGGTGAGCCCCGGGTGATACCCGCTTTGCCCGGCCGTAGTTAGCTGTTCCCCCGTTGGAAGGCTTCGGGAACTGCATGACCCAGAGTACGCGACCTCCCGGTCCCCTCGAACCAGCGAGCGAACAAGTCCGTCGCTGGATCGAAACCCCCATTGAATTCTGGGAGGAGTGCGAACAGAAGTACGGTTCTGCGGTTTCCCTGCAGCTCGGCTCGCTCGGCACGGTGATTCTCCTGTCGGATCCCGAATGCGTGCGCGACGTGTTCCGTTTGCCAGCGGACGCGTTCGAGTGCCACCAATACAACGAACACTACCGCTATGTGATGGGAGATCTGTCCGTTCTGCTGCAGGACGGCGAGACCCACTACCGGCAACGGCGCCTGCTCGCGCCGATGTTCAGGCACGAGCAATTGCTGCCGAAGATGACCGCGATGCGGTCGATCGTGCTGGACACCATCGAGTCGTGGCCACGGGGGACGCCGTTCAATCCGCGGCCGTCCTTGCACGACATCACGTTTCAATCGATGGTGCTGCTGCTGTTCGGCGATCGCACTTCACCGACGAGCAGCGCACTGATCTCGGCGTACCGGCAGAGTGTGTCCGGTCAGGTCGGCTCGTGGGGCCCGTGGCGTAACTTCTCGCGATTGCAGCCGCGAATTCGGACGATGCTGGCGGACGAGATCATGCTGCGGCGCCGCGACCCGGATCGTCCCGGCTTCATGACACATCTGGCCGCGTCGCTGGACACCCATGGAGCACATCTCTCCGACGCGGAGTGCGAGGATCACGTCTTTTCGCTGCTCGTCGCGGGCGTCGATACGTCCGCGATTTCCCTCGCGTGGGCGTTGCATTGGCTGAGCCGAGCGCCGGCGATCCTTCACCGTCTGGTCGCCGAGCTCGCCGGGGCAGCTGGCGACGAGACGGGGCGCGGTCTCCTCTCGCTTCCGTACCTGCACGCGATCTATCGCGAAACGCTGCGCATGTATCCCATCGTGCCTACGCCGTCGGGACGCAAGCTCCTCGCGGACACGCGCATCGGACCGTACGAGTTCGCCGCCGGCACGACGCTGGTACCGTGCACGTACCTGGTGCACCGTCGCGAAGATCTCTTTCCTGACAGTGGCACGTTCCGTCCCGAGCGATTCACGGAGCGCAAGTACGCGCCGCACGAGTATCTCCCCTTCGGCGGCGGCGCGCGCGGTTGCGTTGGTGAGATGCTGGCGCGGTACGAGTTCGCCATCGCCATCTCGTCCATTCTCGCCCGGTGGCAACTGCAAACGACCGAGGCCGCCGAACTGCGCCCAGTGCGCCACGGCACGCTACTCGCGCCGCCCGATGCGTTGGCGGTGGTGGTCCAATGATCCCGACCATCGTCGATATCGCCCTCCGCCGTGCGCGCGAACAGCGCGATCAGCTCGCCTACGCGGTGATGTCCGACGGCGCGAATGATCGCGAGCGAATCACGTATGGAGAGCTCGACGACAATGCGCGCACCATTGCTGCATCGCTGCGCGACCTCGCGGAGGCCGGCGATCGCGTCGTGCTCGTTTACGAGGCGGGCGTGGACTTCATCAGCGCGCTGCTCGGTTGCATGCATGCCGGCGTGGTCGCGGTGCCGCTGCCAGCGCCCGAGGCAAGTCGAATGCAGAGCAGTCTGCTTCGCCTCGGCGCCGTCATCAGGGATTGCGATGCTCGGCTGCTCCTCGGCAATGCGCTCACGCTGGGGATGCTGCGGGATTCCCGGCGAGCGCCGATGGGCCTGGATGAAGCACGCTGGGTGGACACGAGCGCGCTCACCACGTTGTCGCCGCTGCCCGAGTTCGGCGCGCCGGCGCTGCCGTCGCTGGCATACCTGCAATACACCTCAGGATCGACAAGCACTCCCAAAGGCGTGATGATCAGCCACGAAAACATCGTGCGCCATTGCGCCGGCATGCAGCACGGCCTGGGCTACGACGATTCGAGCGTCTCCGTCTGCTGGATGCCGCACTTCCACGATTACGGGTTGATCGAGGGCATTCTGCTCCCGTTGTTCAACGGGACACCGTCATATCTGATGTCGCCGTTTGCCTTTCTCAAGCGGCCTTACTCGTGGCTCAGCGTCATTTCGCAGTTCCGCGGGACGCACACGCAGGCGTTCAACTTCGCGTATCGCTATTGCGCCAGGCGCGTGACACCCGCGCAGCGCGCATCACTCGATCTGAGTTGCCTTCTTTCGGCGGGCAACGGTGGCGAGCCGATTCACCCTGACACATCCGCCGAATTCCATGCCGCGTTTGCAGCGTGTGGCCTTCGCCGTGAAGCGCTGGCGCCCGTATTCGGGTTGGCAGAGGCGACGCTCCTCGTTTCGGCCGTTCCGGTCACGGAGGAACCGCGCACCGGCCTGTTCCGATCGACCGCGCTCGGGGAGGGGTCCGTGGTGCCCATCGCGGATGGCGAGGGCGACGGACGCGCGGTCGTTGCCTGTGGACGCCTGCTGCCGGAGACGCATGTCGCCATCGTGCATCCCGAGACACGGCGGCGGATGGGACCCGATCGAGTGGGCGAGATCTGGGTGTCGTCGCCAGGCGTTGCACTCGGATATTGGCGGCGCGAGCAGGAAAGCGAGGAGACGTTCCGCGCGACGATCGCCGATGATCCCGACACGCGCGCGTACATGCGCACCGGTGATCTGGGCTTTCTCCGTGACGAACAGCTTTTCGTCTCGTCGCGCCACAAGGATCTGATCATCATCCATGGGCTGAATCACGCCCCGCAGGACATCGAGTGGACCGTGCAGCAGTCGCATCCACTCCTCCGCGGCGACAGCGGTGCCGCGTTCGGCATCGACATCGGTGGCGAAGAGCGCCTGTGCGTCGTCCAGGAGATGGAGCGCGGCGAGCACTCGGACGCGGAACTGCAGACGATCACGAACGCGCTCCGCGACGCGATTGCAGAGCAGCACGCTATTCCGCTGTACGCCGTCGCGCTCATCAAACGCGCCTCGCTCCCCAAGACCACCAGCGGCAAGATTCAGCGGCGCGCAGCGCGGCGGGCGTTCCTGGATGGATCACTCGATCGTATTCACACCTGGCAATCGCACACACCCGTGGCTGATCGCACGCCGTCCGTCTTGAACTCCGGCACGAGCGCCGAACGCGCCGACGAGCTGATCACCTGGATACGCGCCTATGCCGAACGTCGGATCAATTCCCGACTGATCGATGAGCGACGATGCGTGCCGCCGAACATCGTGCTCGACTTCGGCAACCGCGGCGTGTTCGGATTGCAGGCACCACAGCATTATGGCGGCCTGCACCTCGGGCAGCGCGATACGTTGCGTGTCTACCTGCAGCTCGGAGCCATCGATCCTACCATCGCCACGCTGGTGTTCCTTCACAACACGAACGGCCTCCGGCCGATCCTGCACCATGCGACCGCGGCGGTGCGAGAGACGTTAGCGCCCCTGCTCGCGCGCGGGCGCGAGTTGGCAGCGTTCATGCTCTCCGAACCGGGAGCGGGCTCGAACCTCGGTGGCATCCAGGCTCGTGCCGTTCCTGACGGCGACGGATGGCGCATATCCGGCGTGAAGCGCTGGAATGGTTCCGCGTGGACCGGTGTGCTCTCCGTGTTCGCGCGCATGACGGACGGCGAAGGGCGCGCGCGAGGCCTCACGGGATTCGTCGTGCGGCAGTCCGACCCCGGCGTGGACATCGGACCGGAGTCGTTGACGATGGGCATTCGCGGAATCATGCAGAACTCCGTTTCGTTCAATGCCGTTCGCGTCACACGCGACCAGATGCTCGGCGAGCCCGGCAAGGGAATGCAGGTGGTGGAAGACGTCCTCTCGCACGGGCGACTGGCAACCGCCGCGGTGGGACTCGGGATTGCACTGCGGTCGGCACAGCTGATTCTCCGCTACGTATCGCGTCGCGACATCGACACTGGGTTGTTGATCGCGAATCCGCAGACCGCGACGACGATCAGCGAGATGATCCATCGCGTCGAGATCGATCGGGCCGCGTTGCTCCATTGCGCGGACCGGCTGGACGCGGGTGATGCCATCGTCCCCGAGATCGCGATGGCGATCAAGGTATCGGCGACCAACACGGCCAACTATGCGGCCGACCTGCTGGTCCAGCTGCTCGGCGGACGTGGTTACATGGAGAACAACATCGCGCCTCAACTCTTTCGCGACGCGCGCATGCTCAGCATTGGAGAAGGCGCAAATGAAGGGCTGACCGCGGCCATTGGCCGCAGCGTGCGCTTGAACACCGCCGTCCCGGATTTCCTTCGCGCCTATGAGTCAACCGGGGATCTCTCCGAGCGGGTCGCGTCCGTCTCGCGCGCACTCGAGGCACGGGGCGATGAGGGACCGTTCACCGGTTCATCGGCGCTGTCCTGGCACGACGCCGTTCGTGGACGTCTCGCCATTGCGGCGCTCAACGTCGCCGCGGCGGTGGCGACGGGTGAGCCCAATGCGTGGCGCTGGGCGACTGCGAGGCTCGACGCCATTTGCGTCGAAGCCGAGTGCGGCACGTCGTCCATGGCTTCGGTGCTGGACACGAACGAAATCACCGCGCGCATCAACGCATTCAGCGACACGATCGGCGACGTGGAGCCGCTGGCGCCCGATGTGGACTACGCGCTCGACCCCCTGTTGCGGCGAGCGCCCGCTTTTGACGTTTCGCCCGGAGGCGACGACAGTCTAGAACAAAAGAAGCGGCGTCTCAGGGACATGTTGACGGCCGCGGTCAGTGCCACATCGAGCTCCGGTGCGGCAGGTGCGATTACCCCGGCATCCACATCACGCGAATGATGAGTACTCACGCCGAGCAACTCCACCTCTGGATTCGGGAATGGCTCGGTAGAGAGCTCGGCGTGCCGTCAGCGGAACTCGTGGCCGACAAGAGTTTCGTACACTACGGCCTCGATTCCGTGCACGCGATGATGCTCGTTGGAGATCTCGAGGAGCATTTGAAGCGCCGCCTCGCGCCAACGCTGGCCTGGGATCATTCCACGATTGAAGCGCTGGCCGGCCACCTTGCCGCGACGGGGGTGGCGATAGCGCCCGACCACACAGAGGCGTCCGACCTGCTCTCGCGCCTTGACGACCTATCGGAAGACGAGCTCGACCGGTTGCTCGCTGAGCAGCACGCGCGCCAGCAGCCAACGACCGACTGACCACTTGAGAACCAGCACTGAGACGCGATCGCGCTGATGCCAGGGTCATCCGAAGAAGCCCATACGTGTGCGGCATCCGCCTTGTCGAGGGAAGAGAAGCTCGCGCGTCTCAAGATCGCGATGGCGGACGCTGCCCCCCGCGATCGCAGCAACAGGTTGTCCGCGCCACAACGCCGGCTGTGGGAGTTGGAGGAGCATTCGTCGTCGAACGCCATGCACGTGTTCGCACTTGCCTATTATCTCGACGGACCGCTCGACGTCTCGCTGCTGGCCGCCTCGATTGCTACTGTCGCGGCGCGACACCGTGCCCTGCGCCTTCGCGTGGCAATTTCGGAACGGGGTCCGCTCATTTCCGATCGCCAGCCTCTTCTCGAGGCAACTGAGGCTCCTGCGCTCGAGGTGCGAGCCGTCTCATTCGGGCCGGGCGAAGACGCCGGCGCACGGATCGACGCGTTGTTGCGCGCGGAAGCGGAGCGGCCCATCGATCTCGTAGCAGGCCCCGGCTGGCGGAGCGTGCTGTTCGAGCTGCGTCCGGAGTCGTACGTGCTGCTCCTGCAGTTTCATCACATCTTTTCGGATCGTTGGTCGGTTGGCGTGTTCATATCCGACCTGCGTACGGCTTATCGCACCCTACGGGCCGGACAATCAGCGGTCGCAGACGTGTTGCCGGCCACTCAGCCGAGGGTCGCCGACGATTCGGCATCGGCAGCAGACGACTACTGGCCGGCTCGCTTCGCGTCTCCACCTCCACCGCTCGTCCTGCCGGGCGCGCGGCGCGTGGTCGCTTTCTCGGACTATCAAGGCACACGCGTCGAATCGGTCATCGAGCGCGAGACCGTCGCCGCAGTGAAGGCAATGGCCAGCGCCGGATCAACGACGGTGTTCCCGGTGCTGCTGGCGGCCTTTGCCGCCACGTTGCATTCGCACACCGGGCAGGACGATCTCGTTCTCTGCACGTCGATTTTGGGTCGGCACCGCGCCGGCACACGAGGGGTGATCGGCTACCTCAACAACATCGTGCCGCTGAGGCTCGACCTGCGGGATGATCCTCCCTTCATCGAACTGGTGGCCCGCGTCGCCGTGGAGAGCCGCGCCGCATCGGGGCATCAGGACGTCCCCTTTCATGAAATCGCTGCACTGCCGGAGCTCGCTGCCGCGCGCATCACGCGCTGCCTGTTCACGGTGCAGAACATTCCGGGACTGCATCTCGAACTGCCAGGTATCACCTCGCGCTACCACGATGTGCCGAATGGCACGGCAAATTTCGACCTCGCTCTCTTTTTTGAGGAGAAGGACGGCCGCCTCGAGTTGCTGATCGATCACAAGACGGCGGTGCTCGACCAGGTGTCAGTCGATTCGCTGCGAGAGCACTTTGCCGAGGTGTTGGAGCTGGTCACGGCACAGCCACACCTCCGTTTGTCGGAGCTGCCGCAGCATCGGCAGCCGGTTGTCGTGACCGCCGAGCCGCCAACCGCACCCGCCAATCCGGCCTCGGCAGCAGACCGCAACCTGTTCGAGCAGCGCATGGTGGACGCGTGGCAACGGGTGTTCCGCGCAAAAGAGATCAACGCCGCGTCGCACTTCTTCGATCTCGGCGGCGACTCCATGCGCGCGGCACGACTGTTCGCGGAGATCGAGCGGGAGTTCGGCCATCAGCTCCCGCTCGCGTCGCTGTTCGAGGCGCCGACGCCACGATTGCTCGTGGCACGGATGCGCGACGAGGCGTGGGTCGCTCCCTGGCTCTCACTCGTTCCGGTAAGGCCCGCAGGAACACGTCCACCACTCTTCTGCGTGCACGGCGGAGGAGGGAACGTCGTCGCATTCCGCTCACTCGCTGACTGCCTCGACGATGATCAGCCGCTGTATTGCCTTCAGGCGAAAGGCCTGAAGCGCGGCGAACTGGCCCTCGTCACGGTCGAAGAGATGGCGAACGAGTATCTCGCAGCGATTCGTCAGATCCAACCTCGCGGTCCCTACTTGATGCTCGGCCATTCCGTCGGCGCGGCGATCGCGTACGAGATGGCGCGCCGATTCGACGCCGACGGCGACCGAGTGGCCTTCCTCGGCCTGCTGGACCATCCCGGCCCACAAAGCAGACTCACGGCGACGGATATGTTCCGGTTTCATCTGACGAATCTGTCCATGCTGCCGTGGCGCTTGCGCACGAGGTATGTGTGGCGCGGCCTCGTGTGGCGAACATACGTGCGCAAAGTGAAGCGGCGGATGAAAGCGTCTCCGGAAATCCAGGCGCCGAAGCCAAGGGGGGAGGACTGGGAGCTCGCGCTGCTCGAGCACTCACTCCGTGCGCTGCGCGATTACGTGATCAAGCCGTATCCCGGCAGAATTACGCTCTTCCGCGCCCGGCAAGGGTCGCCGATGGTGCGCGCCGACCCCCGTGGCGGCTGGGGCGGTGTCGCCGGCGGCGGCGTTGACATCTGCGAAGTGCCAGGGACACACCTGAGCATGCTGAAGCAGCCCCATGTCCGCGATTTGGGAGAAGCGCTTTCCCACGCGTTGAGCGCGCTCGACCTGCAAGGCTGACACTTCGTTCCTACACTCCTTCGAAGTCGATGAACCCGTGGACGGGATCGGTGCGGATGAGCATCGAACTGCCCGGTGCATTCGTGGCCAATTGCCCGCAGTCACGTAGACGCGCGCCGCGGCATGCGGGCGGCGGCGGAGGCCACCTCTGCCGCGAGCGTCAGGTGTGACCGGAAGGCGTAGTAGGTCACGAGGCTGAGCACCTCGACCAGGATGATCAGGTAGGGGACGCCGAGCACCGGCGTGGCCAGCACGCGCTGGCCGAGCAGCAGGTAGTTCTCGAGGAACGCCCCAGCGAAGAGCAGCACAAACGTGAAGGGCAGCAGGAAGAAACCGGTAAACCAGAGTGGCCGACCGCGGTTCCCAATCGCGCGGTACGCCACGACGAGAGGCGGCACGCAGGCCGCCCACACGAGCAGGACCGTCACCCAGAACGCGACGCGGGATGGGCCGAAGGTATGCCGGGAGACCCACTGCTCGTCGTTCCAGCCGAAGAGGACGAAACCCATCCGGTTCACTGGGAAGTTGGCGAAGATCAGCGCGAAGCCGAGGCGCCGCCGGCGCTCGTCGGCGCCCCCGAGCAGGAACATGCCCCACCACATGAGGGCGACCGTGAACAGGGGCCCGGCGCCAGTGGGCCACGCGCTCAGCGGGTTGGCGGCGCACCCGGGCGCTAGCTCGAACGAGTTGAACGTCTTGGAGCCGAACCCGCCGCAGACAACCGCGCCGGCGAAGTGGTGGATGAACTCGTGCGACGTCCCACACAGGATCGTGAGCGCGACGAAGGCCACGACGTACTGCCAGGTCAGCCGTAGGCGCATCCGCCGGTGCATCCATTGGTGCATCGTGCCTCCCGGTTGGTGAGAACCCAACGACAGGCAGCGCGCCCGGTTGGTGTCGCGTGAGCTCCAACTGTGTGGTAGACCTCCAAGGCTGAGACTACGTCTTACATCCCTTCGAAGTCGATGAACCCGTGGACGGGATCGGTGCGGATGAGCTTCACCCGCACGCGTTCCCCGACGTCCATCCCCTGCTCGCCCTTCATCACGCGCCCTTCGGCCGGGGGTGAGAGCAGCCGCACGTAGGTGCCGTCGCTATTCACACCGGTCACGATCGCGTCGAACACGTCGCCGATGCGATGGGCCAGCAGGAGGGCGGCCGCGGCCTTGCGCGCGATACGCTCCACGTGATTGGCCGCATTCTCACGCTCGGTGCAGTGCTTGGCGATGACATCGAGTTCGTCGTCGGTGTACGGGGCCGGCGCGCCGGCCAGCGTCGCCTTCACGAGACGCTGGGTCACGAGGTCGGCATAGCGGCGATTGGGTGCCGTGGCGTGCGAGTAGTCGTGCGCGGCCAGACCGAAGTGGCCCTGATCGTCCGCCGGTCCAGGCCTGTCCACTACATACTCGCCCGCGCCGAGCAACTTCACGATGCTCAAGGAGAGGTCGGCGAAGCGTAGTGGATCCGCGGCGCGGCGCGCCGCGAGAAACTCCGACAGGGGCTTCGGGTCCGGCTGCGCGGGCAGCGTGACGCCGAACTTGCCGGCGATCTCCACGATACGGGCCCACCGCTTCGGCACCCGCACCACGCGCCGGATGGCCGATCTGTTCTGCTCCGCCAGATACTGCGCGATGGCGACGTTGGCGGCGATCATGAAGTCCTCGATCAGGTCGCGCGCGCGATTCTTCCGGGTCACGGCCAGCGACTGCACCTTGCCGTCCTGTGTCACCGGCGTGGCTTCCACCGTCTCGAACTCGAGCGCGCCGGCCTTCTGGCGCTGTGTCTTCAACAGACTCGCGGCACGGTCCTGAAGCCAGAGTTGCGCCTCCAGGCCGGGGATCGACGCAGCGACCGGCGGTAGCGGCCCGCGCCCTTCGAGCCATGCGCCGAGCGTGTCGTAGGCCAGCTTCGCGCGGTTGGTCGCGATGGCGCGGTAGACGTCGTGCGATTGGCGGGTGCCGTCGGCGCCGACCACCACCTCGACCACGAGCACGATCCGATCCACGTCTTGATTCAGCGAGGTGAGCCCGGTGGAGATCTCCTCCGGCAGCATCGGGTACACCGCGCTGCCAGCGTACACTGACGTGGCATTGCGCATCGCGTGCTGGTCCAGCGCCGAGCCCTTGGCAATCAGCACGTCCACGTCGGCGATCCCGACGAGCACTCTGATGGCGCCGCCCGGTAGCGACTCGGCGTATTCGATCTGATCGAGGTCTCGGGACTCCGCGTTGTCGATGGAACTCCAGATGAGCGCGCGAAGGTCCTTGAGGCCGGCTACCGGCGTAGCCGCTTTCAGCGAGGCGAGTTGCGCGCGGGACGCGTCGTCGAGGTCGGGATCGAATTTGTCGGCGCGCAGGGCAAGGAGGACGACGGCTGTAAAGTCGGTCACGATTCTGGTGGCGGAAGGGGAGCACTGTCTTCGGTCTGCGGTGCAATCGGACCGCGGCGGCCTTTAGTACGTTACTGCGGTGTGCCCTTCCCCGCCGCTCCCACCGATGGGATGTTGGGGCACGCCGCTCGACGCTCATTCTCACAAGGATACGTGAACATGCGCCGCTTGCTCACCGGACTCGTGGCCGTCGCCCTTCCTGCACTGCTGTTCGCGCAGGTGCCGCGACGCTTTCCACCGGATTCCTTGATCAACGTGAAGGTCATGCCACGCACGACGCCGCCCCTGCAGCTCATCGGCGTGATGCGAAACTTCTCGGGCGACCTGGGTGTTCGATGCCAGTTCTGCCATGTAGGCGAGGAGGGCAAGCCGCTCGACCAGTTCGACTTTGCCATCGATCAGAAGCGCACGAAGCTGGTGGCGCGACAGATGATGCTGATGGTCCAGGAGATCAATCGGCGCGTGGATACGCTGCCGGGTCACGATGCCAATAGCCTGCAGGTCACGTGCGCGACGTGCCATCACGGGGTGAGCCGGCCGGCGCCGCTGTCCACCGTGTTGACCGAGATCGGTACACTGTCAGGCGCCGACTCCGCCGTGCGGGCCTACAAGGCGTTGCGCACGCGGTACTACGGCCGCGCGGCCTACGACTTCGGCGAAGGAACACTCAACACCGCCGCCTTCCGTCTTGGCCGTGCGAACAAGTTCGACGAAGCGCTCGCGATGCTCCGCATGAACGAGGAGCTGTACCCGAATTCCTCCGGCATGTCGGTGTTTCGCGGCAATATCGAGCTGATGCGCAGCGACACGCTCGCGGCCGAGTCGGCCTTTCGAGAAGCGGTTCGTCGAGATCCGGCCAACGAGGAAGCAAAGGGCCGGCTGCGGACGATCGGCAAGCAACCATAGGTCTGCGCTCCAGCGTCATTAGTCGACGCACTTTCCCGTGCTGTCGCTGCTGCTCATCGCCCAGCTCGCGCTGCCAGCCGACACTGTCTACGCGTCGGCTGCGCTGCGCGACCTCGTGGGCCGTGCGGCGATGCAGAACCACGTGCCGCCGCCTGCCTTCCGGCGCTACGACGCGCACGTCGAAACGGAGTTGTCCCTCATCATCCGCGACACGCTGGGGCGAGAAGGTGTGGCGCAAACCGAGCAACTCGCGTCGTCGGTCCGGTGGGCGCGGAGCGGCGACTATGACATGCACGTGGTGGGCTATCGGTCACAGGGTGTCGGCGTCCCGTACTCCACCCTGTCCTTCCTGCGCGGCTGGACCGAGCCGTCGCTCTACGGCGAACGTGTGCGCCTGGGCGCGGAGTTCGTGGGCAACAGAGATTCCTCGACGAGCAAGGCATCGCGCGACACTATCATCGCGGTGCATCCGTTCGCGTCGGACCGGGACGGCTACTATCGATTCTCCGGCGGCGACACCGTGACGGTGCTGCGATCCGGGCCGCGCGTCATCACGGTGGTGCGCCTGCATGTGGTGCCGCGTCTCCGTGACTCCACGCGCTTTGCCGCGTTCGAGGGCGAGATCGATCTCGACGCCGAGCGCCAGCAGATCGTGCGCATGCGCGGGCAGTTTGTAATGCTCGGCCGTGCTCGGGGACCGCGCCCGCTGATGTCGCGTATTCCCGCGATGGTGGGCGTGGCGTTCGTCGAGTTCGTCAACACGGAGGTGCAGGGCCGCTACTGGCTGCCGGCGTTCCAGCGCACCGAGCTGCAGACGCAGTTCGCGCTCCTGGGCCGCTCGCGCGCGGTGATGCGCATCGTGTCGCGCTTCAGCGACTATGCGGTGGATGACACCAGCCGGGCGGTTGCCGCTACCCGCGGTGCGCACTCCGAACGGCGGAGCACAACGTGGGCGCCGTCGGACAGCGTGAACAGGTTCCGCGACTGGCAGGAGGAGCTTGGCATGGCAACGACGGCCGCGAGCGCCGACGACTTCGAGGATATCGCTCCGGATGCGTGGCGCTCCACCGGCGGCATACAGCTCGACTTCACGCCGGCCAGGATGGAGAATCTGGTGCGCTACGACCGCGTGCAGGGATGGTACACCGGCGTGGAGAGCACGGTGCGCATGCGGAGCGTGGTGCCCGGTCTCACGCTCGGCGCCACGGCCGGGTGGGCGTGGACCGAGAAGACGGTGCGGGGTGGTGCGCATGCATTGCTCCAGCGCGGTAACTGGATCTATGGCGCTCGCGCCGAGCGGATCCTGCCCTCCACCAACGACTTCGTCCGGGCTGTGGACGGAGACAATGGCGGTGTGTCTGCGCTGCTCGGCTCCGTTGACGATCATGATTACGTTGACCGCCGTCTGGCGCTCGCTTCGCTCACGCACATCCTGGGGACGGTGGACGCAGGAATCGCGACGCTGCAGCTCGGTGTGGGTCAGGACCGCACCGAGATTGCGCGTCTGAACAGGGGGATCCTCGGGAGCACCCCCTTCCGTCCGAACCGGATCGCGGCGGAGGGCAGCTTCGGACTGGGCCTGCTGGATGTGGAGCTGCACCCGAACGTCACGGGCGATTTCGTCGCGCCAGGTGTGGGCGCAAAGGTGCACGCCGAAGCCGGTCGCGGGGCACTGCATTGGGACCGTGCCGAGGTGTCGCTCTCGGCTCAGCGGTACTGGGGCCCTCTCATGCTCTCGGCGCACGGCGACGGCGGCGTGGTAACTGGCGACTCGATTCCACCGCAGAAGCTATTCGAGATTGGCGGCGTGGAGACGTTGCCCGGCTATGACTACAAGGAGTTCGCGGGCGATCGCGCGGCGCTGTTCCGGGGCTATGCGAGCTATACGCTACCGGTGTGGCGTGTCCCGCGACGTATGTTCGGGAACCTCGTGTTGCCGGGGCTTGCACCCGGCTTCGCGGTGGGCGTCTCGGGTGGGTGGACGGAGATCTCCTCTTACGCCGCGCGCCGGTCGGTCATGGAGCTGGGCGCTGGTTGGAGTGCTGCACCGGTTTCACACGCCACAGGCGGCGCGCGCGCGACGGTGAGCGCCGGGCTGACACTGTTCGGCGGCAATCTACACGCCGGACTGGGGCGGGCAGTGGATCATCCGAGCAGGTGGAGGTTCGTAGCGGGGTTTGGGCCACCATTCTAACGGGCGCATCCAATGTAGAATGAAATTCCACTGCAGAATGAAGTACTGGACTACTACAGTACCTGAATTGGCATACCGGCTCCCAAAACGAGTGGACAGAATTCTTTCTAGGGTTCTTGGGAGGCTGGATGCCAGTCCAGATACTGCTTCAGTCCAGTACTTCATTCTGCAGTGGCTTTCCTTGAGCCAGAGTTTCCATCACGCCGCTACCTAAACGTTAACCGAGAGAATCGTCATGCTGGACAGGGTCGTCGTGATTACCGGCGCCAGCGGCGGCATCGGCGCCGCGCTTGCCGAATGCCTCGCGACGCGCGGCGCGTCGGTAGTGCTGGTGGCGCGGCGCGAGGCGGAACTGCGCGAGGTCGCGTCGCACTGTGGTGAGCGCGTGCTCGCGGTCGTGGCGGACATGACGCTGCGCGCCGATGTGCGCCGCACCGTCGGCGCCGCGATCGACCACTTCGGCCACATCGACGTGTGGGTCAACAACGTCGGTCAGGGTATCTCGACGCCGCCGTCCAAGCTCACGGACGACGACATCGATGACGTCATGCGGCTCAACGTGAAGACGGCGCTGCACGGCATGCAGGAAGTGTTGCCGCACTTCAAGGAACGTGGGACCGGACACGTCATCAACATCTCCTCGATGCTGGGCCGCGTGCCGTTCGCGATCATTCGCTCCGCGTACAGTGCGTCCAAGCACTTCCTGAACGCACTCACGGCCAACTTTCGCACGGAGATCCAGGAGACGCATCCCGGCATCCAGTTCTCCATCGTGTCGCCAGGCGTCGTACGGACCGAGTTCGGCAAGAACGCGCTGCACGGCGGTCCGGATTCGCGACAGCTTCCCGATTCGCAGAGTGCGGAGGAAGTCGCGGATGTGATCGCCGCCGTCATCGAGTCGCGACGCCCGGACGTGTATACGCGGAAAGGCGCGCACGATCGGGTCGTACAGTTCTACGACGCGATCGGCGAGGATCCGTAGGGGGCCCTTTCTCCGCGCCGGCGTGTCGAACCATCTGACGCAGCGCCGCGTACATAGGCAGTGCCCCTCTTCGAGTCCCTGTTCACCTTCCTGTTCAAGTACTCCATCCGCGTATTCGAACGCGGACAGCTGGTGCTGGCCCCGGTACTGCCGCCGCTCTTCTTAGGGATCGTCGCGACGATCGCGGTCCTGATCATCGCGGTGACCTACCAGCGCGTCCGGGCCGTGAGCCGCACGGACAAAATCGTGCTCGGTACGATGCGCGCTCTGGGCGTCATCATCGTGCTGGCCTGCTTGCTCCGTCCCACGGTCGTATTGTCGAGCGCGGTTCCGCAGCGAAACGTCCTTGCCGTGCTGTTCGACGACTCGCGCAGCATGAAGCTTCGCGACGTGGATGGCAGCGCTCGTCTGGCTGCCCTGCAACGGACGTTCGCGGACTCGAGCGCGCTCATGCAGCGCATGGGCGGTAAATTCGCGCTGCGCCTCTATCGGTTCGCGGCGGACGCGAGTCCCACCGCCGGCGCCGCCGCGCTCACCGCCAGCGGCGCGCGCACCGATGTGGCGCGCGCGCTGGATGTGGCGCGGGAGGACCTGTCCGGCATGCCGCTGGCCGGCGTGATCGTCGTGACCGACGGCGCCGACAACGGCGGCAGCGACATTGGAACATCCTTGCTCGCCATGCGCGCGCGCCGCGTACCGGTGTACACCGTGGGCGTGGGCCAGGAGCGGTTCGCGCGCGATGTCGCCATCGAGCGGGTGACCGCGCCCACGAGCGTGCTCGCCGGCGCCACGGTGCTGGTGGACGTGGCGCTGGGCGTCCGCGGCGCGCGAGGGGAGCACACCACGCTCAGCATCGAGGCGAACGGCCGCCTGATGGATACGGTCGACGTTCGTCTGCCGGACGCGGGGGACGTGACGCGCGCGCGTCTTCGCGTTTCGCCGCTGGCGCCCGGCACGTATCAGATCTCGGTCAAGGCGCGGCCGATCGCCAACGAACCGGTGATCGAGAACAACACGTATCACTCCGTCCTGGAGGTCCGGCCTGGACCCGTGCGCGTGTTGTACGTGGAAGGCGAGCCGCGGCCGGAGTTCGCCTTCGTGCGGCGCGCGGTGGCGGCCGACAGTGCGCTCCATGTCGTTGGACTCATGCGCAGTGCCGACAAGAAGTTCCTGCGCCTCGGCGTGCGCGACAGCGTGGAGCTGGTTGCCGGCTTTCCCGTGCGGCGCGAAGAGCTGTTCCGATACAGCGCGATCGTACTGGGCAGCATCGAGTCCTCCTTCTTCTCGGGAGACCAACTGCGCATGCTCGCCGACTTCGTCAGTCAGCGCGGCGGCAGTGTTCTGGCGCTCGGCGGGCGCGCGGCGCTCGGCGAAGGCGGCTATGCTGGCACGCCGCTGGCCGACGTGCTCCCGGTGGCGATCGAGAAGCCCGGTACGGACACGGGTGCGGCGCCGGCCTTCCTCAAGATCACGCCGAGTCCTGCTGGCATGTCGCACGCGGCGCTGCAGTTCCGCGCGAGCGACGCGGCGAATGCGACGCGCTGGGATTCCCTGCCCGCGCTCACGTCGGTCAATCGTCTGGGCGCGTTGCGCAGCGGCGCGACCGTTCTGTTGAGCGGACACGACACCTCCACGCGCCGCGCGTCCGCTGACGTGCCGGTTCTGGTGTTTCAGCGCTACGGACGAGGCATGAGCGCGGTGCTCAACGTGCAGGACACATGGCTCTGGCGAATGGACGCCAACATTCCTGTTGAGGACCAGAGCTTTTCCACGTTCTGGCGGCAGATCATGCGGTGGCTCGTGGAGTCCGCGCCGGATCAGGTGGAACTGGCCATCACGCCGGCGCGCGTGGGCCCGGGGGAGCCGGTGCAGCTACGCGCGCACGTCACGGATTCCACCTTTCAGGACGTGAACGACGCGTCACTCACGGCGCACGTTACTTCACCATCGGGCCGAGCGCTGGATGTGCCGATGGAGTGGTCCTCGCGCGGCGACGGCACGTACGCCGCTCGCTTCACGGCCGACGAGGTGGGAACCTACCGGTTGGCCGCCGACGCACGGCGCGGTCGTGACACCACGCGTTCCGCGCCCGGCACGCTGCTGTCGGACGATCAGGGTGCGGACGTGGAACAGGCCGAGCAGCGCACGTCGTTGCTGCGCCGCATCTCGAGCGAAACGGGAGGGCGGTACTATCCGCTGGCGGACGCGGGTAAGCTGGCGGACGACGTGGTCTTCACGGAGGCGGGGATCACCGTGCGGGACGCGAAGGATCTTTGGGACATGCCGATCGTATTTCTGGTGCTGGCTTGCCTGCTCGGAGCGGAATGGATCTATCGTCGGCAGCGGGGATTGGCGTGACACAGCGAGGCGTCCACTTGGCCCTGCTGCGGCAGAGTATCGGTCGTGCGATTTCCGGCGCTTGGGTGCTGGCGCTCGCGATTGCGATTCCGTCCTCGGCGCAACAAGTCCACTTGCTGGTGATCACCGGACTTTCCGGGGAACGACAGTACGCCAAGGCCTTTGGCGACGTTGCGGCCATGCTCGCCGATTCGGCCCGGACGCGCTGGGGCGTGGCGGACTCCAGTCTCATCGTACTGGGAGAGGATCCCGCGCTCGACGCCAGACACGTGCAGGCGAAGTCCACGCGCGAAGAGGTGGGGAAAGCCTTCCTGAAGCTCTCGCGTCGCGTGGCGCCCGGCGACGTGCTGTTCGTGTTTCTCAACGGGCACGGAGCCGGTGAAGGCGCGAACTCCCGCGTCAACCTGCCCGGCCCGGACCCGACCGCCGCCGACTATGCCGCGTGGCTTTCAGGCTTCTCGAAACAGACGGTCGTCTTCGTGAACGCCGCCAGCGGCAGCGGCGACTTCGTCCCCGTGCTCGCCGCCAAGGGTCGCATCATCGTCACCGCAACGCGCACGGCCATCGAACGCAACGCCGCGACGTTCGCGCGCCCATTCGTGTATGGGCTCGCCACCGGCGAGGCGGACGCGGACAAGGATGGGCGCGTGTCCGTGTTCGAAGCCTTCGACTACGCAAGGAAGGAGGTCGCACGCGCCTACGAGGCCAGCAACCGCATCCAGACAGAGCACGCAGTACTGGGCGATACCGCCGGGGCACGCCGCGTGTCCTTTGGACCTCCGCGCGGCGTGCTCGACGCTCGCGTTACCGCGCTCGTGGCAGACCGGCTGGGACTCGAGTCACAGGTGGCGGCGCTCCGTAGCCGCAAGGCCGGCATGGACTCCACCGCGTACAACACAGAACTCGAGCGGTTGCTGCTGCTCATGGCGGAAAAGACGCAGGCCATCCGGGCCGCGGAGGTCAAGCCGTGAGCCGCCTGCCGTTAGCGCTGCTGTCGCCGCTCCTGCTCGTGGCCGGTCAGCTCGCGGAGGCGCAAGCGGCGCGCGCGCAGATTCTGGTGATGGCCGAATCGGGACGTCTGGACGAGGCGCAACGCGCGGCGCGCGCCGGCGGCCCCACGATGGCCGCCACACTGGGCGACATGCTGATGCTGCGTGGCAAGCACGCGGCGGCCGACTCGGCTTTTCGCGTCGCGCTCGAGCGCGAC
>JANYIN010000210.1 GCA_025362035.1 Gemmatimonadaceae bacterium | reverse complement strand
GTGCAAAGGGGCGCATCATCTCCGACGCCCTCCGTCGGATCGGCCGGCGCGATGTGGGCGATGTGGTCGTGGAGCCGAGCGATGCGCAGTGGCGCTACCGCCGCAAGCTTACGCTGCACGTCCGGAAGAGTGGGGATCGATGGATTGCCGGGCTGCATCCCTTCGACGATGCATCCGCCGTGTTCGACCTCGATGACTGCCCGATCACGGATCAGCGGGTCCTGGCCGTCTGGGAGGATCTTCGCGGCGCCTTTCACTACCTGCCGACGGAGCCGCAGTTACGCGTGGCCGTGCGCCTGCTGGACGCGGGCGCGGCAGTCGTGGTGGAAGGCGGCGGCGCTTGGCCTGCGTCGGACCGGTTCTTCGCTTCGGTCTCCTCCCTACGGGAGCTGTGGTGGAAGCCGGATCATGGCCGCATGCGCCGACTCGCTGCTCGGTCCACCGAGTCTCAGGGTGGCGCGTCGTTCGTGCAAGTGAACGCACGCGTCGCCGCGCGGCTGCAGTCCTATGTGCTGGAGCGAGTGCGGTCCTACGCACCGCTCACCGTCGTTGACGCCTATGCGGGCGCAGGATCGACTGCCGTTCCGCTCGCCCGGGCCGGCATCAGCGTCGTGGCCATCGAACACGACGCAGAAGCGGTAGACCGATTCAGCGACGAACTGCCCCCACCGTCCCGCGCGATGGTCGGACGCGTGGAAGACCTCCTCCGCGACGCGCTGCCGGCCGACGTGGTGCTGCTCAATCCGCCGCGTGGCGGGGTGGACGCCAGCATCGCCGAGACCCTCCAGAAGACTACCGTTGCGCCGAAGGCTGTCATATACGTGAGCTGCGACCCCGCGACGCTGGCTCGCGACCTGTCGCGCATGCCTCGCTACAAGGTGGTGTCCGTGTCCGCATACGACATGTTCCCACAGACGGCGCACGTCGAAACTGTGTGCGAACTCGTCCCGGAGGCCGCATGAAATACCAGGTGACGGTCGGCGATGCCGACGTGGAGATCGAGCTGGATGGCGACGTGGCGACCGTGGCGGGAGCCTCGCATGTCGTGCACCTCGCGGAGGTCGAGGGAACGCCCGTTCGCATGGTCACCATCGGCGACGAAGTGCATCGTGTGATCTCGCGGCGTGGTGCGAGCCGCGGGCGATACACGCTGTGGATCGATGGCTTTCGGTGCGAGGTGGAGGCACTCGACGAGCGCACGCGCGTCATTCGCGCATTGGCCGGCGTGGGGCGCGGACCAACCGGCCCCGCCCCGCTGATCGCTCCAATGCCAGGAATGATCATCCGCGTCGCGGTGCAGGTGGGCGACCTTGTGGAGCCGGGACAGGGCCTGGTGGTGATGGAGGCCATGAAGATGGAAAACGAGTTGCGCGCGACCGCCGCTGGAACCGTGAAAGCCGTGCTCGCGGTGCCTGGTACCGCAGTGGAGAAGGGGGCGGTACTCCTCGAGCTTGAGTGATGTGCGGCTGCGTTCGAGTTCCTGCGACGCGGCGGGAGCCGTAAAGAACTAACGCTTTCTACCGGGCGCGATCGCTCCGCGCCCGAACCGGGCGTGCACCTGGTCCAGCGCCCTGGATAGGTCGCGATCCTTTGGCGTCTCGAGGCGCGGTTGTGCGGCCTCGAACAGCGGAAGTTGGGTGGCGGGCGGCGCCGTGAAGTTCGTGAGGCCTATGCCCAGCAGACGCGCGGGGACGCGCCGTGCCGCCCTCAGCTTGTGCAGCAGTTCGCGCGCAACCGCGAAGATCGCGCGGTCCGATGCCAGCGATTCGTCGAGCGTCCGGCTGGCCTGCCGCGTGGTGAAATCACGATCGCGGATGCGCACCGTGATCGTGCGCGCGGTGAGACCGTCGCCGCGCAGGGCGGCGGCAGCCCTGCCGACGAGCTCCGTGAGTTCACCCTCCAGCAGCAGATCGTCGTGAATGTCGGTGCCAAACGTCTCGTCACGGCTGATGCTCTTGGCGGTATCGCGTTCGATCACCTCGGCGTCGTCCAGGCCGCGCACTCGACGCGCCAGCCAGGTGGCGTCGCCGGGCCCGACCATCCGCCGCAGCGCCGCGTCATCCAGCGCAAGCACATCCTGCACGGAGCGGAGTCCGCGCTCGGCCAGCCGCGCCGTTGTTTTTGGCCCCACGCCGGGAATATCCGCCAACAGCAGTTGTCGCATGAAGTCGAGTTCCATGCCTGGCTCGACGATCTTCACGCCGTTGGCGCCCGTATCCGGCCTCGGCTTCGCGCGTTCCGCGGCAAGCTTTGCGATCAACTTGGAGGAGCCGCCGCCGATGGAGACGGTAAAGCTCGTTTCCTTGATTACCGAGGCTCGGATGCGGTGCGCGAGCTCCTCCAGGCGGGCGCCGTGGTACAGCGCGTCGGTGCCGCCCATGTCGAGATACCACTCGTCGATGCTCGCCGACTGTACGGCGGGGGTAAAGCGTTCGAGGACGGCGCGGATCTCTCGATGCTTGGCCGAGCAGGCGCCGCGCGGCACCGGCACGCACATCGCGTTGGGACAGAGGCGCATGGCTCGCGACATGGGCATGGCGGACCGGACGCCGAACGCGCGCGCTTCGTATGATGCGGAGCAGACCACTCCGCGT
>JANYIN010000172.1 GCA_025362035.1 Gemmatimonadaceae bacterium | reverse complement strand
CGGTGACGTGCAGAGTCCGAACTCCTGCATCAGCGTCGCGCGGCCGCGGCCCGCGAGCGCCGACGTCAACGCGCAGGCGAAGGGCACCAGCTCAGGGTCGAGAAAGCCGCGGGCGAAGGCGGAGTACAGCGGATAGGCGTGCATGACGTCTTCGTCGAGGACGGCCGCCAGATCGTCCACGCGCATGTTGTTCGCCGTCGTCAGCGACGGAAGGTGTGCCCCGATTCGCACGCGTATTCCCGGCGCGCCCTCGCGGATCGCGTCGGCCATGCGGGATGTCCACGCGCGCGCATGCCCGCGCGTTCCGGGACGCTGCGCATCGTCGATCTCGTTCGCGATGTCGAACGCGCGAACCGATGCATTTCCCGCCAGTGCTTCGGCGCACGTGCGCATCAGCAGTGCCTGTGATCGGACCAGTACCGGATCCGCGAACAGGTCCCCACCCTTGTTCCGCATCCAGGCGGGCCACCAGATGCGGCCGCTCATGTTGATCACCAGCAGCGTGGGCACGATGCCAAGGCCCGCGTCCGCCGCCACGCGCGCCACGTCCACCAGCCGTGCGACCATGCCGGCGTCGACCGCGTCAGGCGCAGGAAGAAAATCCTCGGTGAGGGCGAACACGCGCACGGTGTCGAATCCCATGCTGGCAATGTGCGCCATCTCGTCGCGGATCTCCGCCAGATCGAGCTCGCGCCACATATACATCGCGCGCCGTCGAGGCCAGTAGTTGATCCCGAGCTCGAATTCCGCCTCCGTCATTCCAGTCCCGCCGCGATGTCGTCCAGCGAGAGGTCCGCCACCGCCGTGACGCCGTCCGCCGCACCGTAGTAGACGCGGAGCACCCCGTCCGCTTCGACGAGACCGCACGTGAACACCACGCCGTCGAAGAATCCGCGTCGCTCGTAGTCTGCCTCCGGTTCCAGAATCGGAGTGCGCGATCTGCCGAGCACGCGGCCCGGATCGCGGCCGTCCAACAGAAGCGCGCCGAGCGCGTACCGCATGGGCGATTGGCTGACGCCGTGATAGACAGCCAGCCACCCCTCCACGCCGCCGACGTTGACGCGCAAGGGCACCGCACCGCCGCCGATCTTCGCGTCGTCCCAGTACCCGGCGCGCGCGCTGGCGACGTGCCGGTGATCGCCCCACGACAGTAGATCGGGGGACGAGGCGATCCAGATGGCGTGCTCGCCGATCCCCTCGGGCATGGGCCGATGCAGCGCGATGTACTTCCCGTCGATTCGCTCCGGAAAGATGGTGACGTCGCGATTGGGGGGCGCAAGGATGATCCCGTGCCGTTCGAACGCAGCGAAGTCGCGAGTGGAGGCCAGCCCCGTGGCGATTCCGTGCGGCGAAACCGCCGAATAGTTGATCCAGTACACGCCGTCGATCAGCGTGATGCGCGGGTCCTCGATGCCGAAAGTTTCGAGCTCCGTGGCGGCGGACATCGCTGGTTGGCCGGAGATTTCGAAGTGCGTACCATCTCGCGATCGCGCCGTGCGGAAATGCGAGATGGACGTGAGCCACGTGCGTCCGTCTAAGACGATGACGCGGGGGTCTGCGGTGTCCAGACCGGGGGTGTCCACATGCCATCGCTTGACCAGTACCTGTGCCGAGGCCGCATCGTAATGCGGAGCCGCGACGTCACCCTCGTGCTGCGGATCGGGCGCCTCCGCCACGCGGAGCAGGAGAATCGTCTCGTCACCATGACGGATGGCGCCGGGATTGAATGTGCCGACGACGTGAAAGCCCGGCATCGACGGCCGCAGCATTGCGGGCGTCACGATCGGATTCTCGGGCGCGCGTCGTACCGTCATCCGGCATTGCCTCGGCACGGCTGTTGGCGATTCAGGAAAGGACGCGCAGGCTCGCGGCGCTCCCGGTGGGCTGTAGCGAACTATATACGGCGCGGCCACGCCGCCCGCGAGCATGTACGGCGCAGCGATGCCCCACGCGAGCGTGCCGGAGCGTCGGGCGAGCGTCGGGCGAGCCGCATGGCAGTGCTTCCATGAGGGTTGCACCTTCATGGGGACTCGCTCTCGGCTCTCGCGAACCGTCGCCTCCATCGAAACCCGCGCGTGTGTGACGCGTACGTTACGGTGGAGTCCGCGGTCGATCGACTCGCATCCACTGAGGTAGCATATGAGCGACAGCACGATGGTCCTGCTCACTGGCCTGCTCGGCACCGTGATGGTCACGGGCTTGCTGGCCAGCGCGATTGTCGGCGCGTACTTCTTCGGCAGAGGCCGCGCGCCAAAGGACGTCCGACCCTCGGACGCAGACACTAGCGAGCGACGCCTGGCCCGCATGGAGGCGCTGCTCGAACAACTCGCCACGGATGTCGAACGTGTCGGCGAGTCCCAGCGCTACGTCGCGAGACTGTCGGCGCAATCCGAACGCGCCGTCCCGCCGCACCCTGAAAGCTTGCCGATCCCCTGAGACGGGCCTAGCATGAGGCATCGAGGGATTCCCGCGGGCGGAATCCAGTCGCGCGCACTTCGGGAGTCCAGTGACCCGCCGAGCGCAACGTCGCACAGCGAGGCGCATGAATCAGACACGCCAGTGGCAGCTCCGTACCGGCCGATTTCTCACCGTCGGCCTTCTGGTGGTCAGTTCGTCCTGTCACAACCTGTCACGCGGCTCCTCGTCGTCGGGCCGCATTCAGATCATCCCGGTCCCACAGTCCCTGGTGCTGGACGCGGGAGCTCCCTTCGTCCTCTCCGACTCCACCCGACTACTGTTCGACGGCGGCGCGGAGGCGCAGCGCATCGCCGAATCGCTGGCCACGTTGCTTCGACCGTCCACTGGCTACTCCTTACCGGTACTCCCGGCTTCCGGCGCCCGTGCTTCGTCCGCCATCCGGTTGGTGCTCCATCCGTCGTCCGCGCCTGCCACTGACGAGAGCTACGAGCTCACGGCCGCACCGGCCGGCATTCTGATCTCCGCGCCACAACCCGCCGGGCTGTTCCGCGGCGTGCAGACGCTGCGACAGCTTTTCCCTGCGGATGTCGAATCGCACATCGGCGACCGTCGGCCCACCTGGATTATTCCGGCCGTCACGATTCAGGATGCACCGCGCTTCGCGTGGCGCGGCGCGATGCTGGACGTGGCTCGGCACTTCTTCACCGTCAAAGAGGTAAAGCAGTTCATCGACATGGCCGCGCTGTACAAGTTGAACGTGCTGCACCTGCACCTGGCCGATGATCAAGGGTGGCGCATCGCCATCGACTCCCGGCCTCGGCTCACCGGCATGGGCAGCTCCACGCAGGTGGGCGGCGGCGAGGGCGGCTTCTACACGCAGGCCGAATACAGCGATCTCGTGCGGTACGCCGCAGCGCGCTACATCACGGTCGTGCCCGAGATCGATATGCCCGGTCACGCTAACGCCGCGTTCATTGGCTATCCGGACGTGAGCTGCGGCACGCGCCCTCCCGCGCTCTACACCGGCACAGACGTCGGCTGGAGCACGTTCTGCGTGGACAGTGAAGCGTCTTACAGGTTGGTGGATGACATCGTCCGCGAGATTGCCGCGCTGACACCTGGCGCCTACTTCCAC
>JANYIN010000204.1 GCA_025362035.1 Gemmatimonadaceae bacterium | reverse complement strand
CGCGGGCCAGATTCATTCGCCGCCGATGTCCGACGGTCCATGAAATCTAACGGCAAGCAGCCCCCACGCCATGCCTCGGGACCTGAGGATCATGACCAACGCACCAAGCCAGCCGTGCGCGCCGCCGGGTACTCCCCGGGCGTCACGCACGCCGAGCAACCGCCTACGTCGTCTTTGCCTGGATGGCCTTCGCGTGTGCCAGGTGGGCCTCGATGTTCGGCGCCGCCTTGGTAATCAATGCCTTGAGCTCGGCATTCTGCGCCGCGGCCAGAGCGGCCGTCGCGGTCTGCAGCACCGCCTCATGGTACGTCACTTCATGATCGATGTACGCTTTGTCGAACGCCGCACCCTTGGGCATCGCCACCAAACTGTCATGCCACGCCTGGGCTGACGCGACGCCGGTATCTCCTGACGGCAGCGCTGGTGTCACCTTCAGCTTCTTTGCGAGATCCGCACCCGCCTTCCGCAGTGCGTGATGATCCCGCATCATGTCCTTCCCGAACGATTTGACGTCGGCAGACGTCCCCTTCTGCGCCGCGACTGATCCCGCCGTGCTGTCGGCGGCGTTGGCGGCGTCAAGAATCGCCACGATGTTCGGATCGGTCAGCGCCGGCGCGGCCGGTGCCGGCGGCGGAGCGGGGGCCATTGCGGCCGCGGTGGAATCTGCCTGCTTGGCGCTGTCGGCGGCCTTGTCCTTGCTCGCGCAACCCGAAACGAGCGCGGCCGAACAGAGCGAAGCGAACAGGACTTTATGGTGGAGCAGTCGGCGTAGCATCGGACCTCCAAAATGGTTCTTCACGACTTCCGTGGGTGCGGCAGTGCCACCGCAAAAAGCATACACCGAGGGCTGGAAAGACCCGGTTTTCGTTCCCAGCGAACCCGACGGCGCGCGGCGGTCCGCATCTCGCACCTGAAGGAGCCATGCGCCGCGGCCTTCTCCTCCTCCTCTCCTCGATGTTCGCGCTCCTGGGCTGCGACTTCAGCGGTTCAACCCGCGCGGACATCGGCCGCGCGTCCGCCAGAATCGCCGAGGTCGCTGCGGCAGTCTCGGGCCAGAGCGCCGTTGCCGCCGACGCCGTCAGCACTGGACACCTCGGCTTCGACACCAGCGAGTATCCAGGAGACGCCGTGATGCAGGCCTGGCACTCCGGCGGCGCTCCCTACGAATGGACGGGCTACTATCTGCCCAGCCCGTGCCACGCCGACGAAGGATGGTCCGGCAAGCGCGATACGTTGACGGCTATGGGCTACGGTCTTGCCGTCGTGTATGTGGGACAACAGACCTGGGGCCGCTTGCCCGGCGCGCCTCATCTGGTTCCCAAACGGATCACGTCGCGCGTCAAGAAACGAGTCGGGCGGGGTGACGCGCGTCACACGATCTGGCAGACCATCACGCGAACGGTCCTCCACCGGGCGCCGGCTCCGGCGCCCGACGCGAGATGCAACGCCGACTTCGTGACCGCCGCGCGTGGCGCTGCGGACGGCGCGGACGCCGGTGCGCGCGCGCAGCACGAAGGCTTTCCCCGGGGCACCACGATCTTCCTGGACCTGGAGCGAATGGAGTCAGTCCCGCAATCCATGCGCGACTACTACAAGGCCTGGGTGCGCGCGGTCATCGCCGACGGTCGATATCGCGCCGGCATCTACGTGCACACCTTCAACGCCAACGCCGTATACGACGACGTGAAGGACGCGTACCGTGGCGCCGGCTTGGCCACCGAACCACCCTTCTGGGTGGCCAAGGCGCGGGGATTCGACATCACGAAACTGCCGTCCGAAGTCGGGCACGCGTTTGCCGCCGTCTGGCAGGGCATGCTCGATGTGAAGCAGACGTGGGCCGGACACAGAATGCCGATCGACGTAAACGTGTCCAGCCACAAGTCGCCGTCCGACTAGAGCGACGCTGCGCTCTTCAAACCAGCTTCCGCAACGCCTCTACATTCCTGCGCGCTTCCGAACTGGGAAGCGCGCCGGACGCGACCGCCTTCACGAGCGCGTCGTCCCGATGGTAGAGATCGTTGCCGAAGGAGAGCAAGCCGCCCTTCATGAACGCGGTTCCGTACATGATGTATACGGGAATCTTCTCGGGCACCTTCACCGACACATTGTCCTTGTCGCTGTCCATGGCGCTCTGGACTTGCTCGGCGCTCCACCCCAACACCCACTGCGCCAGCTCCCCTGGCTTCTGCACGCGTATGCAGCCGTGACTGAATGCGCGGACGTCCTTGTCGAACAGTTCCCGCGACGGCGTATCGTGCAGATAGATGTTGAAATCGTTGGGAAACAGGAACTTCGCGAAACCGAGCGAGTTCTTCGGACCCGGCTTCTGACGGATGCGTCGCGTGCCACCGTCGGAATAATATTCGAGATTTTCGCGATCGAAATACGTCGGGTCGGCGGCGATCTTTGGCTCGATCTCCTTGCGCTGGATGTCGGGCGTGATGTTCCAGTACGGACGGAACACCACGGTCGTCAGGGAGTCGCTGAACACGGGCGTCGCCTTGTCCTCGAACTCCTGGCCCACGATGACCCGCATCTCCAGCGACTTCTCGCCCGTGTCATACGCGGTGAGCTGAAACGCGGGCACATTGACGTATATGTAGCGCGATCCCAGCCAGTGGGGGAGCCATCGCTCCCGCTCCAGATTCGCGGCGATCTGGCCGAGCCGATATGCGGCCGGCACGTTCAGCGAGTTCACAGTTTCCGGGCCGAGATTCTTGTCCACGCCGATCGCGTGCCGGGCCTGATATTCGCCGACCGCCTCGGCGAGGGTGGCATCGTACACGCTTCGTGATGGACTCATTGCCACGCGCCGGCCAGTGTCCGTTGACGTCGGCGGGGCACTCGTACCCAGGGTGAATCCCTCCGCTTCCAGGCGCGCACGCAGCGCGGTCAGCCGCTGAGGCGAGTCAGACTGGCCTACATGAAGGGTCTTCCCTTCTGGGACGCGCGGCCAATCGCCTTTGGCGACGAGCGCGCGATACCGGGCGAGCTCCTTCTGCAACTGCGCATACACGGGATCCGTTGGTCGCATCTCCGCGATGCCCCGCGAAAGAGTGTCGCCGAGCGAATGCACGAGCGCACTGTCCACGTCGTCGTCGGCCGGGTTGATGTGCCACGCCTGCCCAAGGCTCTTGGGGTTCACCTGCCCGGTGAGCAGGTCCAGGCCCACGTTTGCATACGTGGCCGAAAGCAGGACGTCTGCGGTCGCAAACTGTTCCGCCGTGGGCGACGCCGAATTCAGAGCGGAGAGCGCCTCGGACAGCGGGCGGACGGGCAATGCGTCGAGCTTCAACGCATCGTCCGAAAGGGAGAGCATGGCGTCCACCAACACGCGCGCGCGATCTTTCGCCAGACCGTCGCTGGTGAGCCAGAGCGGCGCATCGTTGTAGCTCTTGTACAGCGCCTTCGTATGCTTCCAGACGTTGTCGGTCACGCCTGCCGGTGCATTTCCCTGGAGACGCGTAGCGATGGCGGCTTTCACCTCATCGGCAGGAAGGTGTTTCACATTGGCGGGAGTGGCAGGCGTCCACACTGGCGCGGTGCGGCGGTGACGGAACCGAAGCGCATGCCGAATGGCCGCGCCCTTTGTGCCGCACGCGCCAAGGACGGCAACGGCCAGGAGGACGGCGACGAGCCGGACGGCGTGCGACTGCCTGGAGTGTGAGATGGATGACATGTGCATGGACGGGGTGTGCGGCGGAAATCGGGTGTCGAAACATGAGAGGCGAGATATGGGCCAGCACGCGGAGAGGGACAATTCCTCTGGCCCGAACTCTGCGAGGCGCTGGCCGAGTCACGGATTAGTATTCGGGTCCGCTGTCGCTGGCCCTCGGACCCACCGAAGGTGAACTTGCACATCGATCAGCATGGCGACAGTGTGCGACATGACGCGGACGGACTTGAAGATTTCGACGCAAGTGAGAAGGCCCCGATGTGGCGCTCGGACGCTGCGGCAACGGAGCGGAGCGACCGAAGGACCGGCCCGCTGACGCCGCTCATTGCCCATCGTGTCTGGCCGTGGCGGCGATGGTCGCTCGCGACGCAACTGCCGATGCTCACGGCGGCGATCGTGGTGGTCGTGCTGACCCTGTCGCTGACCCTCACCTATCGCGCCCTGGTGGCAGCGCGGGCCGACACATTCCACGCACGATTTCAGGGATTCCTGACGCCGCTCATCACCAACGCAGATCAGACGACGAAAGCGCGCAAGGCCACCCTGCAAAGCCTCGCGAGCAATCCGGACCTCCATCGGGCCATTGATTTGTACGGCAAGCCGCACTCCGCGACGGTGGATTCCGCCGCCTCCGCGACTCTTGAACGGCTGCGATCGCCGAACGACTCTGGGCTGCCGATCGAGCTTTGGACCAACGATGGGCGTCGCGTGGCCCACCTCGGGGCGGACGTCCAGGGCGATACCCTCGCGATGAAGCGGCCTGAAATGCGGCCGCTTCGGAACGGCCTCGTGACCCAGGTGCCCACCGGAGAACCCGGTCTCGATTCCGTGCAGTTCGGCGCGCTGTACCCTTCGCACGACCGCGTGTACTCCTGGGCGGTGGGCCCGGTGATGAAGGACGGCCATCGCATCGGGTATCTGGCGCAACAGCGCAGGGTGGCGAACAATCCGCAGACCACGGCGCTGCTGCGCGGACTTTCTGGCGAAGACGTGACCGTCTATCTCCGGAACGCCACCGACGGCTTCTGGGCATCCATCGAGGGGGTCCCGGTGTCGCCGCCCGCCAGGCTGGACACCACACCGGACGGTTTCATCGCTCGGCACGGGTCCGGGCCGGTCCAGATCGCCCGGGAAGCGGTCATCCCGAACACACCGTACGTGGTCGTGGTGGAAGCACCGCAAACCAGCTTGGTCGACGCCCCACGAGACACGATCCGGCGCATCGCCTTCCTGAGCTTCTTCCTGCTCCTGGGTGGAGTGGCGCTGGCCTGGGTGTTGAGTCGCCAGGTCACGCGCCCGCTGGTGGAGTTGACGACGGCCACCGAGGGGATGGCCGCCGGAGATTTCGACACGTTCGTCGAAGCGCATGATACCGCGGCGGACGAAGTGCTGCGCCTGGGCACGAGCTTCAATCGAATGGCCGGTACGGTCAAGGCATCGCAGGTGGCTCTGGCATCGCAGTATGAGGAGGCGCGCGCCACCTCCGATCAGCTGGAGCACACGAACCTTCGGCTGCAGGATGCGTCGGCGGCCGCCGACGAGGCTCGCGACGCGGCGCTCCGCGCGAATCAGGCGAAGAGCGACTTTCTCGCCGTCATGAGCCACGAGTTGCGCACGCCCTTGAACGCGATCGGCGGGTACACGGAAATCCTGCGGAACGGCATCTACGGCCCGCTGAATGAGGCGCAGGAAGCTGCCCTCATTCGCGTGGCACGCAGCCAGCAGATGCTGCTATCGCTCATCAACGACGTCCTCAACTTCTCGAAGCTCGAGGCGGGCGCCGTGCAGTACCTGATGCGCGACGTGCAACTTGGCCCCGCGGTGTCGGCGCTGGAGGAACTCGTGGCGCCTCAATTGCGCGACCGCCGTCAACACTATGTGGCGCATCCGTGCGATGCACGCGTGGTCGTGCGCGCTGACAGTGACAAGCTCCAGCAGATCCTGATCAACCTGCTCTCGAACGCCATCAAATACACGCCTGAAGGAGGGTCGATCGAAGTGACGTGCGATTTTGATGAGGTGACGGCGCGCGTGCACGTCACCGACACCGGCATCGGTATCGCTGCGGAACAGATCGAGAACATCTTCGATCCGTTCATCCAGGTGGGTCGCGCGCTCAACCGCCCGCACGACGGTGTGGGCCTCGGCTTGTCCATCAGTCGCGACCTCGCCGCCGCGATGGGCGGTTCGCTGTCGGTGCGAAGCGAGTTGGGGCGCGGCAGCACGTTCACGCTCACGCTCGAGAGGTGGGTGGAAGCGGCGAAATCGGCCTGAACCGCCTAGCCACGCCGGAACGGCTCAGGCCCTGGCAGCCCGCATGACGCGCCGATCCGGAAACGCGTATCTCGCCGCGATGCTCCTGGCGTTCTCGGTTTCTCCCGCCGGCGGCCAGGACATGCCTGCCGTGACTACTCTCTGCGCGGGCCAGATCGTACGCCGGGTCGAAATACGTGCCTCGCCGCCCCCGTTTGCCGGCACGGCGCAGAAATGGCAGGCCGCGGCGCGATCTGTGGGGCTCCACCACGCCACCACTCAGGACGGTGTCATCGCGGCCTTCCTGTCACTCGAAACGGGTCGTCCGTGCAATGAATATCGGCGCGCCGAATCCGAGCGCGTGCTGCGCGCGCAATCCTTTCTGGCCGACGCCACGGTGACGGTTGAACCGGACAGCGGCGGCACGGTGGCCGTCATGGTGAGGACCGTGGACGAAGTGCCGGTGCGGGTAGGCGCGCGGTTTCGTGGCGTGTCGCTTCAGTCCATGGCGTTGGGCAACGAGAACGTCGCCGGCGCGGCACTCCGCCTCGAAGGCCGCTTTGAGCGCAACGGCGCGTACCGCACCGGGTTCGGGGGGCGCGTCGAGGCGGATGCGCTGTTCGGACGACCGTATTTGTTCAGACTCGACGCCGACCGGTTTGCTGTCGGCCACCAGGTGAGCGCGGAGCTCGAGCATCCAATCTTCACCGATCTGCAACATGTTTCGTGGCACGTGGGCGCCGTGTCCCGCGAGAACTACTTGCCGTTCGAGCGACCCGCGAACGACCCGCTCGTGCTGCAGGCGGACGATCAGAACTGGGACATCGGCGGGCTACTCAGAATCTTCGGAACGCACACCGTCGCGCTACTGGGCGGCGCCGTGTCTGGCCGCCGATTCGATCCCGCGGCCGCCGGCGTCGTGATGGACAGCACGGGCCTCCGCGCCGATACCGGATCAGCCCTGACGCGACGGTATACGCCATTTCATGCGGCTCGGTTGGGAGTTACCGGCGGCCTGCGTCGCGTCACGTTTCGCAGCGTGGACGGCTTCGACGCGCTCGTTGGTTCGCAGGACGTGCCGTCTGGCATCACTGTGGGACTCTTGGCGGCACACGGCCTGTCGACGTTCGGCGAGAACGACGTGTTCCTGTCGAGCGCCCTGTACGCGGGCGCGGCGACGTCGCGAGCCTGGATCGGAACACTCGCGGAGGTCGAGGGACGTCGGGATCCCGCCACTGCGACATGGAACAGCGTGATCGGAAGCGCCCGCACGGCGCTCTACCTGGGCGGAGCACCAGGTGCGGTGCTGATCATCGCCGACGAGGTGTCCGCGGGCAAGGATCCCCGCCTGCCGCTTCAGCTCACGTTCAGGGATCCGATTGGTGGGCTGATGGGCTATCGCAATTCCGGACTTGCCGGCGGACGTCGCAACGTGATTCGCGGCGAACTGCGTTTCAGCGGCGCGTCCGTGGTGCGGCGCGCCGACGTTGGCGTCGCGACGTTTGGCGAAGCGGGAAGGCTGTGGGCGGGCGATGTGCCTTACGGCGTCGACGCGACGCGCGCGACCGTCGGCGTGAGTCTGCTCGCCGCCTATCCGTCGAGGTCGAAGCGACTGTACCGCGTGGATCTTGCCATCCCACTGACGCGCGGCGCCAACGGCGGGGGCTCGGTCGAGGTGCGCTTCAGCAGCGCGGACCGCACTCAGGGGTTCTGGACTGAGCCGTCGGACGTGGCGCGCGCACGAACGGGAACGGAGCCCAGCAAGCTGTTCGCCTGGCCGACACACTGAACAGCACCACTGCCCACCGAGGTATGTGAAACCGCGGTGGGCGTCGCGGCGGGGCTAGTTCCCCTCGACGGGCAGCCCCTCGGTCACCCACGCCGCGTAGCCACCTGTGAGATTCTCGACATGATCGAATCCACTCGCGCGCAGCACGCTCGCGGCGATCGCGGAGCGCCCCCCACCCTGGCAGTGAACCACCACCGGCCTCTCGCGCGAGAGTTCACCGAGGTGATCGGACAGCGAGCCAAGCGGCATGTTTCGGACGCCGGGCAAATGCCCGGCATCCCATTCCGATGCTCCGCGCACATCGATCACCTGGACAGCGTCGCGGCGCATGCGGTCGGCGAGATCGCGCACCCCTGCCTGCGTGACAGTGGAGGGTGTGTACCTGCCCGACCCCGACATGACGGCGTCAGTGCCGAAGTACCCGCTCACCAGATCGAGGCCGATCATGGCAAGATTCCGCACGGCATCGTCGATGCTTCGCGTCGTGGATGTGTCCACGATGAGGTAGAGGTCACCCGTAAATGGCACGAGCGATCCCATCCACGTTGTGAAACTCTTGTTCAACGGGATGTTGATGGTGCCGGGAACGAAGGCTTCTGCAAACTCGACGGCATTGCGCGTATCGACCACCAGAGCGCCCCGCCCCAGCTGAACGGCGAGTTCCTCAGGAGGCCGATGCGGTGGTCGATTGAACCCCCCCAGCATGCGCGGGCCAGTCTTGTTGATCCGCTTCATGTGGGCGAAGTACTTTGGCGGCTCCGGCTGGCCCGCGAGGACCATCCGTACGAACTCCTCCTCACTGGTTTCCGCCAGCGCCCAGTTGGCGATCGCTTCATAGCCCAACGTGGTGGAGGGAAGCGCTCCGAGGGCCTTTCCGCACGCCGAGCCAGCGCCATGGCCCGGCCATATCTGCAGGTAGTCGGGGAATTGTTTGAAGCGCTGGATGCTGGCGAAAAGCGCACGCGCTCCCGCCACCATCGTTCCTTCCAGGTTAGCGGCGCGCTCGAGCAGGTCGGGCCGTCCCACATCGCCTACGAAAATGAAGTCGCCAGTGAGGGCGCCCATCGGCCGATCGCTCGTGGCGGCATCGGTGATCAGGAAGCTGATGTGCTCTGGAGTGTGACCGGGGGTGTGCAGCACTCTGAGCCGAACGTTGCCCACCATGATGGCGTCGCCGTCATGTAGCAACGTGGCATTCGACGCCGCGGCGAAGTCGTAGCGCCAGTCGTCGCCTCCTTCGTCGGACAGCAACAACGTGGCACCCGCCCGGTGCGCCAGTTCCCTGCTGCCAGAAACGAAGTCGGCGTGGATGTGCGTTTCAGTGACGTACGCAATGCGGAGCTCCTCGTCGGCCGCGGCACGGATGTACTGCTCGATGTCGCGGTTCGGATCGACGACGATGGCGTCGCCCGTGGTCTGACAGCCGATGAGATAACTCGCTTGAGCGAGCCTGATATCGTAGAAGCGCCGGAGAAGCATGCAGAAACGCAGTAGGGTGGACGCTTCAATCTATCTGACTACGCCAGGTCGGAAAACAGGTTGTTCAGCGACTCCGCCAGCGTTGGATGCGAGAAGACGCCGTCGCGAAGTGCGGTGTACGGCAACCCTCCCATCATCGCGATCTGGAGCTGCGTCGCCAGTTCTCCGCCTTCGATGCCGAATACCGCGGCACCGAGAATCCTGTTCGTGGACGCGTCCACCACCGCTTTCATCATGCCCCGCGACTCGTCCATCTCCAGCGCGCGCGCCACACTGCTCATGGGCAGGGTGGCGACACGCACGTCCAGTCCGGCACGGCGCGCCTCGGCTTCGGTCATTCCCACGCGACCGAGTTGTGGGTCGGTGAACACGGTGTACGGGACCACCCGGCCGTCCGTCGTTGCGGTCCGCCCCTCGATGAGATTCGCGCGGAGAATGCGGAAGTCATCGTACGAAATGTGCGTGAACGCGGGACCGCCCTTCACGTCACCAATGGCGTAGACGCCGCGCACGTTCGTTTCGAGGCGACTGTCCACCTTGACGAACCCCTGGTCATCGAGGGCGATGCCAGCGGCGGCGGCGCCGAGGTGGTCGGTGTTGGGGCGGCGCCCGGTGGCGACGAGCAGATGCGAGCCACTCACTTCCACGTCGCCGTCGTTCGAGTGCACGAGCAGCACCACACGAGCGTCGGCCGTGCGAGAAACGTGCGTCGTGTTGGCATTCGTACGAACATCGATGCCATCATCCCGCAGGACGCTCGCGATGGCGGTGGCGATGTCGGCGTCCTCGCGCGGCAGCAATTGTGCGCCGCGATGCACGACGGTGACGCGACTGCCAAACCGCCGAAACAGCTGCGCGAATTCCAAGCCGATGTAGCCGCCTCCGAGGATGAGAAGGTGCTCGGGAACAACGTCCAGCTCCATGACGGATGTGGAGTCGAGCGCGGGCACATGTTCCAGACCGGGAATGGACGGCGCGATTGAGCGGAGCCCTGTGTTGATGACCACGATCTCCGCGGTGGCGGCGGTGCGCGTGCCATCAGCAGCGGTGATCTCGATGGTGCGCGGACCGGTGAACCGCCCGGTTCCCATGCGCACCTCGACACCGGCGTTGGCCAGCGCGCGTTCGCTCCCCGATCTGAAGCTGGTCACGATCCCGCGCTTGCGCTCGCGTACTCGCGCGAGGTCGATGCCCACCGCACCCGTGCGAACGCCGTAGTCGCTGGCCCGTCGCGCCAGATACGCGACTCGTCCGCTGGCGATCATCGTCTTCGTCGGCGAGCAACCCTCGTTGATGCACGTGCCCCCGATGTGCGAACGCTCCACCAGCAACGTGCGATGGCCGGCCTTGGCGAATGCACCGGCCAAGGGGCCTCCTCCCTGGCCTGACCCTACGACGATGGCGTGGTATTGCCCAGTGTTGCTGGTCATGTTCGCGGGGGTGAAGGTGCGGTGACTGGCCGGCCAGAACGTGTCACGGTGAGCGACAGCAGCTCCGGCCGGTGGTAGTGTCCCGTGACGTCGAGTGTCATGCGCTCCTCACGCACTCGCGACAAATCGAGCGTTGCAGCCAGAATGGACTCTTCCTCGTACAGTGGGCCGGCCACGTACGCGCCATCCGGCGCGATGATGGCACTGCCTCCACGGAGAACGAATTGCGCGTCGCTGGTCACGCGGCTCTCGGCTCGCTCGAGCTCGGGTGGCAAATCGACGGCACGCATGAGCGAGCCGGCGGCAAGGACGAAGCAGCGCCCTTCGAACGCATAGTGTCGACTGGCCACCTGGTGCATCTCGTGCACCGTGGGCCACAGCGCAGCGTGCACGTCCTCGCCGGATTCGTGGAGCGCCTGCCGGGCGAGCGGCATCCAGTGCTCCCAGCACACCAGCGCCGAGAGTCGCGCGTCGCCGACATTGACCGCACGCAGACCGTCGGCGTCGCCCGCGCCCCAGACCATGCGCTCGGTGTACGTCGGCATGAGCTTGCGATGATGATTCAGCAGCGCACCGTCCGGGCCGAAGGTGAGAATGCTGTTGTACAGCGTCCCGCGGCCCGCGCCTTCGTCCACCCGTTCACTGACGCCCATCACGAGCGTAATGCGGTTTGCGGCCGCGATGTCCGCCAGGGTTCGCGCGGCTTCACTCGGTACAGCGATGCTCTGGGCCGCCATGCGAGCGTAGACGGTCTTGACCGGCGCGTGGTCCCAGAGCGCCACGTCGCGGCACACGTCGAGCCAGATGGGATAGCCGGGAAGCCACGTTTCGGGGAACACGACCACCGCCGCGCCATCCGAGCTGGCCGCGGCGCACCGCTCGGCGGCGGTCGCGAGTCCCTCCTCGAGACTGCGTGGGACGTACGCCTGTACGACAGCGACACGGATCGTGGGCATTCGACGGCTGTTCCTGATCGTAGCGGGCGATGGACATGGGCGCGGTGGATCCGAGTAGCCGGACAGCGCCGATGCGGGCTTCCAGTGAGTACCGGAATGGTCCCGATGCTTATAGCCGGATTCCGGCCGGAGGTCCAGACACGGAGTAGCGGCCCGCGCGCATTCGCGGACGGCTACCGCAGGCGCTTCGGCTTGTCGCCCCTGGTGAAGAGCAGGCTGGAGCGCGCGCCGCCCATGGTCGCCTGCACGACGTTCACTTGATCCTCGTAGAGATCGAAAAGCGTGAACGCGAACGCGTCGAGCGGGGTGACGCCCGGATCGGCCGCTTCGTAGCAAAACCAGAGCAGGTCCGCGGTGCGTTTCACGCCACAGGATTCCAGAGGAAGCGACGCGCCTCCGTGGCCACGAAGCCCGAACGTGGACCGGACGTACGCCTGCGTGGCCGCGTCCCACGCCGCGCCGGACGCGGGCGACACGCGGCCGTGTGTGGACTTCCGCACAACCGTTTCGAGATCGTCCATGAACACGCGCACTGTCGCGCGTATTTTCCCGTGCGCGCGGTCCTCGACGATTTCCGTGATGGTCGTGTGCAGCGGATGCGCGGCGGCCACGCGCGGCGTCATGGCGGCGATGAGAAGCACCACCTGCAAGCCGACCGTGAAGCGCGCCAAAGGCACTACCATGGACTGCGCTGCACGGCCCAGGCGGATCCGACCGTGACCACCAGCAGCGACACCGCCACCACGCGCACGCGCAGCGGCTGCCACGACGCACTCGGAGCACGCAAGCGCCGAATGGAGCCATCGAGAACAAGGAACGCTACGGCGATGAGCGTCAGCACCACGATCTGACCGAGCTCGATACCCACGTTGAAGCCGAACAGTGGCACCGCGAGGCGGTCCACGAACAACGCCTTCAGATAGTTGGCGAAACCGGCGCCGTGCACCAGACCAAAGACGCCCGCAAACACCGGCCGATAGCGGCCGCCCCATGCGGCCCGTTCGCGATCGCGCACCAGAAGGTTTTCGATGCCCGTCGCGACGATCGTCACCGGAATCAGGAATTCGATGATGGCCGACGGCAAAGTTAGAATGCCGGTGACCGCCAGTGCGAGCGTCACCGAATGGCCGACCGTGAACGCCGTGATGACCCAGAGTACCCGCTTCAGGTCGCGAAAGCGGTAGATCGCCGCGAGCGCCACCAGGAAGAGAATGTGGTCCATGGCCTCGAGATCGACGATGTGCCGAAATCCGAGTTGAAGAAACGTGAGGAACTCGCTCATGGCGCGCTCACCGACGACGAGGTCGAGGCGACGCGCCGCGTGCTCGGCAATGCGGCGAGCGTAGCACGGGCGATGGCGGGCGCCGTGGGATGAAAGAACGGATTCAACGCCAGGGCCCGCGTGAGCTGTGCGCGCGCGTCATCGGAGCGGCCGAGCGAATGCGCGATCATCCCGGCGTGATAGAAGAGCTGCGCATCCTGCGTGCCCTCCCTCAGCGCCAGCGTCATGGCCTGATCGGCCTCCCTGTCGCGTCCTTCCTTGTGAAGACCCCACGCGAGCAGGTCATACGCATACACGTCCTTTCGCGTGCGCAGCTCCTCGCGAATCTTGCGGGCCACCGTGGCCACGTGCCGGTCATGATCGAGCAGAAACAGGCTCCAGGCGCGGTGATACGCACCGGGCTGTTTGAGCACGGCCACGTCGAGGACGTGCGCGTACTCGGTGCTCTTGGCGGTGTCACCGATGGCGGCGTACGCATCGCTGAGCGTGCCAAGCGTCGCCGGGTCGAGCGTCAAACCGATCACTTGCTGGCCATAGTCGATGGCACGCGTCCAGCGCTGTTGCAGCGCTGCGCTGTGCGCGAGTGCGGACAGCAAGCGATAGTCGTTCGGGTGAACGACAAGGCCGGCGGTGTAAGCCGAGTCGGCGGCGTGCGGATGCCCGGTCCGCAGTTCGACGTCACCTACGCGCAGCCAGTACCAGCCCATCTGCTCGCGGGGAACACCGTTGGTCTTCAGCGCGGTCACGAGCGTGGCATGCAGCATTCGGCGCGCCTTGTCCGGCTGGCCCTCGATTTCGGCCCAACGGGCGAGACGGGGCGCCACGGAAAGATCCCCGAGCGCCGTGTGCAGGTTCGAAAAGGAGGCGCGCGCCGAGTCGTACTGGCCGAGTTCCATCTGAATGTCGCCGACCGCGGCGCGCAGGCTCGCGTTGTCCGGATCCTGGTCGCGCGCCGAAACGGCGAGCGTCAGGGCTTCGTCGAAGCGATGCTGCGCGAGCAGCGCGGATTCCAGCACCTGCGCCGCACCGATGTTCGCCACGGACCGATTGTGCAGCGAGCGTCGTGCCGCCTGTTCCGCGAGGATCGCCTCGCGCGGATCGCCCGTTTCGCGGCCCCGCGCCAGGTGCAGGGCACCAACGTGCGCGAGGTCCATGGCTCCGGTGGGGTCCCGATTCGCACGCGCGAGGTAGTATTCGATGTCGAGATCCCGAATTTCTGCGTCGCTCTTGAGCGGCGCCGCGATCCGCCCTGCCGACGCGACGTGCGCCGGCGATGGCCGTCCGCACGCCGCGATCGAGAGGACTGCCGCGGCGCTGACCACGATGGCACCGGTGCGACGTGCGACCAGCGACGCAAAGCGGGCGACGTCGAAAATGCGCGTGCACCGATGCCGGGCCTGCATTACTTGGCTACTCCCACATACGGAAACGTGGTGGTGAAGCCGCCGTGCGACGGGACATTGTCCGTGCAGAGCGGCAACTGGAACGGCTTGCAGACAGACTGCGTGGGATCGAGCAAGTCGCTGAACACCGCGGTCAGCGAGATGTCCACCACGTCGTCGGCCAGCTTGCGGCCGCCGTATCCCTTGCCCGTTCCGCTGAGCACGTAGCTGAGATATCCGGCCGTGCTCTGTGGCTGATCTGTCTGGATCGTGAGCACGTCGGGCAGCAGCGTGGCGGCCAGGGCATTCTGCAGCCCCGTGGCGTTGGGACGGAAGGCGGCGACGAATCCCTTCACCTTGCCGGAGAAGTTCGCGACGTCGTCCTGTGGATTGGAGCTGCCGTGGAAGGCGTGATCGCGCTTGGCGAGCAGCACTTCGCTCACGAGCGGATTGCCGAGCCGCTGCACCTGATTATAAGTCACCAGGTCGTTGGCGTTGGCTGGCGCAGTGGTCGTGTCGCTGCCGCAAGCGGCCGCGAGCGCCAGCGAGGCAACGCTCAGCGCCGCGATGGCCCCGAGTCGCGCCCGACGAGCGAGAAGAACGTTCAACATGAAATGAATCCTCGATTCAGTGAGTAGATGGCGATGACGGATCCGATCAGCGACTGATCGTTCCCCAGAGGCCCAGCTTGGACGAACCGCCTGCGGTGAGCTGCGCCGTCGGCAACTCCACCACGATGGAGAGCACGTTCGATCCCTTCAGCGCGTCCACAGCGCTCGCGGCATCGCGGAACGACCCTGCGGTGGGCGAGTCCGGAATGAGCGAGAGGGGACCCGTGCTCGGCTTGCGGTCGGGGAGGATGCGCAGGAACTGCTCGAGATCGAGGAAGAACGGATCTTCGCGTGCGCCGGCATACACCTGCATGCCCGATGTCGTACCCAGTACAGTGTTGACCGGGCCGGTTACAGTTGGCGTTGTGTTCGCGACCGTGTTCATCATGCCGCCCACCACTGGCGGAGCGATCGGGCCGCGGACTTCGACCGTCTGGCTTGCGCCCGTACCATGGAAGACCACCTGGATCACGAGGTCTTCCTTCGCGTCCCCGGTGTTGTCGATCTTGAACTGGTACAGAATGTTCGGGTCAAACGAGGCACCCGGCGTCTGCGCGGGGGTGAGCAGCGGATGGCTGTTGAGCACGAGCACCGTTCGATCGGCGGCAGAGCCGGGGAACGCGTAGAAATCGCTCATGTCCATGGACGGATTCAGCTCTACCAGCGGGTTGTCCTGGTGATCCGACGCACGCGCGGCGCGAACGCCGGCGACGCCGACCACCGCGACGGTGGCGAGTAGTGCGAGAGCGCGCGCGCCTCGCCCAGGCAAGTGAAACTTCATGTGGCCTCCTAAGATGTGATGTGCCCACGGGAGGAAAGTCCTCCTCGTCGGCTCGTGCGCTGTCGAAAGCTGTCGGACGCGCTGAGGCCAATACGTCACGAACTTGCGACTGGATTGCATCGATACTTTCCGTCGCCGTGTTCAGATGAGACGGCTCTACTCTTGCGTTTTCGCCAGGCGCCGCGGCAATCCAATAGCGCAAAGGAGGCGTATGTTCACACGTCTCCATCGCGGTCGCCTTCGAGTGGTAAGCAACTAACACACCATGACTTTCTTACTCCGCGGACCCGCATTCCTAGTCCTGCTATGCTCCGGTCCGGCACTATATGCGCAGAGCACTCCATTGCCGCCGGTGGCGCGTGACACGATTCGCGCGCACGCGCTCGACACACTGAAGGTGAGTGGGCGGGCAGATGATCTCATCGGCGTGGCGCGCAGCGCGTCGGAGGGCCGCATCGGTGCGGTGGATCTGCAGCTGCGCCCCATCACGCGCGAAGGCGAGCTGCTCGAGACGGTGCCCGGCGTGATCGTCACGCAGCACTCGGGCGAAGGCAAGGCGAACCAATATTTCGTGCGCGGCTTCAACCTCGATCACGGCACTGACTTCCAGACCCGTCTTGAAGGCATGCCGCTCAACCTGCCCACGCATGGACATGGTCAGGGCTATACCGATCTCAACTTCCTGATCCCCGAGTTCATCGACTATCTCGACTACAAGCTTGGCGTCTATCACACCGATGTCGGCGACTTCGGCAGCGCTGGCGGTGCCGAGTTCCATCTCAAGAGCAAACTCGATGGATCATTCGCGAACGTCGGCTATGGCCAGAACGGCCTCGCGCGGCTCGCCTTGGGCGGTTCCACCACGCTCGGCGGCGGCGACTTGATGGCCGGCCTGGAAGGGAAGGAATACGACGGGCCGTGGCACCTTCCCGAGCGCGTACGGAAGTTCAGCGGACTCGCCCGGTACACATGGGGCTCGATGGCGTCGCAGTTTTCGCTCCTTGGGATGGGTTACCACAATCAGTGGAACTCCAACGACCAGATCCCGTTGCGGGCCGTGAACGGCGGACTGATCTCGCGCTTCGGCCAGCTCGATTCCACGGACGGCGGCGCGTCGCGGCGCTTCAGCCTTTCAGGCTCCTACCGGCATCTGGGCGAGCGCTCGACGCAGCTCGTGCAGCTCTTCGCCATCTACTCCGATCTCACGCTGTTCTCCGACTTCACGTACTTCCTGGACAACCCCATACGTGGTGACCAGTTCTCCCAGACCGATCATCGCGTGATCCTCGGTGGCAACGCCACGCACACGGAAGCGGTGCACGCGCTCGGCGTCGAGCATACGCTCAAGCTCGGATTCCAGACGAGAGCCGACATCATCAACGGCCTCGGACTGTATCGCACGCAGCAACGCCAGCGCTTTTCCACCGTTCGTCTGGATGACGTGCGCGAGACGGGCAGCGGCGTGTACGTCGAAGCCGAATCGCATTGGCTGCCGCAGCTGCGCAGCGTTGTGGGTGTGCGGGCGGATGGGTATACGTTCGACGTGTCGAGCGACAACTCCGCGAACTCCGGACGCCGTACGGCCGGCATCGTCAGCCCGAAGGCATCACTCGTGTTCACTCCGACCTCCGCAACGGAGATCTACGTCAGCGGCGGCTTCGGATTTCACAGCAACGATGCGCGGGGCGCCACCATCACCGTCGATCCCGCCACCGGCGACCGTGTTGCGCCGGTCGATCCGCTCGTGCGCTCGCGCGGAGGAGAGGTCGGCTTGCGCCTCGCTCCCATCGACGGCCTGCGCTCGACTTTCTCGTCCTGGATGCTGAGGCTCGATAGCGAACTACTCTTCAGCGGCGACGCGGGCATCACGCAACCGGCCGCCGCGAGCCGGCGTCGGGGCGTGACGTTCGCGAACTTCTATCGGCCGGACCCGCGCCTGTCGCTCGACGCCGACGTCTCGTTCGCACACGCCGAGTTCGTCGGCGTGAATGCGGGGAACACCCACATTCCAGGCGCGCTTGAGAATGTGATCGCGGGCGGCGTGACCTTCAGCCCGCGTGGCGAGGGCATCTTCTCGTCCGTTCGACTCCGGCACTTCGGATCGTACCCGCTGCTCGACGACAATTCACTGCGAGCGGTGGCGTCGAATCTCGTCAATGCGGACGTGGGCTACCGGCTTCGCTCGGGCACCCGCATTCAGGTGACCATGCTGAACGTGTTGAACGGCGTGGCGGACGACATCCAGTACGCGTACTCGTCACGGCTTCGTGGAGAGACCTCCGACGGCGTGGACGATGTCCACTTCCACCCGGCGGAGCCTCGGCAGTTGCGGCTGTCGATCGACTGGAGGATGTGAGCAGCGCAGCTTGCTCCTGCCACGTCGCGCGCGCGCCACACTGCCCGCTAGTGCCTGCCGGAGACGACTCGAGCTGTCGTTTACACGCCGGATGAGCCCCGATCGCCGGCTCGACCCGTCGTTTGCTGGGCCTGTGCGTAAAGCTTCGCTGCGCCGTGCGCGGTTGTGCTCGACGTGGGCGGCCAACGGCTCGAGCAGGCCCTCCGTTGACCGAAGAAGGACCGGCGATTCGCCCGCCCGTGCCAGCGATCAAGTGACCTGTGCACGCGTTTGCCCGATGTGAACGCCCGCATCCGTGACGAGAAGGCGCGATCATTCGATCCGGGACGGCCACATCGTCGACATGAATGACCGATTGTCGGACCGATGCAGGTCGTCGCGCGACTTGCCTGACCGATTATTTGACATCGGCGCGAGAACAGCTGACCCGTGCACCCAAATACGGCGCCTTGATGCGAGGCGATGTCGGTCAACCGGTCGTCACCCTCAGAATGTCCTCTTCTTTCCCCAGAGATGACTGGCGTTGATCTCCTGACCGACGGCGACGAATCAATCTGCATCGATCCGTGCAACCGCGCCGACGAAGGCGACGCATTCGGCGAGCAGGAGCGAGGCGCCGCCGTGCAGCAGACCGAACGGCTGGCACGTGCGCTCGTGCAGGGGCATCGTACCCACGACGCGCTCCGGCGTCACCTCGAGAATCTCGAACCCACGACGGCGGGTAGCTCCGTGCACGCCCAACTCCTGAGATCCTCCTTGCGTTTCTCGAGAGTCATGGCGCCGTGCGCGCCGGTCGCCAGGCCCGCGAGGTCTCGCTCTCGTCGACCTCGCACAGGCGCTCGCCCGCGGGCTTCGTGAGGCGCAACTTCGGCTCGAGCGCCTCGTGCATGGCCTCAGTTGCCCGGACCGACTGGATGGACGACTCGCCTTTGCCTCTGCATCCGCACGGAAGCTCGGCAATACGCGCACGTCTGTTCGCAGTGCTGGCGGGAACGTTCGAGGACAAGGCCGCAGAGAGCCCCCACGCACCTCGCGCGGCATCACTCCCAAGCGCACCTCCCGCAGCACGACGACAGTCTCTCGCGAATCAGTCAGAGAGCCGTGAATTCCGATGGGGCGGTGCCGACAGTCCGCCCCATCTTCTTGCCGGTCAGTGCATGATGGGCGAAGGGAGGAAGCAGCCACGCGGCGTCACGAGTGCGGCGCCATGGAGAAGTAATTCGCCAGGTCTATGGTCATTGGCGACGTCGCCCCCTCGGGCTGCCAGATCACCTCATCGACGAGGACCTCGGGACGGGAGTCGCCCGGCGTTGAACGCTCGAACGTGCGTGCGTCCAGGTCGACGATCCAATATTCGGGCACCTGCTCATCGCGAAACAGCTTCCGCTTCGCGACTCGGTCAGCGCGCGCAGTGCCGGGCGACAGGACTTCGATCGCCAACAGCAGTCTTCCAACGTCCGCGAAATTCTCCGGCCGGCGCCCGTTCACGAGAGGGACGACGAACAGGTCCGGCTGCACCAGCCGCGATGCGGAGAAGCTGACATCCGCGGGAGCGACGAGCAGGTCCCCGACGCGCTCGCGTGCCAGATAGTCGCGTAGCAGCACGGCCAACTCGAGGACAGCGCGCTGGTGACGCCAGGCAGGGGCCGGCGTCACGAAGAGCTCTCCGTCGATGACCTCGTACCGGTTGCCGTCGTCGGGGAGAGCGTGGACGTCGTCGATGGTCCATCGCTGGATGAGCTGAGGCATGGACATACGTTAGGCGCCTCGGCGCCGAGTGTGCAAGTGGACACGTCGCAGGCTGGGGTGAGCGCGTGCGATGAGCATCACCGAAACAACGCAATCGAGAGCCAATGCGCTATCGTTTCGCCACGATGGCCATGGTGCAGCGGGACACGCACACCATCCGCCCCTCTTCATCGCGTATCTCGATCGACCACACCTGCGACGTCCTCCCCACATGCAGCGGCACCGCCGTCGCCGTGACCGTACCCTCGGACTTGCCGCGAAGGTGATTGGCGTTGATCTCCTGCCCGACCGCCATGAACTTCTCCAGATCGATGCGGCCTATGGCGCCGACGGACGCGACCGTTTCGGCAAGCAGTAGCGAGGCGCCGCCGTGGAGAATCCCGAACGGCTGGCACGTTCGCTCATCGACCGGCATCGTGCCCACGACGCGCTCCGGCTTCACTTCGAGAATCTCGATGCCGAGGTGGCCTGCTACTCCGCGGACTCCGAGCTCCCTGAGGTGTGTTTCGCGCGTCATGGGACCGCGCGCGCCGGCCGCCTGGCCATCAGCGCCTCGATCTCCTCGATCTCGCGCGGCGCGGTGCTCATCCGTTCGAGCCCCTTCTCCGTGATGACGTAGTCGTCCTCGATGCGCACCCCCGTGTTCTCGTAGCGCATCACCACGGGCTTCACCTTCGCGATGAAGGCGCGGTTGCGCGGCGTATCGGGCAACGCGTCCAGCGCCGCGGAGCTGATGTAGATGCCCGGCTCGATGGTGAACGCGTCTCCCTCCTTGAACTTGCCGTCGCCAGAGTAGAATTGCGCCGGATCGTGCACCGCCAGCCCGAGACCGTGCGAGATGCCGTGGATCATCCAGAACATCGCCTGTCGGCACGAGCGCGGCTGCGCCTGACAGTTGGCCTTCCACGGTAGATCGATGGCTGCGTCCGCGCTCTCCACCAGTCCCAGCGCGGCCAGTCCGCGCGCGCGGACGTCGAACGACGAATCCGACGCGGCCGCCGCCAGCATGCCGGGCTTCGAGTTCCGCTCCGCCGCCTTCTGTGCCTCCAGTACGAGCTGGTAGATGGCCCGCTGCTCGGCGGTGTACTTCCCGCTCACGGGAATCGAGCGCGTGATGTCCGCCGCGTAGCCCTCGTACTCCGTCGCGGCATCCATTACGACCATGTCGCCCGGCTTCACGTCGCCGCGGTCGCGCATGTAGTGCAGCTGCGTTCCGTGAATGCCGCCGCCCACGATCGATCCGTACGACGGCCGCGCGCCGCCCAGTCGCATGAAGGCGTATTCGAGCGCCGCCTGGATCTCGTATTCCTTGGTCGGCTCCGCAATCGACATCGCGGCGCGATGGCCCTCACTGCTCACCTCGGCCGCCTTCCGCAGTAGCGCGATCTCCGCGGCGCTCTTCTTTGCCCGCAGCGCTGCGACGAGTGGGTGCGCATCACGCACGACGAGCCCTTTGTGTCGTTCCGCGATGCTCTTCGCGAACTGCCCGCCGCGCGTGAGCGAGTCCTCCCGTGCGAAATCCTCGTCGCTGAAATCCGCCAGCACGTAGAACGGCAGGGTGTTCGCCCTTGCGATGGAGTCCGCGAACTTCTCGAGCCCGGAGAACGACCGCGCCTCCATGCCCATGCCGTGCACCACGGCCGCCGAGTCCGGCCGGCGGCCGTAGTAGAAGGCGCGGCGCGCGTCCACGGGTGTCAGGAACAGCGTGGTCGTGGGATGCATGCGGCGCACGACCATCACGAGCGCCGCATCCGGCTCATCGAAGTTGGTGAGGTAGTGAAACGCCGGCAATTGATAGAACGGCCCGAAGTCGGTCACGGGTGTTCGTCCCCCGAACGCGACGATGACGCCGTCGCCCACCCGGGCCGCGAGCGAATCGCGGCGCGCGGCGTACTCCGCTGCGGGGATCTGTGCGCCCAGCGAACGCGTGGATACGGCGATTCCGGCGACGAACGCGCCGGCAGCGGCGAAACGGACGAGACGAGACGGGTGGGGTATGCGCATGGCGTTCAGGATGCCACCACGTGCGGCTCGGCGCCAGCGTTTCCCGCCCGGTGCGCGTGTTTCAGTATTATCGAACAGGCCGTTTCCGATCCGCCACTCACCGACGCCACCATGATCCGTGTGTCTTCCGCCCAGTCGCGCCATGTGATCGCGCTCGCGGCCATCGTTTTTCCCGCTGCTGCGCTCGCCGCGCAGGAAATTCCCAGGGTCGGGCCGCCGCGGGGTGCCGTGGTCGTGGTCGGCGGCGGCGCGCTGGGACCGGAGGTCGTAGGCACGTTCATCCGGTTGGCGGGCGGACCCGATGCAGTGATCATCGATGTCCCGACCGCGGGGGGCGCCCCGACTTATCCCGCCGACTGGAAGGGCGCGAATTTTCTCAGAGCAGCCGGCGCAAGGCACGTCGTCGTCCTGCATACCATTGACCGCAGTGTGGCGGACGCCGACAGCTTCGTTGCCGTGCTCAAGACCGCCGGCGGAGTGTGGTTCGAAGGGGGGCGCCAGTGGCACCTGGTCGACTCGTACGCGGGGACGAAGACCGAGAAGGCCTTCCATGAAGTCCTCGCGCGCGGCGGGGTCACGGGCGGTTCGTCGGCGGGCGCGTCGATTCTCTCCAGTTACATGCTGCGCGGGGCCCGTGAAGGAAACGGCACCATCATGGCCCCGGGCTACGAAGCGGGGTTCGACTTCCTGCACAACGTCGCCATCGACCAGCACGTCGTGGCGCGCGAGCGCCTGGCCGACCTGGCCGATTCGCTGATGCCGAAACGGCCCGATCTACTCGGCATCAGCGAGGACGAAGGTACGGCGTGGGTCGTCCGTGGCGACACCGCCGACATCATCGGTCGCAACAAGGCGTTCGTGTACGGTGGGCGCGATGCCACCGATCCCGGCGCACCTTTCCTCACGCTGCGACCAGGCGACCGATACGACCTGGCCGCGCGCCGCGTTCTCCATCGCGCCGTTGACGAGTCGCCGGTACGGGAGTCGTTCGTCGACTCGCTGTTCTCCGCGTTCGGTGGCCCGGGCGCTCCGACCGCCACTGTGCTCGTGGCACAGAACGGCAAGGTGTTCATCGACAAATCCTACGGCATTGCGCCGCAGGCCAAGTACATGCCGACGACAACCGTTCCGAACTTTCCACTCGGCGATCTCGCAAACGGGTATCAAGCCCTCGCCGCACAGTTGCTCGTGAACGAAGGCAAGCTCACCCTCGACGAGCCGATCGCGGATGGGAACGCGACCACGATTCGACAGGTGATCACGGGGGCGAGCCAGCTACCCGACAACCGGCGTCTCGTCGCCGAACTGCTCGCCAGGCGCGCGGGATCGACGTATGCGCAGCTCGTCGATCGCCAGCTCTTCGCCCCCATTGGCGCGCACAAGTCCATGGTCGACGCCGCGGGAGAAATGCAGTCGAACGTGGATGAGCTGTACCGTTGGGCGCTGGTGCTCGACCAGCACGTGGGCTTCGATCGCGCCGGCACCGGCGTTTCCGTCGACAGTGCACTCGGCTGGACGGCGGACAGGCTTCGGAGCGCGACGCGTCTGGCGGAGTACGGCGTGCGCGACGGTAGACGCAATGCAATTCTGCGATTCCCCGATCAGCACGCGATCGTCATCGTGCTCACGTCGGGTGATGCGGTGGATGCGCGCGGGCTGGCCGAACGGGCAGCGGAGAGACTTCTGTTCAGCTCCGCGCGCTGACGTCACGCCTCAGAACTGCGCCGCGTCCATCGCCAACACGGCGCCGAGCAGCACGTCGGCCCCGTTGGTGATATCCTGTGGGCGCGAGTATTCCTTTGGGGAGTGACTGATGCCGCCCACCGATGGAATGAAGATCATGCCCATGGGACAGACTCGCGCCATGTTCTGCGCGTCGTGTCCCGCGCCGCTTGGCAAACTTCGGGTGGAGAAGCCCAGCGACGTCGCCGACGCGCCGATGAGTGAGCGCACCCGCTCGTCGCAGCGCGCGGACTCGTGCGTGATGACGTGCTGAAACGCGAAGGTGGTGCCATTCATCGCGCCGATCTTTCGTGACTCGGCGACGATGACGTCGTACAAGCGCTGCACCTTCCTGTCCTCCAGGTCGCGAAGCTCGAGCGCACAGATCGCCTTTCCCGGCACCACGTTGCGGGCGCCGGGAAAGGCCTGGATCCGCCCCACCGTTCCCACTTGGCCACCCGGTTCCGCGGTGACGACGCGGTTCACCATGTCGGTGAAGCGCGCCGCCGACAGCAACGCGTCGTGCCGCTCGCCCATCGCCGTCGTTCCCGCATGGTTGGCAAAGCCGTCGATGGTCACGTCCCACTGGCCCAGCGCGACGATTCCCTCGACGACACCGACGTCGCGTCTTTCGCGCTCGAGGGTGCCGCCCTGCTCGATGTGCAATTCCAGGTAGCCGTGCGCGTCGCCGCGGCGCAGCCGAGCTGCCGCAATGTTGTCAGGGGTGCCGCCGATGAACCGCACACCGTCGGCGATGCGCTTTCCGCTTTGGGACATCGTGGTCAGTTCGACAGGCGTTGGATCCGACGTCACCAGATGGCTGCCCCACGTGCCGCCCTCTTCGTTCTGCCAGCATACCACCCAGAGCGGGTGCTTCGTGCCGATGTTCTGCTCGCCCAGCGTGCGCGCCACCTCGATGGCCCCCAGCGTGCCGACGTTTCCGTCGAAGTTGCCGCCTTCCGGCACCGAGTCCACGTGGGAGCCGAAGATGATGGGCTTCGCGGACGGATCAACCCCGGCGCGTTTGCCGAAGATGTTGCCGGCCGCATCGACCGACACGGAAAGCTTCGCGTCTCGCATCAATTGCATGGCATACGCGCGGGCGGCGACATCGGCGTCGGTGTACGCGACGCGTGTGACGCCGCCTTGTGGATTCTTGCCGAACTCGCCGATGGCGGACATCCAGCCGTTGAGTCGTTGGCCGTTCACGCGCGGCGATAGGCGCGTAGCGCGGCGGAGCATGCCAGCTCCAAGCCGTCCGGCGGGTATGGCGGACGCCGCGGCGGCCGCAGCGATGGATCGGGTAAAGTCGCGTCGGTTCATGCAGCAAATGAACGTGCATTTCGCTGCCGCGTCCACCTCTACAAGTGCTGGACGCGGACCTGCGCCCCTGGGAGCGTGTGCTCCCGGAAGAACTCCCACATCCGACTCGTCGCGTCAATGCTGCGGTTCGTGGCCCCGACCCACGATTCCGGCAACGGCGTGCCGCCAGGCCATGTATGGCCTCCCCCCTGTATCGTGTAGAGCACCACCGCCGCGTTGGCCGCACAATTCGGGTATTCCCGGCGGGTAACATCGGCAGCGACCGCGGAATCGACCGGGTTCACGGCGCATTGGTTTCGTCGCGCCCACGCTTTCGTCCACGCCAGGACGTTTGGAAATGTGTTCGGGGCCATCCACGATGTACCGCCCTTGTAGGGAATCATCGGGTCAGCGGTCCCATGAAATGCGATCATCGGTACCGGCCGACGATCGGTGCACCAGGTCCACGGCAGCGTTTGAGCAGCTGACACCATTCCAACCGCCGCGATTCGATCTGACAGCGTGCAGGACAGCACAAACGACATGCCTCCGCCATTGGAAAACCCGTTGGCGTAGATTCTCGTCGGGTCGATGTTGTAGGCCGCCTCCAGTTTGTCGATCAGCGCCGAGATGAATCTGACGTCCCGCATAAGCTCCGCCCCGTGCGTCACATGCCAGATCCTTGGTCCCGCGCCATCGACGCCCGAAGGATAGACGACAATGAATCCGTTCTTGTCCGCCAGTTGGTTCCACACGCTGAGGTCCCTTTGCTGGACCGGCCATCCGCCCGCGCCGTGCATGCTGATGACGAGAGGTGCGGGTTTGGTGCGATCGTAAGTGGGGGGGACGTAGAGCAGGTACTCGCGCCTCAAGCCCGACGAGACGATGTTGCCGTTGGACCGATTCGAGAGGCGGTAGGACACCGCCTCCGCAAGGGCCAACACCGCAGGCAGGCCAATGAGAACCAGCACGATGCCGATCACCAGCTTCCGGCTCTTCATGGCTTCGCACCTGCGGGCACCGCGTCACCCATGGCGATTCCAGGCAAGCGCCAATGGCGCCGCGGAGAGTCGCGCCAGTGGGAGTTCCAGGATCGCGAACAGTAGGAGTATGTAGCGCGGGATGAGCATCGCGGGAACAATCCACGCGAGCACGCCGTGAAGGGCGAGGACAGCCACGACCCAGCAGGCTGCGCCGGCAACGAGTGTGCGGTCGCTCAACACTCGGCTGCGATAGAGGCGCGTGGCGATCCACGCGGCAGCGGACATCTTGAAACACACCAGAACGGCGAGGATCCAGGGAAGACTCGCCCAGATCGCCGCTCGGACTTTCACACTCTCGATGATCCATTCGAGGATCGGTCCGATCGTGGCGAGGAATGCCAGGGCCAGGAACACGCTGGATCTCACGACCCACTCGCGGCCGCTCAGGCCGATGAACAGGGTTTGCACGAGCTGCTTCCACGTGCTGGCCATGAATGCCGCGAATATGAGCAGGATGATCGTGATCGCGCGCGGCGTCCCGATGCTCTGCGTCAAATGACGTGCCTGGTCGATCACCACCGGCGCCGTGCCAGACCAGACGAGCACAAGCGGGATAGCCACGAGCAGCAGCAGCCACGCGACAAGCGTGCTCCGGATTGTCGACTCGAGCTTTGCGGCGATGAGAGCGGCACTGGTCATGGGTCGTGTGGCAACGAGAGGTGACACGCCATACGCGTCGCTCACGTGGGGAGTCGACTTGCGCACCGTTGCAGCCGCGAATGCGGCCATGAAGGGCGGAGTCACCATGACGCCGAACAGTGTCAAGAAAACGTGAGCCGGCGAGAGGTTGGGAAGGAAAAGGAGCGCCAATTCGAACGGCAGCAGGATGCCCACGAGCGCGGGCAGCCCTCGGCCGTGCCGGCGCCACTCGAACCAGGCTTGAGCACTGGCTGGCGATGAAAAATTGTGTCGCCGGCGTGGCAGAAGGTCCCCGAGCTTTCCGAGTCGCGCGAACGCATCGTGCCAGTCGGGGACGTCGCCGCCGCGCGCGCGGGCCACCCCGTTGCGGGCGACGAGAAACGCGAGCGGAAGCTGAGGCGCGAGCCCGGCCACCATCACGCCCTCGTGCGCGTGATAATGAATGGCCAGGAGGACGACGGCGTCGATTGCAGCGAGCCACAGTACGGTGACGATCACTCGCAGCCCCGGCAAGCCGTACGGCATCCACGTGAGCGCTTGCGTCCATGCGAGCAGTACGGCAGCGAGCAGGCCTGGCCAAACCATCGGGACGTCGAAATCGGACGGCCACACCGCAAGAAGCCGCGTTGCCAGCCACAACATCGCCACCGCTGCGGCGCCATACAACATCGGCCACCCTGCCAGCGCGGCGGTCGGTACAGGAAGCGTGAACATGCGGGCGGGATACATCGATTGGCGCGCCGCCAGGTCGCCGCTGAAGCCGAAGCTGAACACCGCCAGGAAATATGTGAACGTCACGTTCAGCGGCACGACCACCACGGTCGCAAAGCTCTCGACGTCGTCCAGGTTTACGGCTCGTTCCGGCTCGAGGAAGACCTTGACGCCCATGAGAACGCACAGGTAAGCGAAAAGGAGGATCAATCCCCAGCGGTGCCGTTGGCGGAATTCCCAGGCGATTGCCGCAGCGGCCGACCGCACGAGTTACGCGTCCGGAGCCGACGCCGTGGTCCCGACACGGGTGACAAAAATCTCCGCGAGGGAGGCGTCGTCGTGCGACTTCCTGATGGCGGCCAGCGGCGCGCTGAGCACGATCGTGCCGTGATTGATCATCGTGACGTGGTCGGCGACCTGCTCCACTTCGTCCAGCAAGTGCGACGAAAAGAGCACCGTACGACCGGCATCCGCGATCGTGCGCATCACGGCACCGAGAATGTCGCGGCGAACGATGGGATCGAGGCCGGACGACGGTTCATCCAGCACCAGCAATTCGGGCCGATAGGCCAGCGCGATGAGCAGTCCCAAACGCGCCCGCTGCCCTTTGGACAAGGTCTTGATTTTCGCCGTGGGCTCGAGCGTGAACGTTTCCCGCAGCTCCTCGGCATACGCATCGTCCCAGCCGGGATAAAATGCCCGCGAATACCGAATGAGTTCGTGGACGCGCATCCAACCGGGGACGTCGTTTTCCTCGGAGAGATAGCCGATGCGCGACAGGACCGCGACGGGATCGGCCACGGGATCGAGGCCGAAGACACGGACCGAGCCGCTGTCCGCTCGTAGCAGACCGAGAATGTGTTTGATGAGCGTGGTCTTGCCCGCCCCGTTCGCGCCGACGAGGCCGTAGACCGCGCCGCGGGGCATGGACAGGCTCACCGAGGCCAAAGCTGTCCTGGCCCCGAAACGGCGCGTCAGGTCCGTCACACTGATGACCGGTTCATCTACTGTCGAACCGCGCATGGGTCGCTCCAGGTCACCCGAGAATGAACATCGAGCCCTGACCATACTCCGACGCCGAGCCCCTTCTCGCAAGTCGAACCAGGCGGCTCGGCGTCCAGCGTGAAGGCTCCGATTGGACCACGGGTGCGCGACGCGTGTACACTATGGTAGAACGGCGCCACAATGGGAGGTTTCGACATGCGTGTCCGGGACTTGCTTGCGCTGAAGCACTCGAGCGTGATTACCGTCGGATCACAGGCGGACCTGGCCGACGCGATCGGTCTGCTGATGAGGCAGAACATCGGCGGTCTTCCCGTGCTCGCACCGAACGGCACGGCGGTGGGGTTCGTCGCCGAGCGTGACATCGTCCGCGCCGTCCAGGAGCATAGGGGAGAGGTACACCATCTCCGCGTGCTCGACGTCATGCGGCCGCCGCCCATCTGCGACGGCGACGACACGCTGGAGCAGGTGATGCGACGCATGACCCGAGAGCACCTCCGCCACCTGGTGGTGCGAGACGGTGGCAAGATCGTTGGAGTGATCTCGGTGGGCGACATCGTGAAGCACCGGCTCGAGCAACTGGAGACGGAGACAGGCGTTCTTCGCGACTACGTGGCGGGTCAGCGCGCGACGCGCTGACGCTGCGCGCGTTGCGCGGCGCGCTCTTCGGCTATTCGGCCCGCATCGGCGCTCCGCGCCTCGCTCTTCAGCTACGGCGTCCGTGGTTGAAGAGGCCGCGGCAGCGGTCGGGCTGAAAAGCGAGCGAAGCGAAGCGCGCCGAAGAGCGTGCCGCCAGGCACGCGGGCCGAAGAGCGGGGCCGGCAGGCCCCACACCGCTAGCGAAACGCGGCGCAGGTGCTCGGCACGCGCACCGGCCGTCCATCGGTCGTTTCGAGACGAAAGCGCGCCTGCTGGCCCGTTTCCGAGCTGCCGCCGACGAACACGGTGAAGCTGCCGGGCTCGGCCACGCGTGTGAGTGTGGCATCATGAAACGCCAGATCCTGAATGCCGATGGTGAACGACACCAGCCGGCGCTCGCCTGCACCGAGATGCACGCGGCGGAAGCCGTGGAGCTCCTTGACCGGGCGCGTCACGCTTCCGACCTCGTCGTGCAGGTAGAGCTGCACCACTTCGTCGCCAGCGGAGCGGCCGGTGTTCGTCACGTTCACCCCGATTGTGAGCGAGTCCTGCGGCCGCATGGTGGGAGCGCTCAGTTCCAGAGCACCATAGTCGAACGACGTGTAGCTCAGCCCGTGGCCGAACGGATACAGCGGCGTCCACGGGACGTCGAGGTACTTGGACGTGTACTTCTCCGTGGTGGGTGGACGTCCCGTATTTCGATGGTTGTAGTAGATCGGCACCTGGCCCGTGACCCGCGGAAACGTGGTCGTGAGCTTGCCGCCGGGGTTGTAGGCGCCGAACAGTACGTCAGCGGCGGCAGTTCCGTGCTCGACCCCCAGGAACCACGTTTCCACGATGGCCGGCACGTGATCGTTGACCCATTGCAGTGCCAGCGGTCGTCCGTTCATCAGTACGACCGCTACCGGCTTCCCGGTCGCGACCACCTCCCGCGCCAGCCGCAGCTGCGCGCCCGGCAATTCGATGCTCGACCGGCTCGATGCCTCGGCGCTCTGCTCCGGGGATTCGCCGATCACCAGCACCACGACATCTGACCGGGCGGCAATGCGCACGGCCTCGGCGATCCCCGTGGTATCGTCGGTGAGCGGCGACGCGCCGACCGCGTGCAGCACCGTGGTCCGCGACGACACAGCGCGGCGGATGCCGGTCAACACGGACACGGCGTCCTCGGGACGACCGCGACCGGCCCAGTTGCCGATGGCCGCGCCGCTGTCCGCGGCCAGCGCGCCGATCACGGCGATCGTTTGCGCGTCCCTGGACAGCGGGAGGACGCCCCGATCGTTCTTCAGGAGCACGATCGACTCGCGCGCCACGTCGCGGGCGGCAAGTCGGTTCTCGGCTGTCAGGGTCGTGGCGCGGAGCTGTGCCGCGCTGGCGACGCGATAGGGATTCTGGAACAGGCCCAGGCGGTACTTCAGTCGCAGCACGCGCCGGGTGGCCTCGTCGAGTGTCCTCGACGATACGACACCGGAGCGCACGAGCGACGTCAGCTGCCCGCGATAGATGTCGCTCACCATGTCCACGTCCACCCCGGCCTGGAGGGCGAGCCTGGCCACGCTCGCGCTATCGCCACCGACCCCATGATTGAGCAGTTCGCCGACACCGGTCCAGTCGCTGACCACCAGGCCGTCGAAACCCCACTCTCCTCTCAGGATGTCGGTAAGCAGATGCCGGTTCGCGTGGGCCGGCGTGCCATCCACTTCGTTGAACGACGCCATGAGCGTCTGCGCGCCCGCGCACACTGCGGCCTGGAATGGCGGGAGATAGACGTCGCGCAACGTGCGCTCCGGCACGTCAGCGATGTTGTAGTCGCGCCCGCCCTCAGCGGCTCCGTAGGCCGCGAAGTGCTTTACGGTTGCGGCCACTGTCCCCATCTCGCGCAGACTCCGGCCCTGAAAGCCTCGTACGCGCGCGGCGGCAAACGCCGCGCCCAGGTATGGGTCCTCGCCCGCGCCCTCCACGATGCGGCCCCAACGCGCGTCACGCGCGATGTCCACCATGGGCGCGAATGTCCAGCCGATGCCGTCCGCCGATGCTTCCGCCGCGGCGATGTGCGCCGACCGCTCGGCCATGGCGGGATTCCAGCTACTGGCTTCTCCGAGGGGAACAGGGAAGATGGTGCGGTAGCCATGAATCACGTCGAGCGCGAACGCGAGTGGAATGCGCGTCCGCGATTGTTCGACGGCAATCCGTTGGAGACGCGCGACGGTATCGGCTCCCACGATGTTGAGGAACGATCCGACGTCACCGCGCTTTACCTGTTCGATGCCCGCGGCGCTTCCGCCCGGTCCGGTGGGTTCACCCACGCCAGAAGTCTGGTTGAGCTGCCCGACTTTTTCTTCAAGCGTCATGCCGGCCAGCACGGAATCAACGAATTGCTGTTCGCGTGCATCGATGCTTTCGACACGAGCTGACGGGGATTGCTGGTGGGGAAGAGCGCCATGCGGAGCGCAGCCGAGCGACAGAATGAGGACACCGATGCCAATCGGAGACGGGGCATGAAGGCGCTGGCGATTCATCGGCTGATTCTCCCGGAGGGACGTGTCATCTGAATATGGGGCAATGCCCGACGCCGAGTCGACCTCGGCGCGAACGTGGCCTATACTGGTGAGTGACGCAAGTGATCCGTGCGGATGACGAACCGACCCAAGGTGCCGAGGGAATGTGAGTACCGACCAGGATCGATTTTTCGCCGTTTCGCTCGACATGCTGTGCGTCGCCGGCTTTGATGGCTACTTCAAGCGCGTGAATCCGGCCTGGGAGGTAGCCCTCGGATTTACCGGTGAGGAGCTGATGTCGCGCCCGTCCATCGAATTTGTGCATCCCGACGATCGCGAGCGCACGCTGGCGCAGAACCGCATCGTGAAGGCCGGCGGGCGGGCGGTGATGTTCGAGAACCGCTATCTGTGCAAGGATGGCTCGCACCGCTGGCTGCTCTGGAACGCCGCGCCCGACCTCGACATCAGTGCCATCTATTCCGCGGCGCGTGACATCACGGAGCGCAAGCGAGCGGAGGAGATGCGCGAGCAACTGGTGCGCGAGCTCCAGACAGCGCTGGCCGAGGTTCGCACGCTGCGGGAAATCCTGCCGATCTGTGCGTATTGCAGGAAGATCCGGGACGACACCGACTACTGGCAGACGGTGGAGGCGTACGTCTCCCATCATACCAACAGCCGGTTCAGTCACAGCATCTGTCCGAGCTGCTATACCAGCGAGGTTGAACCACAGCTGCAGCTGATCGAATAGGTCGGCGTCACGGCGTCGGCTTCCGACCGATCTCGTATTCCTTCGGAGGTTCGGCGCCGAGCAGGTTCTTCACGAAGTAGTCCCAGCGGCGACGCGTCATGTAGTTGGTCATGCTGCCGTAGCCGTGCGACTGGTTCGGCAGCATGAGCAGGTCGAAGTCCTTGTTCGCCTTGATCAGCGCCTCCACGACGAGGTTGGTGTTGTCGGGCGGCACGTTGTCGTCCAGGGTGCCGTGCGCGAGCAGCAGTTTGCCCTTGAGATTCTTCGCGAGCAGCTGATTGGCCTCCGGCGCGTAGCTGTCCGTGCCGTTCGGTCCCTTCACCAGCAGTCCCTGGTAGCGCTCGCCCCAGTCGTCTTCATAGACGCGGTTGTCGTGGTTGCCGGACTCGGCGATGCCGACTTTGAAGAAATCCGGATACCGAAACATGGCATCCGCTGTGGCGAAGCCCCCGCCGGAGTGCCCATAGATGCCGGCCCGGTCGAGGTCGATGAACCGGTAGCGTGCCGCGAGTTCCTTCATGCCCGCCACCTGATCCGGCAGTGTGTTGTCGCCCATCTTGGCGAAATAGGCGTCGTGAAACGACTTGGAGCGCCACGGCGTGCCCATGCCGTCGATCTCCACCACGACGAAGCCGAGTTCCGCCAGCGCCTGCGCATCACCTCGTGCCGGCGTGAAACCGCGACCGCCGACGCTTCCCGTCTGCGGTCCAGGATAGACGTGATTCACGATCGGGTACTTCTTCGACGAGTCCAGTGACGTCGGGGTATACAACAATCCATAGAGGTCCGTCGTGCCGTCCCGCGCCTTGACGCTGATGGGCGTGGGCGGCTTCCAGCCGGCGGCGACGAGCTTCGAGATGTCCGCCTTCTCGAGCGTCAGGAGCACCTTGCCGTTGTCATCGCGCACCACGGTTACCGGCGGCACGTCGGGTTGTGCGTAGGTGTCGAGCAGGTACTTGCCGGACGGCGAGATGGTGACGGCGTGATCGCCGTTCTCGGGCGTCAGGACCGCGAACCGCTTGCCGTCCATGCTGGTCCGGCAAAAATCGCGGAAGTACGGATCGCGACCCGGCGTCTTTCCGACGCATTCGTACCAGAGGGTGCGCGTCTTCTCATCCACCTTCACCAGGCTCGTGACGTTGCCTGAGCCGCTGGTGATCCTGCTTTTCAGGGCCCCGGTGGCGAGATCGTACAGATAGAGCTGGCCCCAATCGTCGCGCTCCGAGAACCAGATCACCTCGTTCGACGCTGGCAGCACGCGCCAGTTGGCCGCGCCGATGCCTGACTCGTACTGCGTCGGCACGATTTCCGAGAACACGGTGCGGACCGCACCGGTGTTCGCGTCGGCCACCCGGAAGTGCGCCTGCTTGTGATCGCGCGAGGTAGAGACGAACGCGATGTGCGACCCGTCCGGGAACCACTGGACATCCGTCCATTCGCCCGGCGTGCACTGGACGTCGTCGCACAGGGTGGAGCGATGCTCATCGGCGGGCATCTGGAACCGCGTCACCTTGGCGGCATCCACGTCGATGACGACGCGCTGAATGGTGGTGATGACGCTGTCGCCCGGCAACGGATATGGCCACGCGTGCAGCGTGGGGTGGCCCGCCGTGGTGTTCGTGAGGTACATCATGCCGACGCCGCGTTCATCCTGCTGAAAAGTTGCGATCTTCCTCGAATCGGGAGACCAGGTGAGGACGGCCCGGTCGCTGTGGATCCAGCCCGCATTGTCGGTGGCGTATCCGAAGTATTTCACGCCATCGCGAGTGACTTGCCGCTCCTGTTTTGTCGCGAGGTCGCGGACCCACAGATTGTAGTCCCGAATGAAGGCGGCGTGCTTGCCGTCCGGGGCCCGGATCTCCGGTGGCGCGTTCCCGGCTGCCCGGCCGCCCAGCGCGGCGGTTGCGGCGGCTGTTTCTCCCGCGTCGAGGGCGGCCGCACAGCGTCCTGTCTCCGGATTGCAGTCGTAGGGCTTGGCGGCAACGCGAACGCGGATGGTGCCGTTCGGGGCGACGTCGATTTGATTGAATGGCAACTGGTTTGCGCTGTACGTTCCGCCCGCGGCGGCCGACAGGCCGGACGCCAGCTTGGCGGGATCGAATGCGCGCGCCCGTGTCCCCTTCCCCGGATCGACGAGGATGAACTCGACACCCGACGGCGTGTTGGTGCGGTACCAGAACCGGTCGTTCGGCAACCACGTTGGACGCACACTCGAGCCGAACACGAGTGGAAAGGTGGCTGGCGCGAGGAATCGTTCCGCATGGGCGTACTGGGCTGCCGTGACGGACACTTGCTGCCCCAGAGCCGGGCGGCCGGCGAGCACCAGCATGAACGTCGCGATTGCGGCACGGCGCAAGATTAGCATTGGCATGTGAAGAATGGGCAGCGTGGTGATGAATTCGGTTTTCGAGAATCTATCCATCGCGACGCCGGGGTGTCACTCTGATCCATGCGTGAGGCCGACCTGGCCCGTCGCGGATCCAGCACGCAGAACGCCGCACCGCTCACGAGCCGTTACGCTACCACCGCCTCTCCGTTAAGCCTATGACCGAGCCGGACCACGATATCCGACAGGCGCAGCGACGCCAGGAAAAGCGCGCAGCGGCCCCGGCAGAGGGGATTCGCGCGTTCTGGAAAAGCCTTGGCCCTGGCATCATCACCGGCGCGGCCGACGACGATCCGTCGGGCATCGCCACCTACTCCATCGCGGGCGCGCAGTTCGGTACGGCGCTCTTGTGGACGGCCGTGTTCACGTGGCCGCTCATGATTGCCGTGCAGACGATGTGCGCGCGCATCGGCATGGTCACCGGCCACGGGCTCGCCGGCGCGCTTCGCAACAAGTTTCCGCGAAAGGTGCTGGTCGTCGCGGCGTGTGCGTTGTTCATCGCCAACACCATAAATGTCGGGTCGGATCTCGCGGGCATGGCCGACGCCGGCGAGCTGCTCACGGGCGTCAGCTCACACGTGTGGGTCGCCGTGTTCGGCATTTCGATCGCCACGGCGACCATCCGCCTGCGCTACGCCACGATCGCCTCCGCGCTCAAGTGGCTGGCGTTGATTCTCTTCGCATATGTCGTCACCGCGCTGTACGTCGGACCCGACTGGTCGGCGGTGGCGCGCGACACGTTCATTCCGAAGCTTCCGAGCGGTAGCACCGCGCTCGCCACTCTCGTCGGCATTTTCGGTACGACCATCTCGCCGTATCTCTTTTTCTGGCAGGCGTCGCAGGAGGTGGAGGAGGAGAAGTCGATTGGTCGCCGTCGTGTGATCGATCGCGTGGGTGCGGAGGAGGCCGAGATCAAGACGCGCACGATCGACATCGCGCTCGGCACGTTCTTTTCCAACGTGGCGATGTTCTTCATCATCCTCGCCACGGCGCTCACGCTCCATCGCGTTGGTCTGACGAAACTCGAGACGTCGCGCGAGGTCGCCCAGGCGCTGAAGCCGCTCGCCGGCCGATTCGCATCGTTGCTGTACACGGTCGGACTGCTCGGCACCGGAGCGCTCGCCATTCCGACCCTTGCAGGCTCCGCCGCCTATGCGTTCGCGGAACTGTTTGGCTGGCGGCAGGGTATGGACGAACCGTACAACCGCGCGCCGGGCTTCTACGCGGCGTTCATCGCGTCGGTGGCCATCGGGGTCGCACTCGATTTCACGCATGTGAATCCGGTGTCCGCGCTGTACTGGACGGCCGTGCTCAACGGCGTGCTCGCGCCGTTTCTTCTCGTCGGCATCCTGCTCGCCGCGTCCGACTCCGAACTCATGCATGGACAGCCGAGCCCCAAGCTGGGGCGAATCGTGGTAGGGCTCACCACCGTAGTGATGTTCGCGGCGGCAATCGGAATGTTCTTCTTCTAGGGGTTGGCCCGGAATGAACTGGATCTCTCGGCTCGACTCGACGAACGTTCATTTCCGGATGCTTGCGTGCCTCTGCCTGTCGGGATGGTCGGCATCGGCCCAGAGCACGCAGGACCAGCAGCGGCCGCGCGAGATGCGCGCGTTCTCCCTCATGCAGACGATGCAGGTGGCCAACGCGCCGCAACTCGCGCCGATGATCAATGCGCTCCTGAGCGACACCAATGCGCACATGCGGATGGCGCCAACGCGAAGACGGACGCGCGCCGACGTCACGCGCGCGAGCGGCGTCGCGAAGACGGCGCGGGCGGCGCTGGCCAGATACGCTGACGTGAAGCTGGCGGAACAGGACGGCTATCAGCGCTTCCTGCCGTGGCTGGCCGAGCAGGACATCTACCACTACAACAACATTCAGAACGTGATGACGTCGGTGGACACGTTCGACGTTACCAGGCCGGTATCACTGCTGTATCGCAAGAACAGGGCGGGAACGCTCGTGCTGGTGGGCGCGATGTATTCAGCCATGCCTGGCGCGTCGATGGACGAGCTCGATGCGCGACTGCCGGTGAGCGTGGCGCACTGGCATGAGCACGTGAATTTCTGCGGACCACGCCCGGACTCGGTGCGGGCCGGAGCGGTGCGGACGGACAGCGCGACACTGGCCAGATGGCTCAGGATCACGTCGCCGGACAAATGCAGCGCGGCTGGTGGTGTGTTTCTGCCGCGGCTCTTCGGCTGGATGACGCATGCCTATCTTTTTGGCAAGCAGGACATCGCCAGCGTGTGGGGCGGAGCGCAACACGACCACATGAGAATGCCGGGGATGTCGCACTAGCGACCGGCCGGGCTGACATAGCCAATCAGGCGAACAGCGCTGCCACCTCCGGCACCTGCGACGCGGGTGCCCATTGCGCCATTCCCTGGCGCCAGACCAGCGAATCCCGGTTCATGGCGCCCGCCGCGGCCCGCGCGCGCAACGCGGCGGCCTCGAAGGGTCCCTGCGGCGTCCCGTCCACCGCCACGAACCACGCTGGGCTCTGCGGGATGGGTGGGGGTGACATCGGTGCGATGGTCGGAGCCGCCGGCGTGGCCACGGTGGGGTGCATTGCGGCAGACGTGGTGCCACCGAGCTGCGCCGCCATCGCCATGCCGACGCCAATCGCCGCGCCCGCACCGCCGGCGCCCGGGTTCCGCGCCGCGTCCCGCACGGCGTCGGCAGCCTGGAGGGCCGCGTACGCGCTCACGTCCCCGATGATGCCGATGCGCGTGCGCTGATCCAGCGTCGCCGCCACTTCATCCGGCAGCGCGATGCTCTCCACCACCAGTTGCGTGAGCTCGAGGCCCAGATGCCCGAGCTCCGGCTGGAGTCGTGTCGCCGCGAGCTGTCCGAGCTCGGAGTAGTGTGACGACAACTGCAGGAGCGGAATGGATCGTTCGCCCAGCAGCTCCGAGAAACGCGAGACGACGAGATCGCGAATCTGATCAGCGATCTGATCGATCCCGAACGTCGCGTTCGCGCCGACAAGCTCGGTCACGAACGCCTCCGCGTTGCTCACGCGGGCGATATACGTGCCGTATGCGCGCAGGCGGACCGGCCCCAACTGGGGATCGCTCATCATCACGGGCGTTTTGGTGCCCCATTTGTGACTCGTGAACTGCCGCGTGCTGACGAACACGACGTCTGCCTTGAACGGACTCTTGAAGCCGTATTTCCACCCACGCAACTTGGACAGGACGGGCAGGTTCTGCGTGACCAGCTCGTGGCGTCCCGGCTCGAACACGTCGGCCACGGTGCCCTCGTCAACGAACACGGCGACCTGCCCGGGACGCACGATGAGCTGCGCGCCGTTCTTGATCTCGTTGTCGGGTCGCGCGAAACGCCACACCATCGCATCGGCGGAGTCCTCGAGCCACTCCACCACATCGATCAGTTCACCGCGGACGAAATCGTGCAGCGTCATTTGGAGCCTCGTGAGTTGAACCGTTACTTGATGAACATCGAGAGCGCGGCGAGCAGGCGGCCATCGACCGGCGAGTCGCTGGAGGAGGACTTGATGACCAGCCTGGCCGCGAAGACGTGCAGATCCTCGGGAATGTGCTCGCTGCCCGCTTCCATGGCGGCCAGTCGTCGCTGCTCGTCCTGCAGGTGCTCGCGCTCCCGTTCGCGAGCGACCGCCAGCCCGCCATCTTCGACGAATTCGATCACGCGTTGCAGCTCACCGCGGTCGAACCAGATGCCGTGAGACTTGCATACATCCACGATGACGCCGGACGACCGGGAAAAATTCACGCGATTCATGAGCTTCGCGCAGTTTGGACAGGGCACGTAGCGGACGATGTCCAGTGCCGGGTTCGCGGTCGGCGTGCGAATCGCCAGCAAGCCAACGATGGCGGAATGCTCTTCGCGCGCCTCACAGAGGTGCTGGAACGCTTCGGGATGGAGCCAGACGCCACCGCAAGCACTACACTCCTGCACGGACGTGCCGCCCAGCCGAAGCGCCTGCATCTCCTCCTTGCAGCGTGGACACTTGTGCACGCCCTCGTCGTCCACGGTTTCACGGGTGGCTTCCGCACCACAGCGAGCGCAGAACCTGCTGCCCTGAAACATCGACGCGAAACACGACGGACAGGTCACCGTGGCGAGCGCGGAACCGCAGTACGCGCACGCGGCGCAGTCGGCGGCGGCTGGCGCACCGCAGCCGGGGCACCGAAGGATGGAATCTGTCACGGTCGAGCGGTTACCTCGGAGGCGATGAAGGGCCCTGGTCCTCAGGATGGACGACAGCGCAACGCATGTGTCACCCCCGCATTCGCGCAGGAGAGGGCCATCGTTCGGCGACACGTTGGACGTCACGCACCCGAAGTGATCGATCTCACAAATATGGGAAGATGGCGTAGATGCAGTCATATGTTTAAAGCATTGTGGATCAACGACTTGCGTGTCATACAATCGGCTCAGGCCGTCGTCGTTTGGGCACAATTCTGGCGGTGCAGCGCTTCAAATTCCCTACCAACTCTCTGGAGTATGTGCACATGAAGATTCCCATCAAGATGGTGTTGGGCTGTTCGGCCGGACTGCTTTCACTCGGGGCGTGTGCCACCAAGGGAGCGCTGCGCAACGGGCTGGCACAACAACAGGCGGCCATTGACCTCACGCGCGCCCAATTGGACTCCGAGCGCATCGCCCGATTGACGGTCGAGAACGCGCAACGCTCCGACATGCAGCGCGACGTCGCGTCGTTGCGCTCTGATCTCACCGGACTTCGCACCGAGTTCGGAACGAAGATCGCCGAGGTGGCGGAGGGGCTCCAGTTCGTGATGCCGGTGCACTTCGCCTTCAATGCCAGCACGGTCCGGGACGCCGATAAGCCGGCACTCGACCGGTTCGCCACGGTGGTCCAGAAGCACTATCCGGGTTCGCGCGTGACGGTGGAGGGGTTCGCCGACCCCGCAGGAAGCGCTCGCGTCAACGTCGCGCTCTCGCAGAGACGCGCCGAATCCGTGAAGCGGTACGTCACGGCCAAGGGCGTGGACGGCTCGCTCATTTCCCCCGTCGGATACGGGAAGACGCGCCTGGTGAATCGCACCGCCTCACGCGACATGGCCGGCGCAGAGCTCAACCGCCGCGTTGTGTTCGTGATCGAGACGCCTGCGGCCAGCAATGTCGCGAAGATGACCGCATCCACGGGCCAGTGAGGCCGCGAGAACAGCTGTAACCGAGGCGGCCGACCCTGTCAGGGGGTCGGGCCCGCTCCGCGGACTTGTGCGCGCCGCGATACGCTGCCATTCTCGATGCCATCGTGGCGTGGGCCACGATTCCAGGGGAGCGGTGAGCAAAGGAACCGTTCGATCAACATTTCATCGAGGGTGATCCAGTGAAATCACTACGTACACTCCTGCTCGCCGGTATGGTGCTGGTGTTCGGCGCCGTCGCCGTCGCGGCTCAGGGGAACACGGTCACGTGCAAGGACGGCACGAAGTCGAAGGGTGGCCAGGGAGCATGCTCCAGTCACGGTGGCGTCACGACCGCGGCCGAGATGAAGGCTGCAAAGGTGGAAGCGAAAGCGGAGAAGGCGGCCAAGGGCAGTGCGATGGCGGCCAAGGCCGAGGCCAAGGAAGACAAGGCCGCAACGAAGGGCGGCATGATTTCGGCCAAGGCTGAGGCCAAGGAAGACAAGGCCGCCGCAAAGGGCGGCATGAAGGCGGCGAAGTCGGAGGCCAAGGAAGACAATGAGGCCGCCGGCGCGATGGCGCAGTGCAAGGACGGGATGTACTCGCACGCCAAGACGCACCGGGGTGCCTGTTCACGGCATGGCGGGGTCGCCAAGTTCCTCGACGGGAAGGCGAAGTAACCCGACCTCGGAGCGGCGCCTCAGCCAACACCTCCTCAGCAAGCGCCGCGGCCATGTTCCCATGGCCGCGGCGTTTTCCATGGCCTTCGAGCAATGCCTGAACTACCGGACGTCGTGGTCTATATAGAGGCGCTCGAGCAGCGCATCGTCGGGCAGCCGCTCGAGGCGTACGCGATCCTGAACCCCTTCATCCTGCGCACCGTCGCGCCATCACTCGACGCCGCCGTAGGCGCAGCCGTCCGCGCGGTCTGGCGATTGGGGAAGCGTATCGTCATGGAGTTCGACGACGAATTATTCCTGGTGATCCATTTGATGATCGCTGGCCGCTTCCGCTGGTTCGACGCCGGCGTGCGAAAGAGGCTCCCTGGGCGCATCTCGCTCGCGGAATTCGTGTTTCCCACGGGCGCGCTGGTGTTGACTGAGGCGGGCACCAAACGGCGGGCGTCGCTGCACGTGGTGCTGGGGCGCGACGCGCTGCGCGAGTTCGACCGCGGCGGTCTCGAAGTGCTCCAAGCGACACGGGACGAGTTTGCAGACCGCCTGACGAGCGAAAACCACACGCTCAAGCGCGCGCTCACCGATCCCCGGCTCTTCAGCGGCATTGGCAATGCGTACTCCGACGAGCTGCTGCACCGCGCGCGCTTGTCTCCCCTCACGCTGTCCAGCCGGCTCACGGGTGACGAGATCACGCGCCTGTTCGACGCCGCGCGCAGTGCGTTGACCGATTGGACCCAACGGCTCCGTGACGAGAGTCGCGGACGCTTTCCCGAGAAGGTCACCGCGTTTCGCGACGGGATGGCGGTGCACGGCCGGTTCCGCGAGCCGTGCCCGGTGTGCGGCACCGCGGTTCAGCGCATCCGCTACGCCGCCAACGAAACGAACTATTGTCCCCGCTGTCAGACGGAAGGGCGCGTGCTGGCTGACCGCGCATTGTCGCGCCTGCTGAAGCAGGACTGGCCGAGGACCGTGGAGGAACTCACGTGACTCACGACCAGCCGACATTCGACGCCGCAACGGCGGAAGCGCTGGCGCGAGACGAGTTCGGCCTGCAGGCCACGGCGACGCCCTTGCCCAGCGAACGCGATCAGAACTTCATGCTCGATGTCCAGGGCGGGCGTCGGATGGTGCTGAAGATCGCCAATGCCAGGGAAGACCTCGCGTTCCTCGAGGCGGAACAGCGAACCATGCAGCATGTGGCTGGGGCGTTCGCGCTTTCACCGCGCGTTCTCGTAACGCGGAACGGCACGACGGTGGCGGACGTGTCCGCACCCGATGGGCGACGGCATTTCGTCTGGGCGGTCTCAGCGCTTCCAGGCGTGGCGCTCGGCGCGGTCGCTCATCGCTCGCCAGAGTTGTTCGGCCGCTTTGGGAAGACCATCGCGGAATTGACTCGCGCGCTGGACGGCTTCGACGACCCATCGCTCCATAGGGACTTCCACTGGGATCTCGCGCGAGGGCGCGCGGTGGTGGCAAAGCATCGCGCGCTGATCACGGATGCAGATCTCGGCGCGAACATCGATGCACTGACGGCGAGGTTCGACGAGCATACCGCGTGGATGCTGCCGACGCTGCCACGCAGCGTGATCCACGGCGACCTGAACGATCAGAACGTGCTCGTAGGGGCGGGCGCTGATCTGCTCGACCAGTTCCAGCACGTCAGCGGCATCATCGACTTCGGCGACATGGTGTACGGCATCACGATCGGCGATTTGGCGATCGCCATCGCGTACGCAATGCTGGATGCATCCGATCCACTGTCGGTCATGTGGGAGATGGCGCGGGGATATCATGGCGCGCGCCCGATGACCGAAGGGGAGATGAGTGCGGTGTTCGGGCTGGCGGTCCTGCGCTTGTGCATGAGCGCGTGTCTCGCAGCACACCAGCAGCGTGCGAACCCGGGCAACGCGTATCTGAGCGTGAGCCAGGCCGCTCTTCGGCGCACCCTTCCGCGATTGGCGCGCGTTCCGTTCGCCTTTGCCGCGGCAACGGTTCGGAGTGCCTGCGGGCTCGAGCCCGTGGCGTCGAGCCGGGGTGTGCGTGAATGGCTTGCGGCCCGAACGACGTCTTTTGCGCCCGTGCTCGGCAAGAATCTTCGTGCGGAGTTGTCCATCGTGCTGGATCTGAGTGTGGGCAGCGCGCTCGTGAGTGGCGATGCGCGCGACAACAGCGAGCCGTGGCTCACGGCGCGAGTTTTTGCCGCCATGCGTCAAGCGGGAGTGCACGTGGCGGTGGGGCGATACGACGAGCCGCGCCTGCTGTACGTGACCCCTGCCTTTGCCGCCGGCGATGGTACGCTTGCCGAGCACCGGACCATTCACATCGGACTCGATCTGTTCGCGGTGGCGGGAACGCCCGTGCATGCCCCGCTGGCCGGTGACGTGGTAGCGGCGGAGGAGCACACCGCGCGCCTGGACTACGGCGGCGTGATCGTGCTTCGACATCACACCGATGACGGCGTTGCATTCTTCACGCTGTACGGACACCTGAGCGCGGCGTCGTTCACGGAATTGCGAGCTGGCCAGCGCGTGGAGCGTGGCCAGCGGTTGGCGACTCTGGGCGCCCCCGCGGAAAACGGTGGATGGACGCCCCACCTGCACCTGCAGATCATCACCGACTTCCTGGGGCTCGGCAGCGACTTTCCCGGCGTGGGCACGCCGAGCCGGCGCGACGTCTGGCGCAGCGTGTCGCCCGACGCCAACCTGCTCGTGGGGATTCCCGCGAATCGATTTCCGCGACCGACGCCTCCCGTGGCCGATGCGCTGGCTCGCCGTCGAGTGCTTGTGGGGCCCAGTGTGCGCATCGCGTATCGCCGACCAGTTCGCATCGTTCGCGGATGGCGGCAGTACCTCTACGACGACGAGGGCCACCGCTTTCTCGACGCCTACAACAATGTTCCGCATGTGGGACACTGTCATCCGCACGTGGTTGGTGCGGCGGCGGGCCAGATGTCGGTGCTCAACACGAACACGCGGTATCTGCACGACGCGCTCGAGGAATACGCTGACCGGTTGACGGCCACGCTACCGGATCCCCTCCGCGTGTGCTACTTCGTCAGCTCGGCCAGCGAAGCGAACGAGCTGGCCATCCGGCTCGCGCGCACGTACACGGGGCGACGCGACCTGCTCGTGCTCGAGGGCGGGTACCATGGCAATACCACCACCCTTGTGGACATCAGCCCGTACAAACATGCCGGGCCGGGCGGAATCGGCGCGCCGGACTGGGTGCACGTCGCGCCGCTGGCTGACGACTACCGGGGACCGTACAAGCGCGACGACGCGGAGGCGGGCTCCAAGTACGCGGCGGATGTCGCGCGTCTCGTGACCGCGTTGAGCACGCGCGGATGCGAGCTGGCCGCATTTATCGCCGAGTCGTGTCCGAGCGTGGGCGGACAGATCGTGTTTCCAGCGGGTTACCTCATGGGCGTGTACCATGCCGTCCGCAGCGTGGGCGGTCTGTGCATCGCTGACGAGGTGCAGACCGGGCTGGGACGCATCGGGACGCATTTCTGGGGATTCGAACAGCAGGGCGTCGTGCCGGACCTGGTGGTCATGGGCAAGCCGCTTGGCAACGGGCATCCTCTCGCGGCGGTCGTGACGACGCGCGCCATCGCTGATGCGTTCGACAACGGCATGGAGTACTTCAGCACCTTTGGCGGCAATACCGTTTCGTGCGTCGTCGGGAGCGCGGTGCTCGACGTCATGCGCGACGAAGCGCTGCAGGCGCACGCGCTCGGAGTCGGGTCGCGCCTGCTGGGCGACTTGCGCGCGATCGCCCAGCGTCATCCTCTCATTGGCGACGTGCGGGGGTCGGGGCTGTTTCTTGGCGTCGAGCTCGTACGTGACCGGGAGTCCCTCGAGCCGGCGGTCGCGGAGGCGTCGTACGTCTCCAACCGGATGCGAGAGGAGGGAATTCTGCTGGGTACGGACGGACCGCATCACAATGTGGTCAAGATCCGGCCGCCGATGACGTTTGACGACGAGAATGCGGACTTTCTCGTTCGCGTGTTCGACAGGGTGATGAGCGAGATTCGAGACTAAAAGGCCCGGCCGCTGCGCGGCCTCTTCGGCTATTCAGCTATGCAGCGCGACGCGGCATTATGTATCGTGTCCGCTTCGTCCACTGCTTGCCCCGGCGTTCGCATGATGCATTCGGCAGTCCTCATGACCGGCGCGCACGCGCCGCTGGTGATCGAGCAGTTCCCCACGCCCGAACTCGCGCCGGGGGCTGCGCTCCTCCGGACCCTCTATTCCGAGGTGTGCGGTACTGACGTACACCTGCATCATGGAAAGCTGGATGTGCCGTTCCCCATCATTCCGGGCCACGTGTCCGTTGGCGTTGTGGAAGCATCGCGGGGCCAGCTGCGGGACATTCGTGGCGAGTCGATCAAGGAAGGTGATACGGTCACCTTCCTGGATGTCCACGAGACTTGCAACAACTGCTATCACTGCCTCGTGGCGAGACAGCCGACGCGGTGCCCGGCGCGAAAGGTGTACGGCATTACGTACAGCGCGCGCGAAGGCCTCCTGGGCGGTTGGGCGGAGGCGATCTGGCTGAAGCCGGGCGTGAAGATGATCAAGCTGCCACCCGATCTGAGCCCGGAGACATTCATTGGCGGCGGCTGTGGCCTCGTCACCGCACTGCACGCCGTGGACATGGCCGGCATCCGACTCGGAGAATCGGTTGCGGTACTCGGAGTGGGGCCTGTGGGCCAGTCGATCGTGGCGTTCTCGTCACTGTCGGGCGCCGGCGAGGTGGTGGCCATCGGCGCACCCGATGATCGCCTCGCCTTTGCGATGCGTATGGGCGCGACGTCCACGCTGTCGCTCTCGGTATCATCGGCTGACCGCCTCGATGCTGTTCGTCGCGCGACCGGCGGCCGCGGTGTGGATGTCGTCATCGAGGCGAGCGGCGCGACGGACGCCATTCCACAAGGACTGGATCTGGTGCGCGACGGCGGCCGTATGGTCGTCTGCGGGCACTACACGGACAATGGCGCCGTGGAGATCCATCCGCACTGGCAGATCAACCGCAAACATGTGGAACTCAAGGGATGCTGGGGCTCGCGCTACGATCACTTTCACCGCGCGGTGGAGCTCGCGGCACGCTTCGGCAACCTGAAACCATGGCGGGACATGGTGAGCGGACGGTACACACTTCAGCGCGCCGGGGAGGCGTTGGCGGCCGTCGAATCGCGGAGCGCCATCAAGGCAGTCATCACGCCCAATCCCGGACTGTTGGCATGACGCCGCCGGAAGATCTCCCCCCGCGGCTCGTCGCGGCGCTGGCGCCGAACTACGAGCTGCTGCAGGAGATCGGTCGCGGCGGCATGGGTGTTGTGTACGCGGGACGCGACACGCGCCTGGACCGGCTCGTCGCCATCAAGGTCCTGCCCGAACTCGTGAGCAGCGACGTGGTGCGCGAACGCTTTCTCCGCGAGGCGCGCGCCGCGGCGCGACTCTCGCATCCGTCCATCGTGCCGATCTACTCGGCGGACGAGCGCGCGGGCCTCACTTTTCTCGTGATGGCGTACGTGGACGGCACCACGCTGTCGGCGCGCGCGCGGGACGGAGCCCTTCCGCCGGACGACGTGGTCCCGATTCTCCGCGACGTGGCGCTGGCGCTCAACGCGGCGCACGAGCGCGGCGTGATTCATCGGGACATCAAGCCCGAGAACATCCTGGTGGACCGCCTCACCGGGCGCGCGATGGTCACGGACTTCGGCATTGCGCGGCTCGCGGACGTCCTGCAGTCGGGCGCCCTCACGCGCACGGGCCAGGTGCTCGGTACCGTGGGCTACATGAGTCCCGAGCAGGTCACGGGCGGAGAGGTGGACGGTCGGAGCGATCTCTACTCGCTGGGCGTGGTGGGTTTCGAGACACTCTCGGGACGGCTGCCCTTCGATGGCCCGGCGCCCGTGGTGATCGTCGCCCATGCCACGAAGCCAGCGCCGCTGCTGGCGTCCGTTGCGCCGCACGTGCCGGAGGCGCTCTGCCACGTAATCGATCGCTGTCTGCGGAAAGACCCCGTTGACCGGTATCAGACGGGCAACGAAATGGCCGCGGCACTCGAGGCAGCGGTCGGAAAGTTCGTGGCCACGGCGCCGGCGCGCATCGCTCGAGGCGGCGAAGACCGCGTGCTGTCCGAGGCGGAAGCGGACCGCGTGTGGAAGCGCGCGGCGGAGTTGCAGGCCGGCATCGATGGATCCCATTCACTGCGGCCGCCAACCGCCGCCATGACGGTCGCGCCGCGCGACATGTCGAACGGGTTCCGGCTGGCGCACGTGCGTCAGGCGGCACTGGAAGCCGGGATCTCCGCGCCGTACGTGACGCTGGCGCTCGACGAGCTGTTGCGGCGCGGCGGCTCCGGCGCCGCGCCGGCGCTTCCGCTTCCGCCTCCCGCGGCGGACCGTACGGCAGTCGCCGCGCTCCGCGCGAGCGACGTACGCTCGCTCACACCGCCTGCGTCGAATCTGGCCGGCGCTCCCATGGCTCTGGTGTACGAATTGGAGATTCCCGGCCAGCTGTCGCCAGACGACTTCGACGTCATTGCGCAGACCATTCGAGCCACAATCGGTGAAGCCGGTATCGCCACCGCGCTAGGTAGAACGCTGAACTGGTCGCTGGGTGGACTGCAGAATCAGCGCCGCCTGAACGTCAGCGTCACGGCGGCGGGTGGGAAGACGCACATTCGCGCCGAGGAGCGAATGGGGCCATACGCCGGCGGCATCTTTGGCGGAGTGATGGGCGGAGGCGGCGGCGGATTCGGAGGTGCTGCCGTGGGGATCATCATGGGCGCCACGCATTCGGGTACCATGGCGATCACGACGGCGGCGGCAATCGTGACGTCGGCCTACCTGCTGGCACGAACGATCTTCCAACGCACGGTGCACCGGCGGAAACGGGAGCTCGAGGAGTTGATGGCCCGGCTTGCTGCTCAGGTGACGGCTCTCGTCGCCGAGGGTCAGTCGCGCGACAGATTGCGCTGAACCAGAGTCCGGCCGTAAGGCGGTCCGACACGCTACGTTGATGAATGCGCGATCTGCCAATAACCGCCCCTGGCTCGTCGTCTGCCGAGGTGGCACCAGCGCGACTGCTCCGCGACCTGGAGGACGGCGATCTTCATGCAATTCTCGTCGCCTTCTACGCCAGCGTTGGCGGAGATCCGGTGCTCGCGCCGTACTTTGCGCCGCTGGACATGTCGGAGCACATGCCACGCATCGTGGCGTTCTGGTCCACGATGCTGTTCCATACCGGACGCTACTCGGGCAACGCATTCAAGCCACATCTGGAACTGCCGGGATTGACGGCCGAGCACTTCCGCCGCTGGATGGCGTCACTGGAATCCACGATCGACGCGCGCCACGCTGGCGTCAACGCGCAGCGCATGAAGGCGCTCGGGCATCGGGTCGCGCTCAGTATGCAGGTGCGACTGGGCATCGCGCCGTACGCGGAGTTTCCGTCCGAGTACTGAGCGCATTGACGGAGGTCAGGATGCCTGGTCTGCTGGCTCGCCACACCGTCAAGGCGATGAATGCGCGTGCGATGATTGTCCTTTCGTGCCCGTGCCGTCAGGCGGACTGACCGACGTGGACCACCGTCAGGAGAACGACGGCACCAGTGCTCGATCGCGCCGAGTGCGCCACTCCGCCGGCAATGACGAGGACGTCACCGGTGTTCAGCGGATAGTCCGTGTTTACGGCATGAAAGGTCACCTCGCCCTTGAGCACGTGCACCGAGAGCGGCTCATCTGTGCTGTGCTCGGGAAAGTGTCCACCCTCATCCAGTTGCACGATGGTGAGCCGGAGAGGGCCTTCCTTCACGAGCGTTCGCGCGCTGCGTCCGCGTTCGGCAACGAGCGATGGATCGATCGTGAGCGCGTCCTGCGTGAGATGCTGGACGAGTACGTCTCCAGTGATCGTGCGATGCAGGGATGACATGGCGATCGGAAGGGGTAGTTCGGGAGGGGCGGCGGGCTGAACCAGTTGCTGCATGGGCCGTTCCAGACCAAGTGCTGAACTTTCTAGGGATTGTCGATTTCGTCCAGGTCCGCACTCCGGCTTCGGTACGGCTTGAACTCCGCGCCGAAATCCACACCGATCACCTCGATTCGGATCTTGTCGCCGTCCACGTGCACGACCAGATAGTGATAGGGATTGTCCCACGCGTTCGGGCCAGGCTTGACGAGATGTTCGAGCCGCACTGAATCAGCGGCACCGGCGCGGAGGTAGTCGCGCAGGTCCGGCTCGCCGTGGTAGGCGTACAGGGGCGCGCCACCGCCGCCGCTCACGAGCTGATCGATGCGGTAGCGACGTCCGCCGTCGGAATACCGTTCCACCCAGTGCTCGAAGAGATGCTCGTGACCCGCCAGCAGGAGCCGCACGTGGAATTTCCGAAACATCGGCAAGTACGACGTGCGGAGCGCCAGCGTGGAGTGTTCGACGGTCACGCCGCCGTGCGGCCCCGACGAGAATGCCGGATGATGGAGCACGATCACGACGTTGGGAAAGCGTCTTCGGTCCAGTCCAGCGATTTGCCCGCGAATCCAATTGAACTGCACGCTGTCGTCGGCGATGTTCGAGTCCATCTCGATGAAGTATGAATTCCCGTAGCCGAATGAATAGGTCGGATAGCCCGTCAGGCGCCGTGCAGACCCGTTGGGCGGGATGAGCTGCCTGAACGCGCTGAGGTAATTGCGGAGTCCGTGCTGTCGCGCCGTGTCGCCGAGATCGGCGGAGCTCGTGACATCGTGATTCCCCGGCGAGGGAAAGAACGGAATGCCCGTGACCGCGGTGAGCCGGTTCACCACATCCACGTAGCTCACGTTCCACATCATCGGGTCGCGTCCGTTCACGACCATGTCTCCGCTGGACACGACAAAGCGGATGGGGTCGGCGCTGCCCGAGCGCGCGGCAATGGTGCGCTGCATGGACGAAATGACGAGACCATGCTCACCCTGGAGCGCGACGCCGTCCACACGCGATCGGTTGTCGCCGTACGCGATGAACGAGAATTTCGTCACGCCGGCACTCTGTGCCTCGCTGGGCAGCGGCGTTCGAGGGGGAGTCACCGCGCGCACAATCGTGTCGGCGGGGGCTCGTGAGGACGGGGTTGGCAGCTGCGCGGCGGCGGCCCAGGACAGCAGGGTGAGAGCGGCTGTATGCCGCATCAAGACGTGCATGGATGGGAGTGTTGAAACGTGGACGGACTATGGCGCTACCGGCGTTCCAGCTGCTTCAGGAACTCCGGCATGCCTTGGAACTGATCGATGTGGTCCGGTGCGCTATTCCCCGCGAAGCCCATGATGACCAGCCGCCCCTTGCTCGCCTCGCTCACCTGCTGGGAGCCCCGAGGGCCCCACCGCAGCACGGGCTTTCTGGTCAGCCCCAGCCTGGCGATGAGATAGTCGGTGGTTTCCGTGGTGCTTGCGAATGTACCGGGAAAGATCTCCGAATGTGTGATCACGAACCGCTTCTCACCGCGTATCGCAGCGTGGCCAAAGCGAACCCACACGTCGAGGTTCGTTTCGTCTAGCGTGCCACCCTTCTCCATCACCGTGCCGTCCGGCATGTATCCGGTGTGCAGGCCGTCGAGCAGCAACACGGCGTCCACCTGGGCGAAATGCGCCGAGTCGCGCAGAATGGCGCGGATGGCGCCGTGGCCAGCGCTGAACCCGGACAGCGTCACGCGCCGGAACGTGACCGCTGAACCCAATGCCTCCGACGCGGCGCGCGTGATCGATGCAAGCAGCGAATCATAGACAGCGGGCGGGCTGAACGTCCGATCGTAGAGTCCGGTTCCAGCCCCGACGCTGACGACGGCCGCCACGTAGCCCTTTCCGAGGCGGGATACCGCGTACTCGGGAATGAATGGAGCGCCGAGAAAGTGTATCACGAGACGCAGCTTCGTCCCTCGTGTGCCAGCTGATACGAACAGATCGACCGGCTTACCGAGCGGTCCTTCAAAGCTGCGCCTGATGCCCGCGAGTTCGTGGGGCGGGATGCGCTCGTGCGCCCGCGTATGCTCCACCATCGGCGAGGGATTCTGCGCAATCGGCGTCGGCGTCGGCGTTGACTGCGCCCGCAAGGTCTGTGGTTCGACCAGCGCCGTCAGACCCAGCCCGCCCGCAACGAGCCACGACTTCCAGGTGGGTGCCATCATGGTGAGCGTGGTTAAGAGTGGGCGATAATGAAGCCAGGAGTCGGGCCGCGTCAATGCGCTTCAGTCAGCCCTCTGCCCGCAAGACTTGACTCCAGCGCTCCTCGAACCGATAATGACTCTCATGTATCGCTCCGCGGTCCTCCTCCTTACCGGCGCCCTCGGCCAAGCAGTTCTTGGTCGCGGGCTCTCGTGCATGGGAGGACTACCCGAGTAGCGCGACGCCCGCGTCGCGAACGGCCCCTCCTGCGCATGGCGTGGGAGGGGCCGTTCTGTTTCAGGCCGTTTGCCATGCATGCCGGAGAGCGTTCGCAGCGAGTTCGCGCAGCACGGGGAGTTCCACTCACCCTTTCTGCGTACTGTCACATGTATTCATTCACGCCCCACTCCCAACCCGCACGTCACACCGCTTCGACGGCCAGTCACAACTCCTTCGCGCGCCCAATCGTGCCGCCGAACCGCCACACGGGTTCACGGACGTCTCCTCGTAATGGCGGCAGCGCGCCGGCGATCGAGCCGCAGCAGCCCGTCAACGAGGGCGGGTGTCCGCAGGCTGACGGCGAGCCGTGACCACCGTTCCGGGAGGCCGGTTTTCCCGCCGCCTCGCTTGGTGACGCGCAGGCCGTGCGCATCATCGCCGAACAGGTCGGAGATGCCGACGGCCCGGTTATCTGCGGGCTTGCGCGCGCGAACGAGGCCGACATCACCGCGTGCATCGAGGCCATCGCGCCTCCGGTGCGCAAGCGCGTGCGATTCATGGATCCGCCCCCGATATTGCCGGCCGGGGCGTCGCCAACCCACTCGGCACCATCCTCCGCGTTTCGCTGATGTTTCGTCATTCGCTCGCTATGCCCGAAACAGCACGAGCGGTCGAAGCAGCGGTGTCGGAGGCGATCACCGCCTAGTGGAAATCCGCGTAGTACGCGTCCATGCACATGTTCACGACGTGCTCAAAGACCTGCTCGGCGACGGCCGTATCGAGGCGAGCCACCGCTGGCGTCGTGCGCCACGCGCCCTTTACCGCGATCACCAGCCGCTCCGGGCCGAACCTCCCGGAGCGAACCTCGCGGGACAGGGTCTGGATGGCTGCTCGGAGCGCGTGTTCTTTGCCCGCGTCCTGGCGCGTGGCGTACGAGTCGAGCGCACCTGACAGCCGCAGGGTTACCCGGATCGAGAGTGGAGCCTCGAAATCAGGCCCATCGGTCCTGCGTGCCTTCGTGGCCAAGCCAGGTGTAGATTTTGACTGCACAGTCCGTCGGAGCCTCGCGCGTCGCGGTGAGGTCCCCGACGTGGTATCTCCTCATGCATCAGAAATGCCAGCCGGCCTGGCGAGCGACCTCTACCTGAAGGTTTCCCATGACGACGATTTCACGTCGTGAGTTCCTGTCATCGGCCGCGTCATGTTCCTCGCATCTCGCACTGGCGGCACTCGCCACGAGTGCCACCGCGCGAGCCCTATGGGCGTTGCCGCACGGACCGGTGCTTGCGCGCGAACCCTTCGGAAATCTCGAACTGGTCGCCGACGGCGTGTGGGCACTCATCTCCACTCCGCTCAGCGGTGATCGCACCACGCTGAGCAACGGCGGTATCATCGCGGGCCGAAATGGCGTGCTCGCCATCGAGGGCTTCAATCAGCCGCAGGGGGCTCAGTGGCTCGCCGCGAAATCACGCGAGCTTACCGGTCGCTGGCCCACGCACGTCGTACTCACCCACTATCATGCCGACCACGCCAACGGCGTCGCCGGCTATCTGTCTGGCGGGGAAAAGCCGCTGGTTCACGCGACCGCGGCGACACGCGGGCTGGTGCTGGAGAGAAATGTTCCGTCGGATGCGGAGCGCACCGATGCGCTGAAGGACGCCGCCGTGATCGACGCGGCAACCGCGTCGGACATCGAACTCGGCGGCCGCAGCGTCCGTATCATTCCGCGCGCAGGTCACACGCCGAGCGACTGCTCGCTGGAACTCGACGACCCCAGCGTGGTCTTCTGCGGAGACCTGGTGTGGAATGGCATGTTTCCGAACTACGTGGATGCCGTACCCAGCGAGCTCGCGCGATCGGTGCAGGCCCTGCGCCGCACGCGCGCGACGACGTACGTTCCCGGCCATGGCGCAATCGCGAGGCAGCCTGATTTCGATCGGTACCAGTCGATGCTCGCCGAAATAGAGCATGCCGCCCGAACTGCGCACGCCCGCGGACAGACCGCCCCGGAGGCCGGCGCCGCCTATGCGCTGCCCGCATCCCTGGGCGAATGGGTGCTGTTCAACAAGGTGTTCTTCGAACGAGCGTTTGGCGCGTGGTACAAGGAATTCGCTTGACACAGCCCGACGTTGCCCCCGCGTACGATCGGTGGGCGCTGCAGTATGACGACAACCACAACCCGACGCGGGATCTCGACGCGTCGGTGGTGCGAGCCGCCCCGCTGCTGCTGCGCGGCCGAGACGTGCTCGAGTTCGGGTGCGGCACCGGCAAGAATACCGCATGGCTGGCGGCGCAGGCGCAACATGTCGTCGCTCTGGATTTTTCCCTCGGTATGCTCGAAGTCGCAAAGCGTCGTGTTCAGGCATCGAACGTTCATTTCCTGCAGCACGACGTACGAGAGCGGTGGCCGCTGGAGGACGAAGCGGTCGACGTCGTAGTCGGCAATCTCGTGCTCGAACACGTCGAGGATCTGGTGCCGATCTACGAGGAGGCCGCGCGCGTGCTGCGCATGGGTGGCCAGCTCTTTCTGTGCGAGCTTCATCCCTACAAGCAGCTCCTGGGTTCGCGCGCCCGTTTCACCGACCGGGACACGAGCGAGACGGTGCATGTCACCGCCTTCGTGCACACCACGGCGGAATACGTGAACGCAGGGCTCGGGGCGGGCTTCACGCTGGTGCAACTCGGCGAATGGTCCGATCCCGGCGCCACGGTTGGCGATGCGCCGCGATTGTTGTCCGTGCTGTTCGAGCGGCGCCGATCGCACGCGGTGTCCTGACGTTTCGGTTGCTTGCGACGTGGATGCAGACCGGCCAGCGAGCGCGCGTTTGGCGTCGACAGAAGACGAATGGCTGTGGGGCTGGGACACGACGCCAGGCATCGTATCGGTGTGGGCCGACCAGCGCGGGCGTGCCATCATCTGGCGACGACTGCCCGGCGCCGGCGAACTGGTGCGCGAGGACGCGCGATTCCGGCCGTGGCTTCTGCTCGATCGGCTGGACGATCTCCTCCACTTCGGCAAACGTCTCGCGCGCGAGGGCGACGCCACGTCCGACACGCAGATCACGTATCGCCGACTGGATGGCTCCGGCGCGTTACGGTATTTCGTGAGCGCCACCGATGCACGGACGCTCGCGGCGGCGGTTCTGCACGGCGCCACGCACCGGCTCGGGCGACGCGTCACGCATCTGCGCGAGCTCGGACAGCAGGAACTCCTCGTGCTCCCGCCCGAAGAGCAGTACCTCGTGATCACCGGACGCACCTACTTCCGCGATCTCACATTCGACCAACTGCACCGGTTGCAGTTCGACCTCGAGACCACCGGGCTCGACGCGCGGCGCGACCGCATGTTCATGGTGGCGGTGCGCTTTCCAAACGGTGAGACGGAAGTGCTCGAAGCACGTGGAGAAGCGGACGCGGATGAAGCAGACCTGATCCGCCGACTCGTGGCGACGATTCGGACCGCCGATCCGGACGTGATAGAGAACCACAACCTCCACGGATTCGACCTGCCGTTTCTCGACCAACGTGCGCGCACGCTGGGCGTCCCGCTCGTCCTGGGCCGTCTCGACGAGCCAGGACTCCGCCAGCGTGCGGCCCGGCGAGGCGCCGCGGTCGGTGTGCCGGAGGACGGGCGTCGGATGCGCTTCGTGGCACCGGGTCGAGAGTTGATCGACACCCTGGACGCCGTTCGCCGCCACGACTTCTCGACGCGCGAGCTTCCGGGGCATGGTCTCAAGGTGGTCGCCCGACACCTCGGTATCGCGCGCCCGGAGCGTGAATACGTGCGCGGGGACCAGATCCACGCGACGTACCGCACGGACCCAGACCGGATCCGTCGATACGCCACCGATGACGTCGAGGAAGTCGCCGAGCTGTCGCGCATGCTTGGCGGCGCGGCGTTCGCCCTCGCACAGATGGCGCCGCGCCGCTACGAGCGGCTCGCTGATGCCGGCGCGGCAACGGGCGTGATCGATCCGTTGCTCGTGCGCGCGTATCTGCGGTCGGGCGTGGCACTTCCAGCGCACGAGCCGAGCGATGGCACGCCGCACAGCGGCGCCGCGCTGCACCTGTTCGCGGCGGGCGTGGCGCAGCGCGTGGTGAAAACGGACGTGGCGAGTCTGTATCCGTCGCTGATGCGGGCTTACCGCATCGGTCCCGAGCGGGACACGCTCGGAGCGCTTCTGGCGCTGGTCGATCGACTCGTGGACTGGCGCCTGTCCGCGAAGAACGCGGCGCGTGCCGCGCCGGCGGGTTCGGCGGAACGGCACGCCAACGAGGCGAAGTCCGCCGCGATGAAGATCGTCGTCAATTCGGCCTATGGTTATCTCGCCGCGGGCGGCGGGTTGACGCGATTCGCCGACGTGCACGCGGCGAACGAGGTGACGCGCCGCGGTCGGGAGACCCTGGACTTGATGTGTCGCGAGCTTGCCGCGCGCGGCGTGACGTTGCTCGAGGCCGACACCGATGGCGTCTACTTCGCGGTGCCGGAGGGCTGGACGGAAGCGGACGAACGACGTGTCGTGACCGAGGTCGCCGCGCTGCTCCCTCCGCTGGTACAGCTCGAGTTCGAGGGCCGCTACGCCGCCATGCTCTCACACGAGCCGAAGAACTACGCGCTCCTTGGTTATGACGGCAAACTGGTGCTACGCGGGGTGGCGTTCCGATCCAGCCGCGCGGAGCCATTCGGCGAAGCGTTTCTCAAAGAGGCCATCCGGCTGCTGCTTGTCGGCGACGTGCCCGGCGTCCGCGATGCGTATCTCGACGTCATCAGATCGCTGCGCCGGCGCGCCCTACCGACACATGACGTGTCATCGCGCGTTCGGTTGACGAAGAGTCCGGCGCAATACCTCCAGACACGTGACAAGCGACGCGAGTTGTCCTACGAGGCCATGCTGGGCAGCGGTCGCACCTCATGGAGCGTTGGTGAGCGGGTGCGAGTGTATCGCACCGCGAAGGGTGACGGCGGCCTGGTGGAGCATTCGAGCGATGGCGTGGTGCGCCCGGACGCCGAGGACCGCCGTGATTACCACGTGGAGCACTACGTCAGGCTCCTGCGCGACACCTTCGCGGCGCGCCTGGCGCGCGCGTTTCGGATGGAAGACTTCGACGAAGTGTTCGCGGATGCCGACCAGCATTCGCTGTTCGCGTCAACGATCGACTCCATTCGTCCCGTGCTCACGAGCATTGCGCAGACGTAGCGGTCGCGTGTTCGGAGCAGCGCCCCTGTCCTCGCTTTCCTGGTATCGGAATACCAGTCCAGGCGTCAGCCGGCGACCGACTCGCGTGCCAGCAGCGTCTGCAACTCCGCAATCGTACCGCAGAACGAAATACCCGGAATCTCCAGATTCTCGGCAACGCGCATCGCTCCTGATCCGCCCACGATGAGGGGCACGAGCGCGGGGAGTCGTGCGCGCACCGCACGAAGATTGCGTGCGATCTCGGTGGGATCCTCGGCTCGAACGATGCTCAACGCCACGGCGTGCGCGCCGCATTCCGCCGCGGCCGTGGCAATGTCGGACGCCGGCACGTCGGCACCAAGGTAGGTCACGCCCCAGCCATCGAGCGCGGCCGCGGCCCCGACGGCTGCGGCGCCGATCGCATGCCGCTCACCCGACGGCGTTGCGACGAGGAGCTGTGAGGCATCGGGTTCCCTGGGCACGGATCGCATCGCGTCGAGAATGATGGCGAGGAGCGCCGCCGATGCGAGATGCTCGTGTGGAATGGAGAGCCTGCCCGCGTGCCACTCTTCGCCGATGCGCTGCATGACCCGGGGAGCGATCAGGTCCAGGAAGATCGGTACGCCGTCGCGCGCCATCGCTCGGCGCAGTTCGCGATCGAAGCTCACGGCGTCCAGCGCGCGGGCATGCGCCACCGACGTCTCGACGAGCGAGTCATCGGGTGGCCGTTGTGCCAACGGCGGCAGGCGCTCCGACTCATCCTCTGCGGCCAGCCGTTCGAGCTCGTCGTCCGTCATGCGCGCAACGACGCTGATGTTTCGCCCGTGCCTGGTGGCCGAGGCGAGGAGGCGGAACCGGCGCACCTGCTGGTCGGAGTAGAGCCGTTGACCGCCTGGCGTCCGGACCGGCTCCACCGCCCCGTAGCGGCGCTCCCACACGCGGAGGACATCGCGGGACAGTCCTGTCCGTTCCGCGACCACGGCAATGGGATGGCCTACGGACAGGTGTCCTTCGGGAGCGGATGGGCGGTTCGGCATCGGACGAACAGTACCAGTCGTCCATGCATTGTCAAGGAGAGTTGGTGGACGAGACCTTGACAACATGCGCGCATCGTGTGATTCTATCTCCCATGACGCTGGACAAAGGCTGGACAAACTATCTTCCATCGGTGAGCGACATGAATCACGCAAAGAAGACGCTTCTCATGATTGCAGGCCTGTTCGTCGCCGCGAAATCGGCTGGCGCGCAGATGGCGCAGAATGACGGCGAGAAGAACATCGTCGAAGTCGCGGTTGCAGCCGGCACGTTCAATACTCTGGTGGCGGCGGTGAAGGCAGCGGGTCTGGCCGATGCGCTCTCCGGCAGCGGACCGTTCACGGTTTTCGCGCCGACTGACGCGGCGTTCGCGAAGCTGCCCGCCGGCACGGTCGACGCGCTTCTCAAGGATCCCACCAAGCTCGCGGCCATCCTGAAGTACCATGTGCTGTCCGGCAAGGTGATGGCGTCGGACGTCATCAGCGCTCGTTCGGTGAAGCCGACCACGCTCAATGGCGCCAAGCTGGACATCAAGGTCAAGGGCGACAAGGTGCACGTGAACGGAGCCACCGTCATCGCGGCGGACGTCGCGGCATCGAACGGCGTGATTCACGTCATCGACTCGGTCCTTCTGCCCCCCGCCGGCAAGTAGGTATCATTGAGCTGGGCACGGCCCGGAGCGACTGCTTCGGGCCTGCTGCCCTGACTCGTTTCCGAGCGGCCGTCGCTCCGGCTCGAGTATTCGCCTGGAGTCGAATGACACGAGCCAGCACACCGTACGCACTCGTCGCGCTGCTATTCGCCGTTTCGTTGCAGGTTGCCGGGCCGGCGGCCCTGTCGGCGCAGTCCCCCGCATCGAGCGACCCAATGACGCGCTTTCCAGTCGTGGAGGG
>JANYIN010000196.1 GCA_025362035.1 Gemmatimonadaceae bacterium | reverse complement strand
CTTTAGGGTGGTCGTCACGCGAATTCTCTCGCGTACGCCAAGACTTCCCTCGGTTGGCTTCGCTCCGCTCAGGTTACGTTTCCTTGTTTCCGCTCGTCTCGCTCTGCGTTTGGTAGAGTTGCATCTATCCGTCTCTTCATGCGAATGCCCGTTAGTTCCTCATCGGGATCTACTCAGCGTGCGCGGCGATGGCACATTCCGAACGCTATAGACTTATCATTCTCAAAATTCCACCCACCGATTCGTAGCATCCAGCACCGCCAACACCGCCGCCGTTTCGATCCCGTCTTTCACCTCTGCACTGCCCGTCAACAACGCCGACTCTCGACCGAACCGCGTCGTCATCGCCACGAACACGAACTCACGCTCGAACGCGTCGATCAGCTTCGCCCCTTCGAACGACAGCGCACGGCCGTCAGCATCCGCCTGCGACACCGCCGCCATCGCCGCCCGTGCCGACGTCTCGATCCGCAGACGATCGGTCTCCTGCCCGGTCGCTTCGCCGACGAACGATTCGTCGCCGCACCGCACCGTCACGCGACAGCTCATCCCGCTCGCGCGCGACCGCCTCACCTCCACATCCTCGAAATACAACCGGCGCTTTCGCGAGTGACTACTCGCAACGGCCGGCTCATCGGCATCACTCGCCAACCCGATCGCAGGACCGAACCGCGCCGCCCTCATTGCATCGGCCGCCGGCCCCTCACTCGTCGCCACCGAGATCTTCTTGTGACCCACCCGCATGCCGAGTTGCGCCAACAGTGCGCTCTCCACATTGCGCACGGTCTGCTTGGGCGACACCTCGGTGGTCGAGAGGACATGCACTTCCGCAACCTCGCCGCTACCATCGACGATGATCCGCGCGTTGAGCACGCCGGGAAGAGTCAGTAACAACTCCTCCGCACGCGCAATAGGGAGTACCGTCCCCAGAATCGGAGACGCCTCACCCATTGGGCGCTGCGGTAAGGAGGCGGAAGCGTTGTCTGGCTTCGCCGACACCGTCAACAAGGTTGTAAGGAGATCGTACGGGTAGGGTCCTTCGCAATCTTCAATGCATCAATCCAACTGACGCGGCGGCAAATCGACTTCGACATGCGGCGGGTTGCGATCGGCGCGCGCAATATTCAGTATCGGCTGCCGTTAGTCAAGTGAATAGTCGAGCTCCGGCAAACGATACTCCTTGATCTTCCGATACAACGTCCGCTCGCCAATTCCCAACAGGTCCGCGGCACGACGACGGTTGCCACGCATCTCTTTCAACGCGGCCTGAATCACCGCCCGCTCCACCTCCGACATCTTCATGCCCGGCGCTATGGTCACGACGTTGGGCGGCGGCACTTCGTCACGAGGACCGATCCCCGCAATGGCGGGCAGTCCACCCGGCGACGGGGCCGCAATTTCCCCTATGAAACCACCACGCGAACCATCCAGCAACGCACTGGTGCGATTGTCATCCACACGACGACGTAGTTCCTCCACCTGCAACTTCAACTCGAGCAGGCTGCGCAGGATGAACTGCAGCTCGTGACCCTCCGCACGCTGACTGTTCTGGACAATTGGTCCGATCCGCACGGGAAGAAAGCGGGCACTCCCCCCTTCTCTTAACGGGCGAGGCAAATCGTCCGGTCCAATTTCCCGACCGTGCGATAACACGACCATGCTCTCCACGAGATTCCGTAATTCGCGCACATTGCCCGGCCACGGATAGCTCACGAGAATCTCCATCGCCTCCGCCGAGATCCCGGGAAACGGTCGCTCGTGCTGCGCCGACAAATCGCGGATGAACCGCCGCACCAACAGCGGGATGTCCTCGGGCCGCTCCCGCAACGGCGGGAGATAGATATTCAACACGTTGAGCCGATAGTAGAGATCGGCGCGAAAGGCGCCCTCCTCCACATGCTCGCGCAACGGCCGGTTGGTGGCAGCAATCACGCGCACGTTCACCGCGATGGAATGCGTGCCGCCCACCCGCGTGAACTCCCGCTCCTCCAGCACCCGCAACAATTTCACCTGCGTGGACTGCGGAATCTCGCCGATCTCGTCGAGAAACAATGTCCCACCATCGGCCAGCTCGAAGCGCCCCAGGCGCCGCTCGGCTGCCCCGGTAAAGGCACCCTTCTCGTGCCCGAACAGTTCGCTCTCCAACAACGTCTCCGGCAACGCGCCGACGTTCACGGCGATGAACGGTTTGTTCCGGCGAGGACCCAGCGTGGCCAGCGCGCGAGCAACAAGCTCCTTGCCGCTGCCGCTCTCCCCCTCGATGAGCACCGTGCTGCTCACCGGCGCCATCTGCTCCACCTTGACCATCACCTCACGCAGCGGCTCACTCTCGCCGATCAACCCGATGGTGGCCTGCAGCGCATGCCGCTCGAGAATGCGGCGCACGCCGAGCGCGACGTCGTCAACGGCAATGGGCTTCGAGAACACTTCGATGAAGCCCATGGCGCGAAAGCGATCGTGCTGCGCGACGTCCTCGCCGTCGGTGAGCCCCACCACCGGCGTGCCGGACCAGAGCAACTCTCGCAGCAGCGCCACATTCGCGGCATCCGTCAGCTCACCACTCAACACGATGAGCCCGGGCTTGGCCCGCTTGATCTCGGCGCGCATGTCGTCCAGCGGACTGACCAGCACCGTGGCCACGCCATCGGCTTCCAGCCGCGCATTGAGCCGAATGGCGGGCTCCACGTCGTGCAGCGTGATGAGAACGGTCATGAGTGCTCCGCTACGACGGCCGCGCCATGATCGGTTTCCGCACCACGCAAAATATCCACCGCGTGCCGAGCGATGGGTGCGAACGCGGCGAGACAGTCGGTCACGCCGTACGTAGAGCCCGGAAGATTCACGATCAGCGTGCGCGCGCGCACCCCCGCCACGCCGCGGCTCAACGCGGCGCGCTCGAACGTCACGCCGGTTACCGCGCGCAACCGCTCGGAAATGCCGGGCGCCTCGCGCTCGATCACGGCACGCGTGGCTTCTGGCGTCACGTCGCGCGCGCTCAAGCCTGTGCCGCCGGTGGTGAGCACCAGGTCCGCCACGTCCCCATCGCACCATGCGAGCAATTGCCGGACGATGGCGACGGTGTCGTCACTGACGATGGAACGCTCCACGAACTGGCCCATGCCTTTGGCCCACGCCACGGCAGCATCCCCGCTGGTGTCCGCGCGAAGCCCGCGCGACCCGGCAGTGGAGATGGTGAGCACCGCAATTCGCATGGGCGCGCTCACCGGAAGACTCCATGCCTCACAGCGTTACAGATGCGACGCATGCTTGTAGAACGGCGGCTTGACCACGGTAGCCGGCACGCGCTTGCCGCGGATCTCGATGTCGAACGTGGAGCCTTCCTTCGCCCCTTCGGCAGGCAGATACGCCGTTCCGATGGCGTAGCCGAGCGTGGGACTCATCGTCCCGCTGCAGACCACGCCGCTGGGCGCGCCCTGATAGAACACCGGATAGCCGTGCCGCGGAAAGTTGCGATCCTGCATGGTGAAGCCAACGAGCTTCTTCTTGATGCCGCCTTCCTTCTGCTTCACCAGCGCGTCGCGACCCACGAAGTCGCCTTTGGCCAGCTTCACGAGCCACGCGAGATTGGCTTCCAGCGGCGTGACGGTGTCGTCGATGTCGTTGCCGTAGAGCGCCATCCCCATTTCCAGGCGGAGCGAGTCGCGCGAGCCCAAACCGGCCGGCGTGATCTGATCGGTAGCCATGAGCGCCTTCCAGATCGGCGCGGCGGAGGCGTTGGCGATGTACAACTCGAAGCCGTCCTCGCCGGTGTATCCGGTGCGCGAGATGATCGCCTTCTCACCCGCGAACACGCCCTCCGCGAAGTGATAGTACCCGATGGCGGAGAGGTCCGTGGTGGTCATGGGCTGCAGCAGACTCGCTGTCCGGGGCCCCTGCACCGCCAGCAGCGTCATCTCATCGGTGGCATCGTGCAGCGTGACGCCGAACTGCTCTGTGTGCCGAGCAATGTGCGCAAAATCCTTGGGTGCGTTGCTGGCGTTCACCACCATCATGACCTTGTCCGCGTACCGATAGACAAGGCAGTCATCCTCGATGGTGCCCTGGTCGTTGAGGATGGTGGAGTACTGCACCTGCCCCACCGCCAGCGCGGCCACGTTGTTGGTGGTCACGTAGTTCACGAAGTCCACGGCGCGCGGCCCGTTGATCCAGAACTCGCCCATGTGCGACACATCGAACACGCCGCATCCCTGGCGCACGGCCTTGTGCTCGGCGGTGATGCCGGTGGGGTACTGCACCGGCATCTCGTAGCCCGCAAAGGGAACGATCTTGGCCCCGAGGGCCACGTGGATTTCGTGGAGCGGGGTGCGTTTCAGGGGGGTGTTTACGTTGTGCATCGTGGTGGGCGAATCGGGCTCGGTGTGCAAGTGAGAACCGGGAAATATGCGCCGATGGCACTGTTATATGCCAGGGTGGCAGACTGTCGCCGGCGCATGGCTAAGTGCGGCGACGGCGGTTGACGTGCCGGGGGCATGCCGTAAGATCGGATACCCTCAACGCAGGATGATCGTGTGACGGTTGTCAGAACCATTGCCCTCGCCGCCGGACTCGCCCTGGGCGCCGCGCCCGCGCGGGCGCAGACCAAACTCGTGTCAGCCAATGAACTCACCGGCGCCGAGCGGGCGGGCGGATGGCGCATGCTGTTCGACGGGAAGTCGCTGGCCGGGTGGCGAGGGCTTGGCTACGACAGCGTGCCCACCGCGCACTGGAAGGTGGTAGACGGCTCCATCATGAAGGTGGCCAGCGGCACGGTGCCCAGGATGCCAGATGGCCAGCCGGCCAGCGGCGGCGACCTCATGACGGTGGACACCTTTCGCGACTTCGAGCTGGTGTTCGAATGGAAGGTGGTGCCGGGTTCCAACAGCGGCGTGAAGTACAACGTGTCGGAGAAGCTGTCGCTTCAGGCGTCGAAGAACCACGCCGCACTGGGCTTCGAGTATCAGGTGCTGGACGACTCATTGAACGACGACAACAAGGTGCCGTCGCACCGGGCCGGCGCGCTGTACGACCTGGTCCCGCCCAACGACGAGAAGCGGCTGGCGCCGGTGGGCCAGTGGAACCGGGGGCGCATCCTGCTCCGCGGCAATCACGGCGAGCACTGGTTGAACGGCCGGAAGATCGTGTCATACGATCTGGGCACGCCGCGGATGGATGCGCTGCTGGCCGCGAGCAAGTATCGCGCGGTAGCGGGATTTGCCGATCGCAGAGCGGGCCACATCATCCTGCAGGATCACGGCGATGCCGCGTACTATCGCGGCATTCGCATCCGGGAGTTGAAGCCATGACCGACGACACACCGAGCGGCATTGGGCGGCGCGAGTTCGTGAAGCAGGCCGGCGCACTGGGACTGGGCGTTGCCGTCACGAACACGCTGCCCTCGCGCGCCTTCTACCCGGCGCGGTCGGCGAATGAAAAGATCGTCGTTGCGGTGGTGGGCCTGAATGGTCGCGGGATGGTACACGCGCAGAATTTTTCGCGGCTGGAGAACGCCGAGTTGGCGTATCTCTGCGACGTGGACAGCACCGTGCTCGGGAAGGCGGCGCGTTCGCTTGCGTCGCACCCGCGTCCTCCCAAGGCCATCGGTGATTTCCGGCGCGCGCTGGACGACAAGACCGTGGACGTCATCTCCATCGCCAC
>JANYIN010000107.1 GCA_025362035.1 Gemmatimonadaceae bacterium | reverse complement strand
GCGGGAGCGCGGGTGGTGCTGGTCATCGTGCATTCCGGCCTTGACGGTGGCAGCAGCTACGACACGGTCGGGACGGGAATGCCCAGCGAAAACGTTGCCGCCCGCATAGCGCTCGAGGTGCCGGGCGTGGATCTGATCATGTTCGGCCATTCGCATCGCGAAGTGGGCGACACGCTGATCAACGGCGTCTTGCTGATGCAACCGAGGAACTGGGCCACCAGTGTGGGCGTCGCGCACCTGGGCCTGACACGGTCCGAGGGGATCTGGCATGTAGTCTCCAGACGTTCGCGCGTCATCCAGGCCGCCGGCCACGTGGAGAACGCCGCCGTGCTGGTGGCCACCGACTCGGCACATCGCGCCACGGTGAAGTGGGTCACGGCGCCCATCGGCCGGACGGCGGTAGCCTGGCGCGCCGATTCCTCGCGCGTGGCGGATACACCGCTCGTCGACTTCATCCTGGAAGTGGAGCGCCGCGCCACCGGGGCGAACCTCGCGTCCACCGCGGCCTTCTCGATGGACGCGTCCCTGGATTCCGGCGTTATCACGGCGGCGCGGCTGCAAGCGCTCTACCCGTACGACAACACTCTGCGCGCCATTCGAATTTCCGGCAAGCAGCTTCGCGAGTATCTCGAGCACAGCGCGAACTACTATCGCACCGCGACTGATGGCAGCGTGAGCGTCGATCCGGCCATTCCGGGCTTCAACCTCGACATCGTGGCGGGGGCTGACTACACACTGGACGTCTCGCGCCCTCGGGGGCAGCGAGTCACCCGGCTCGAGTTTCACGGTCGCCCCGTTGCGGCGACGGACAGCTTCACCATGGCACTCAACAACTATCGACAGACGGGCGGCGGTGGCTACGCGATGCTGGCAGGCGCGCCGGTGGTGTACGACAAGCAACAGGAAATTCGCCAACTCCTGCTCGACGAGGTGCGGCGCCGCGGCACTATCCGCCCATCCGACTACTTCATTCGCAACTGGAAAATCGAGCCGGCCAGCGCCGTTGCGAGTCTGTACAAGCAACTGCGGCCTGAGAATCACGATGCAGACCGCGCCCTGCCTTCGCCCCGACCAGCCACGCGACTCCGCATCATCGGCACGAACGATTTCCACGGGGCACTCGAACCCCGGCCTGACCCGACCGGCAGGCAGCGAGGCGGCGCAGCGTATCTGGCCACGGCAGTGCGTGAGGCAGCGGCGGAATGCGTTGCGCCCGCGTGTGAGTCGGTCATCCTCGATGGCGGGGACGAGTTCCAGGGCACTCCGGCGTCGAATCTGGCGTTCGGCCAGCCCGTCGTGACGATCTTCAACCAGATCGGCTACGCGGCGTCCGCGCTGGGAAACCACGAGTTCGACTGGGGGCAGGATACGCTGTTCGCCAGAATGCGTGAGGCACGATACGCCATTCTCGGCGCAAATGTCCGCTTCGCGGACGGACGGGGCGTCCCATGGATCCGGGGCGATACCCTGATTGCGCGCGGCGCGCTCAAGGTCGGCGTAATCGGCATCGCCACGGTGTCCACGCCGTCCACGACCAAGACCTCGAACGTGAGCAACCTGAGGTTTCTCGACCCGGTGCCGATCGTCGACAGTCTCGCGCAACGGCTGCGAAAACGAGGCGCGGATTACGTCATCGTCATCGCGCACGCCGGCGCCTACTGTGACCGCGACGGCGCGACGTCGTGCAAGGGCGAGATCATCGACCTCGTGCGCAGGCTGCACGAGCCGATCGACGCGGTGGTGAGTGGACACACTCATTCGCTTGTCGATGCCACGATCAATGGGGTCCCGGTGGTACAGGCCCGCTCCAGCGGCACCGCGTTGGAAACGATCGACCTCGGTCGTGATCGTAACACCCATCGCGTCCAGGACGTACTTCCCGATTCTGTCGCCGCTGATCCGATCGTCGCCGGCCTAGTGGCGGAAGCGGTGTCCAGGGTCGCACCGCTTGTGAACCGGCCGGTAGCGACGTTCGAAACCGATCTCAATCGCACGGGGGCGCAGTATCCGCTGGGCAATCTCATCGCGGATGCGATGCGGGCGGAAGGCGGGGGCGACGTGGCCGTCATGAACAATGGCGGGATTCGCGCAAACCTGCGCGCCGGGGTGGCCACGTATGGTTCGCTGTTCGAGGTGCAGCCGTTCGGCAACCTGATCTTTCGCGTGACGGTTCGCGGGACGTCGCTGCGGTCCTATTTCGAGAAGTTGGTGGCCGCGCGACCCAGCGTGCACGTGAGCGGAGCGCTCCTCACCTACGACTCCACCCGGACCAGCGGACCGCGCCTGGTTTCTGCGCGGCTGCAGAATGGTCGAGAGCTGCAGGATGACGAGCAGTATGTCCTCATCCTGAACGATTTTCTGGCAACGGGTGGCGACGGACTGGCTGTCACCGCCGGCGCGCTTCGTACTGAGATTCTCTCCGTCACCGACCTCGATGCGTTCATCGCGTACCTTCGTCACCAGCCACAACCGGTTCACGCGCCGACTGAAGCGCGCATCGTACCGGCGCAGCGCTCGGCAAGAGGCTCCAATGAGTGACACAGTGCGTGTGTTCGTGAATGGTCGTGGGCTCGATGCGCCGGCGGGCGGTGTCGCGATCGACGCGGTGTCCGTGCATTCTCCGTCCGATGCCGCGGCGGTCGCCGACGGCTCGCTCGTGATCACGGACAGTCGCGGACTGCCCGTTGCCTCCGACACGCCGTTGTTCAACGGTGCGCTGTTCCGCCTCGTCCAAAACCGCGCTCGTGACACGGCGGACCCGGCGGCCCAGTTCGACGCCTGATGCCTCCCATATCGCGTGAACTACTACGCCGCCTGCCGAAGGCGGAATTGCACTGTCATCTCGACGGCTCCGTTCGCCCGGGCACGATGCTCGACCTCGCGCGCGAATTCGACAAGCCGATGCCGACCGCCGATGTCGAGTCGCTGCGCGAATACATGATCGTGGATGACGCGCGCAACCTGGAGGACTACCTGGAACGCTTCGCGATCACGCTCTCCGTAATGCAGGATGAGCGCGCGCTGGAGCGCATCGCGTACGAACTCGCAGAAGACTCGGCGCACGACGGCGTACGCTACATCGAAGTGCGCTACGCGCCGGTGCTCAACGTGCGCGAAGGGCTGTCCCTCGAGCAGGCCGTGGAAGCGCCGCTTCGCGGGCTCGCTCGGGCCCAGGCCGATCACGGCATCATCGGCCGCGTCATTGTCTGCGCCATTCGAAACATGGCGCCGAGCGTGTCCCAGGAACTTGCGGAGCTTGCGGTCGCGTACCGTCATCGTGGGGTAGTGGGCTTCGATCTGGCCGGAGGCGAGTTCGGTAATCCCGCCAAGGCGCACCGGAAGGCGTTCGAGATCGCGCGCACGCACGATCTTCCGTGCACCTGTCACGCCGGTGAGGGCGACGGCGCCGAGTCCGTGCGAGAGGCGGTGCATGTGTGTGGCGCGCATCGCCTGGGCCATGCAACGCGTCTCATCGAAGACGTTTCACTCACCGACTTCTGCAACGATCGACGGATCGCACTCGAAATCTGTCTCACCAGCAACGTTCAGACGCACGCGACATCGTCCTACGAGGCGCATCCCTTCCGTGAGTACTACGACCGTGGATTGAACGTCATTCTGAATACGGACAATCGCTTGATGAGCGGCGTGACATTGACCGACGAGTACATGCACGCCGCGGAATCACTCGACTTCACGTTCGACGAACTCTCGCGCGTGGCGCTCAATGGCTTCGAGAGCTGCTTTCTTCCGTATGGCGACCGCATGCGCCTCGTGGCAGAAGCGCAGCGCGAGATCGCGCGGCTCGGGAACGCTGCCCCGTGAACGGTGCATCTCCATACGGTGCCGACGCTGCCGTGCGGGCTGCCCGGGCGATTCGCGCTCGAATTGACCCGGCGTCGCCCGTCGCCGGCATCATTCTCGGTTCCGGCCTTGGAGGTCTGGCGTCCCGGATCGCGCATCCCATCACGCTGGGATTTGCGCAGGTGCCTGGATTCCCATCTGCCACCATTGCCGGACACGCTGGAGCGCTCATCAGCGGCGTGCTCGCTGGTGCACCCGTACTGGCGCTCGCTGGACGGTTTCACATGTACGAGGGACATTCCGCGATGCTGGCTGGATTCCCCGTGCGCGTGCTGCACGCGCTCGGAGTGCGGACGCTGTTAGTCTCGAATGCGGCGGGCGGTATTCGGCGGACCTTGCGCGCGGGCGATCTCATGCTGATCCGCGATCATCTCAATCTCATGTTCCGGAATCCGCTCATCGGCGCGCAAGAGACGGGCGACTTCCGATTTCCCGACATGAGTGAGCCCTACGACAAGGAGCTCGGAGACCAGGTGCGTACGCATGCCGGCGCGCTCGGCATTTCGCTGCAGGAGGGCGTGTATGCCGGCCTGCCCGGTCCTTCATACGAGACGCCCGCCGAAATTCGGATGCTCGCCGCCTTCGGAGCGGACGCTGTCGGCATGTCCACCGTTCCCGAGGTCGTCGTTGCGCGGGCCCTCGGAATACGCGTCGTGGGGATCAGCTGCATCACGAATCTCGCAGCTGGAATGTCGTCGCAGCCCCTGTCGCACGTGGACGTACTCGGCACCACCAAAACGGTGGCCGCACAATTCGAGGCACTGGTTGAGCGGTTTGTGGGAGCCCTGCCGGACCCACGTACGGCCGACGGGCTTCGTGAAGGGTTCGGGTCGGCGCTGCAGTCAGACGCTGGCTAACCCTTCGGGGCCACTCAGCTAGGCCCGGCTGCCGTCCGCATCGACCAGGTGATCGAGCGGACCGTGACCGTGCCCGAGTCCGGGAGCGTGCTCGATCGCGCGCCGGACGAACGTCAGTGCGGCATCGACCGCCTTTCCGAGCGAGTCCCCCAGCGCGAGGCGCGCGGCAATCGCCGCTGACAGCGTGCATCCTGTGCCGTGCGTGTTGCCGGTGACGATGCGCGGATGCTCGAATCGGGTAAGCTCACGCCCGTCGAATAGAACATCTACGAGCGCGTTCCCCTGCAAGTGACCGCCCTTCACCAGCGCGGCACGCGCCCCCAGCACGCCGACCAGCGCTCGGGCGGCGGCTTCCATGCTTTCCACATCGTGGACGCTGCGTCCGAGCAACAGCGACGCCTCGTCCAGGTTCGGCGTGACGAGCGCCGCAAGCGGAATCAGCTCGCGCACGATGGCCTGAACCGCGCCCAATGCAAGCAGGGGATCTCCGGATGTGGCGACTATGACCGGATCGAGAACATACGGCGACAACGCATGCGCCCGGATCCCCTCGGCTACGGCGTACACGACCCCCTCGTCGCCGAGCATACCGCTCTTCACGGTCGCAGGGCGAAGGTCCTCTGCCACGGCGTCGATCTGCGCTCGGACGAGCGACGGGGACACGCGCTCCCACGCGCGCACCCCCGTTGTGTTCTGTGCGGTGACGGCAGTGACGGCCGAAGTGCCGAAGAGACCGAATCGCGCGAACGTGATCAAGTCGGCCTGGATTCCGGCACCTCCTCCGGAATCCGATCCGGCAATCGTTAGCGCGATCAGCCTGTGCGTGCGCGTCAGGTTCCTCTTGGCCTCGGAGACGGGGGGAGGGCCATCACGCGCGACTTGAAGGTATGAAAGTTTCGCGAATCGGTGCTCAACGAACGAAGCACAGCCGGATCATACGTCCCGATCAGGCCCTGTACGTCGGCGATGCGCGCTTCCTCCAGTGGGTGGGTCGCGAACCACGCATCTACCGCCGACGGATTGGACGTCCGTTCGTTGATCAGGATCTGGAACATCTCGGGAATGCCGTTCGGGCTGATGCCTGCGCGGATGACGTTCCGCACTCCCTCCTCGTCGGCCTCCGTTTCGTCCTGTCGGCTGAACTTGGAGAACACCGCCGTTCCCACCACCTGGATGCCCGCCTGCGCCGCCTGGCTGTTGCAGGCGTTGGTGAGGATGCAACCAAGAGTGAGCCCCAGGTTTGCGCCCTGCTGCTGCTCCATTTGCTTGATCGAATGCCGGCGCACGACGTGCCCGATCTCGTGGCCGAGCACGCCGGCAAGCTGGTCCATCTTTACCGCGCGCTCGATGAGTCCGCGATTCACGTAGACATATCCGCCAGGGACCGCGAACGCATTCACTTCCTTGCTATCCACAATGTAGAAGTGCCACTGCGGGATGTCGGTCCGCGACGTCAGGCGAGCGATGGAGTCACCCAGCACGTTTATGTAGCGATTGAGCTCCGGGTCACTGACGATCGGCAGCTGTTGATTGATCTGCGCGGAATAGTCCGCGCCCATCTGCACTTCTTGTTGCGTCGAGACACCGCAGGCCGTCAAGGTTACCGTCAGCGCTGACGCGGCCAGGAAACGATTCATGTTTTCTCTCTTGGAAGCGGACGCTGGCTGGGTAGCAAGACCCATTCCCGCGCTGGTCGCAATCCTAACACATTGAAGCTGCTTACCTTAGCACGCGACCTGCGCCGCCGGAAGGCGCGCGAGCGAGAACACCTCTTTACAGCCGAAGGGGTTCGCGCCGTTGAAGAGTTGCTACGGTCCCCGATGCGGGTGCGTGGCGTGCTCATCGCGCCGCAGCTTGCCGATGCTCCCCGGGGCGCCGCGTTGATCGCCACACTCGAGGCCTCCGGTGTGGAGTTGGTTCGACTTCCGCCTCTCGCATTTGCAAGCGCAGCCGAGACGGAGTCGCCGCAGGGAGTCCTGGCCGTGGCGGAGGCACCGGCGCTGACGCTCGGCACGCTCGTGCTCGGGAGCAGCGTACGGATCGTTGTCCTCGATGCGGTCCAGGACCCGGGCAACGTCGGCACCATCCTTAGAACAGCGGCCGCGCTCGGCGCCTCCGCCGTGCTGGCCCTGCCCGGTACGGTTGACCTCTGGAATGCCAAGGTCGTCCGTAGCGCGATGGGAGCCAGCTTCCATTTCCCGGTCATGCCCACGACGTGGGAGGAAATTGACGAGTTCCGGACCCGGGAAGGCGTGGCAATGTGGGGCGCTGATGCCGCGGGAGCGTCGCTCGACACGCTCGGGCCGCCGGCGAGACTGGCGCTCGTGGTCGGAAACGAGGGCGCGGGTCTTTCCGTGGACGTGCGAGCCAGGATCGACCAGCTCGTTGCGCTACCGATCGGCTCGATGGTGGAATCACTCAACGTGGCCGTTGCAACCGGCATTTTTCTCTATCAGCTTCGCTTGTGACTCTCTCTGCTGTCGCCACCATCTACGCGTTTCTCGTCGGCTTGTGCGCGGGATCGTTCCTGAATGTCTGCGTCGCACGGTGGCCGCGCGACATGAGCGTCGTGCGTCCGCGATCGCGTTGCCCGCACTGCGGACACCAGCTCGCCTGGTTCGAGAACATTCCGTTGTTCAGCTGGCTCGTGCTGCGCGCGCGTTGTCGGTGCTGTGACGAACCCATCTCCGCCATCTACCCGCTGGTGGAGATCTTCACGGGCGTCGTGTGGGCTGTGTGCGTCGCGGAGCTGGGTCCGACCTTCGCCGCGGTGCGCCTGGCGGTGTTCCTCACCTTGCTGGGCGGCGTCGCGATCACGGACCTGAAACACTACCTCATTCCTGACGGGTTCACGGTCACCGGCCTGGTCTGGACGCTCGCGACCGCCTTCGCGGCCACGTTCATCGGTGCGTCGCCATTCTTTGCGGGACCTTATGACGCGTTGCTCGGCGCATGCGCTGGTGCCGGGCTCATTTCCGTGATCGGCTGGCTGGGAGAGGCCGCTTTGAAGAAGGAGGCGATGGGCATGGGCGACATGACGCTCATGGCGTTCGTCGGCGCGGCACTCGGACCGTCGCGCGCGTTCGCGACGGTGTTCCTGGCCGCCGCGATCGGTGCCGTGGTTTTCCTGGCGGTCGTCTATCCCATCGCGCTCGTGCGTCGTGGCCGCGTGACGCAGCAGACGGAGCTTGCGCTGGGTGGCGACGAGACCGCCCCCTTGCAATTGCCGCTGGTCCCGTTCGGCGTCTTCCTCGCCCCCTCGGCCGTGATCATGCTGGTCTGGGGCGATGCGCTGTTGGGTAGGGTCTTCCCGGTGATGTAGCACCGGCGTACGCAGTTCGTCCCGACGTGCCGGTCGCGCCCGCCGAATCTTCCGCGTCCGCGCACCGTACGATCCCTGCGTATGGTATCTTCATCGACCTCATGACCGACTCCTTGCACTCCGACACGCAAGCGCTGAATCGCTTCACGCGAGATCTCACCGCCGACGCACGCGCTGGCCGCTTGGAGATCGTCCGCTGCCGGGATGAGGAGATCGCGCGCACCATCGACATTCTGCTGCGACAGGGGAAGAACAACCCCGCGCTCGTTGGTCAGGCGGGCGTTGGCAAGACGGCCATTGCGGAAGGGCTGGCACTGCGTATCGCGGAGGGGCGTGTGCCCCTGGCGATGCGCGACCTGAGGCTGTTGTCGCTCGACGCAATCGGGCTGCTGGCGGGCACGACCTATCGCGGACAGTACGAGGAGCGCCTGCGCGCGCTCATCAGCGAGACCAGCGCGGCCGGCGACGTGCTGCTCTTCGTCGATGAAATGCACAACCTCATCGGACAGGGAAGTGCAAGCGGTTCGGCCATGGACGCCGCGAACATGCTCAAGCCCGCGCTGGCGCGCGGGGAATTCCGTTTGCTCGGCGCCACGACCGACGAGGAATACGAGCGGTGGATCCTTGGCGACCCGGCGCTCGAGCGCCGCTTTCAGAAGATCGCCGTTCGGGAACTGTCGCCCGACGAAACCCTCGAGATTCTTCGTACACGCGTGCCGTCACTCTCGCGCCATCACAACGTGGTCATTACCGACGCGGCTGTGCGCGCGTCGATCGAACTGACGGATCTCTGGGTGCCCGACCGGCGCCGGCCCGACAAGGCCATCGACGCGCTCGACGAAGCCTGTGCGCACACGCAGGCCACCGCCGAATACACTCAGCGGGCGGAGACGTTGATCGCGCGCCGACGAATGCTGGAGCGCGACGCGCAGCGAGACGCGCAACGGCGCAGTGCATCGAGTGGCTACCGCAGAGACGAGGGCGAAGAGATCAGGGGAATGGCACGCGGGGGATTGGCTGCACTCGAGCGGCTGGGCGCGGAGCTCGAAGCGGCGTTCGTGGGACCATCGCTGCCACACTCCGAAAGCCCTGCGCCCCCACCGCCGTTGGGTGCGGAGCCGTCACGCGCGTCACGGGCTGCGCTGGACGTAGACCTCGAGCGGCAGCTGCTGGACGATGGTATCGTTGTGCGGGGGCACGACGTCGCCCGCGTGGTAGGATTGATGACCGGACGGAGAGTGGAATGGGACGAGTGAACGGGCGCCGGCTGGCGCTGGTGATCGCTGGCGCCGCCCTCGCGGCGCTTTCCGCATGCCGCAAGGACGTCGGCGATAGTCCCTATGCGCGGGAAGTGGATGAGGCGATTCCTCGGATCGAGGCGTCCATTGGGCTCAAGTTCAAGCAGCGCCCGAAGGTCGAAGTGCGCGGCAAGGACCAGGTGCGCGACTTTCTCGTGACGAAATTCAACGAGGAGTCGCCGGCGGCGGAGCTCGCGGGAGAAGAGACCGCGTTCAAGCTGCTCGGGCTGTTGCCGGAGAGGCTCGACCTGCGAAAGTTCCTGTTGTCCGTGCTCACCGAGCAGGTCATTGGTTACTACGATCCGGCCGCCAAGGTGTTGTACGTGGTACAGGGCGCCGACGAGAAGACCGTCGGCATCACCATCACCCACGAACTGGTGCACGCGCTGCAGGACCAGTACGTCAACCTCGACTCGATCCAGCGCGCGACGTCCGACAACGACCGGCTCACCGCCGCGCAGGCGGTCATCGAAGGCCAAGCGCAGTTTGAACAGCTTTCGATTATGCTCGGAGGGTCGGACAACATCGCGCTGCGTGTGGGCGGGCGCGACCGGATTCGCGAAATGATCCGCGAGAATCAGAGCTCGATGCCGGTCTTTGCCACGGCGCCCATGGTGATCCAGGAGTCCCTGCTGTTCCCGTACTTGAGCGGCGCGGACTTCGTGCAGCGCTTCAAGGAGCGACACGGGAAAACCAGTGTCTTCACGGACATCCCGCGCTCCACCGAACAGATCCTCCACACCGACGCCTACTTCGGCAAGACGGTCGACGAGCCGAGCGTGCTGACGCTACCGCAGCCGCGCGGCGCGACGCTGGTGTACCAGAACGACATGGGCGAATTCGGCGTGCGCCTGTTCCTCTTTCAGCATCTCAAGGACGAGCAGACCGCCGCGCGCGCGGCTACGGGATGGGATGGCGACCGCTACGCCGTCGTCCAGAACGCAGCCGGCCGTGGAATCGTCTGGGCGAGTGTGTGGGATTCGTCGCTGCAGGCAGCAGCATTTTCCGACGCGATGATCCGAGCCACGTCGAAGCGTACCGGCACCGTCGAGCATAGTGAAGCGGCAGGCGGCGCGACATTCAGTCCGGCCGGACGGACCATCTCCGTTTTCCCGCGCATCATCGCCGGACGCGCCGTCGTGATCTACACCGACATGCCGGTCGGCATGTCCGGCGTCATCGATCCGGCCGCGATCAAAGTCGATCCTCGCTGACGGCGTCGCTCTCCCTCGTCATCGGCAGCGTCGTCACCGCCTCGGTCGGGCCTTTGTCCGCCCGCGGCTCCACGGCCGCAGCGCGATCGACTTCCGCCGGCAGCAGCGCGTGCCGCAGCACCTCGTCCATCGTCCCCACGAAACTGAACGCGATCTGCTTCTTCACTTCGTCGGGCACGTCGCGCAGATCCTTCTCATTGGACTTCGGCATGATGAGCTGCCGCAGGCCGGCGCGGTACGCGGCCAGCACCTTTTCCTTCACGCCGCCAATCTCGAGAACCTTGCCGCGGAGTGTCACTTCGCCGGTCATCGCGACGTCGCGGCGAACGGGGCGCTGTGACAATGCGCTGGCGATGGCCAACGTAATCGAGATGCCCGCGCTCGGACCGTCCTTGGGGATGGCGCCGGCGGGCAGGTGTACGTGTACGTCGACTTCCTTGAACGTCTGATCGGGTACGCCAATGTTCGCCGCGCGGGATCGCACGTAGGAAAAGGCGGCATCCACGCTTTCGCGCATCACGTCGCCGAGTTGTCCGGTAACGGTGAGCCGCCCCGTACCGGGCATGCGGAGCGCCTCGATCACCATGAGATCCCCGCCGTTGGCCGTCCACGCGAGCCCCGTTACGACGCCGATTTCCGGCAGCATCTCCGCCTCTTCGACCGCATAGCGGGGTACGCCGAGCATCTCGCCCACCCTGTCCACGTCGATGATCCACGCGCCGGCCTCGCCGCCCGCCTTCTTGCGCGCGCGCTTGCGCATGATCGCGGCCAGATTGCGCTCGAAGTTCCGCAGTCCCGCTTCGCGCGAGTAGCGGCTCGAGATAAACGACAGGGACTCGTCCGTGAACTGGATATCCTTGTCGCTGATGCCATGTTCTACCAGCAGCCGCGGGAGGAGATAGCGCCACGCGATCTCCACCTTTTCCTCGACGGTGTACCCGGCGATGCGGATGACCTCCATTCGGTCGCGCAACGGTGCCGGAATGTCGTAGAGGTTGTTGGCCGTGCAGATGAACAGCGCGCCGCTCAAGTCAAACGACAGATTCAGATAGTGATCGACGAACTCGTCGTTCTGGTTCGGATCGAGCACTTCGAGCATCGCCGCCGTAGGATCGCCGCTCGGACCGCCGCCCGACATCTTGTCGATTTCGTCGATCATGAGGACGGCATCGCGGACCTGCACGCGTCGCATCGCCTGGATGAGCAAACCCGGCATCGCGCCGACGTACGTGCGGCGATGACCGCGAATTTCGGCTTCGTCGCGGACACCGCCTACGGAAATCCGATAGAACTCGCGCCCGATGGCGGTTGCGATAGCTGCGCCGAGCGACGTTTTTCCGGTGCCCGGCGGACCGACGAAGCACAGAATCGGCCCGTGCGGATCGCCGCCGCGCAACTTGCGCACGGCCAGGAATTCGAGAATCCGCTCCTTGGCCTCACTCAATCCATAATGACGGCCGTCGAGGGCTTCCTCGACCTTGTCCAGCGCGATCTCGTCGTCGCCGCTCCGCTTGTTCCAGGGCAGCGAGAGCACCCAGTCGAGATACGTACGGATCACCTGATACTCGCTCGACGCGGGGCTGAGCTGTCGCAGACGTTCCGTTTCGCGTCGCGCCTCCTGACCGGCGCGTTCGGGCAGCTGTGCCGCATCGATCTTCTTCAGCAGGTCCACGGCCTCTTTCTCGCCGGGATCGGCCTCGCCGAGTTCGGACTGGATCGCCCGCAGCTGCTGACGCAGATAAAACTCGCGTTGATGCTGCTCGATCTTGATCTCCGTCTGCCGCTTCACGTCCTCCATCACTCGCGCGCGCGCCACTTCGCGTTCGAGTCGGTTGAGGATGAAACGGAGCCGCTGACTCACGTCGAGGCGTTGCAGCACCTCGTCCTTGTCGGTGATGCGGAAGTTCATGTTCGTCGCGGCCAGGTCGGCGAACCGGCCGGGGTCGGACACGTTCATCTTCAGCATTGCCGGCACTTCCGCCGAAATGCGTTCGACCAGCCCCGCGAGGATCTCGGCGGCGGACACCACGCGAGCGACGAGGTCGTCCACCTCTCCCGAATCGGCCGGTGTCTCGGCGGCCGGTCGGATTCTGGCCACCGGGTACGGCTGCTCCTGGTCGATGCCGTCGATGATGATGCGCCGCAGCCCCTGCAGTGTGATCTGCACCGTGTCGCCGGGAAGGCTGATTCGTTCGTGGACACGGGCGGCAACCCCGATGCGTCCAATGAACCGCTCCGAGTCGATCGGGTCATCGTGGTCGCCGCCAGCGACGACCAGGGCCACCACCAGGCCTGGCTCGTCGTACGCGCGAAGCAGCGACAGGTTTTCCGGGGCTCCCATCTGTACCGCGATGGTGCCAAGGGGGTAGACGATTGTGGAGCGGAGCGCCATCAGCGGCAATGCCGCGGGCAGCTCGGACTTGAGGATGTCTTCTTTCCTCTGAGGCTTGGCCATGCCGGTAAGGTAATGCTGCGCAGCGAGTTGGAAACCGGGGGGCACGCAAGGACGATCGCGACGAGTTCGAGAGCTCACTTCCATTCAACTGCCGATCCGGCTTAACTTTGCAGGCTATGTTCGACGAGCTTTCCGAAAAACTCGAGGCAGCGTTCGCGCGCCTCCGTGGCCGCGGTGTCCTCACCGAAGCCGATATCAAGGAGGGGCTGCGCGAGGTGCGCCGCGTCCTCCTCGAAGCGGACGTCAACTTTGCCCTCACGCGCGAGTTCCTGGAACGCGTCGAGAAGCGGGCCGTGGGCGTGTCGCAGCTTCGCTCGGTCTCCCCCGCTCAGCAGCTGGTCAAGATCGTCTACGACGAACTCACCACGATGCTCGGCGAGCGGCGCGAAGGACTCAAGCTCAGCTCGGTGCCGCCCACCGTCGTGCTCATGGTCGGTCTTCAGGGTTCGGGCAAGACGACCACCGCCGCAAAGCTAGCCCGCAAACTGAAGCTAGAGGGGCGCCAGACGCGCCTGATCGCGTGCGACGTTTACCGTCCCGCGGCCATCGATCAGCTCGAGACCCTCGGCGCGCAGCTGGACATTCCCGTGTACGCGGAGCGGAATGAGCAGGACGTGGTCAAGATCGCGCGCAACGGCATCGACGTCGCGCGCCGTGCGCGGGATCGCGTGGTGCTGGTGGACACTGCGGGGCGACTGCAGATCGACGACGGCATGATGACGGAGCTGGTGCGGTTAAAGGAGGCCATCAAGCCGGACGAGATCCTCCTCGTTGTTGACGGGATGACGGGGCAGGACGCCGTAAAGATCGCGCAGGGGTTCGACGCGAAGCTCAACGTCACTGGCGTCATTCTCACGAAGATGGATGGCGACGCGCGCGGAGGCGCCGCCCTGTCCATCTACGGCGTGCTCAAGAAGCCGATCAAGTACATCGGCGTCGGTGAAAAGACGGACGCGCTGGAGGATTTTCATCCCGACCGCATGGCCGGCCGGATTCTGCAGCAGGGCGACATAGTTTCGCTCGTGGAAAAGGCGCAGGGCGCCTTCGACGCGGACGCCGCCAAGCAGATGGAACGAAAGGTCCGGAAGGAGGGCATGGACCTCGAGGATTTCCTGACGGCCATGAAGCAGATCGAGAAGCTCGGCCCGCTGGAGGGATTGCTCAAAATGATGCCCGGCGTGAATACCAAGATGCTGAAGCAGGTCAAGGACGCCGACCCAAAGCGCATGCGGCATCTGGAAGCGATCGTCCTTTCCATGACGAGAGCTGAGCGCAAGAAGCCCGACCTGATGAACGGCTCGCGGCGCGCACGTGTAGCCAAAGGGAGTGGACGTCCTATCAGCGAGGTCAACCGCTTGTTGGAGCAGTTCCGCGAGATGCAGAAGATGATGAAGAAGGCCAGCGGCGGGGGCTTCGGGGGTGGCGGGAAGATGCGCATGCCGCCCGGCATGTTCGGCGGCCGGTAGGCCGCAACGGGTGCCGCGCCCAAGGTCAACCGGGATTGTCAGGCGTTATATTGTTGTTCCACGGGTGCGGTCCGGAAACGCCGGATACGCGATGAGCCCAGAGCAGGACAGAACCACCACTTCAGGAAGCTGAGACATGGCTGTAAAGATTCGCCTTCGTCGTGTGGGCCGCAAAAAGGCTCCCATGTACCGCATCGTCGTTGCCGATTCGAAGAGCCCGCGCGACGGCAAGTTCATCGAAATCGTCGGTCAGTATCAGCCCCGCACGGGTGACAAGGCCATCAACCTCGATGCCGACCGCGTCAACCACTGGCTGAACGTCGGCGCCCAGCCCACGGACACCGTCCGTTCGCTGCTCCGGAAGGCCGGTCTCCTGAAGCAGCGCCACGAAACGCGCCTGGCTGCCAAGCTCCAGGGCAGAGCCGTTCCCGTGGGCGAAACGGCGCCCGAGGCGTAACCGCGAGCCCATCGCGATGACGACGCCCGAATTCATCATCGTCGGGCGGGTCCGCAAAGCACACGGCATCCGCGGCGAAGTAGTCGTGGAGGTCATCACTGACGCGCCGGACGCGATCTTCGCGGCCGGCCGTCGTGTCTATGCGGGCACCGCCACGGGCGATATCGCCCCCGCTCGGCAGGAGCTCCACGTGCGGTCCGCCCGGGACTTCAACGAAGGACTCCTCGTCGGTTTCACCGAGGTGCCCGACCGCAACGCCGCGGAGCTGTGGCGCGGCCGGTATCTCCTGCTGCCGGCGGTGGAACTGCCGGCGCCGGAGGACGACGAAGTCTACGTCCACGATCTCGTCGGCATGCGCGTCGATCTCCCATCCGGAGAGGTCGTGGGCATCGTTGAACAGCTGTACGATCTTCCTCAAGGGCTCGCGCTCGACGTCCGTAGGGCCGAGCCCCGGGCGCCCGGGACGGTGATTCTCCTGTATGACAGCACGACGGTCGCCTCCGTGGACAAGGAGAAGCGCGTCATCGTCGTGACGCCGCCAGATGGCCTCCTGGAATGAAGATCAACATCGTCACCATCTTTCCGGACTATTTCGCGCCGCTTGCCTGGAGCATCCCGGCCCGGGCGGCCGCGTCGGGCCTGGTGACGTACACCGTGGTGGATCTCCGGGAGTACACGCACGACCGTCACCGCACGGTGGACGACGCCCCATATGGCGGCGGCCCCGGCATGGTCATGAAGCCCGGGCCGTTCTTCGAGGCGGTGGAGGCCCTGGCTGTCACCGCTCCGATCGTGTTGATGAGCGCGCGCGGCCGCCGCTTCATGCAAGCCGACGCCGTGCGTTTCGCCGCTGGTGGAGAGCTCACCATTCTGTGCGGCCACTACAAGGACGTCGATCAGCGCGTCGCGGATCACCTCGCGACGGAGGAGCTCTCCCTGGGCGATTTCGTGCTGAGCGGCGGCGAGCCCGCGGCTCTTGCCGTGATCGATGCCACCGTCCGGCTCCTGTCCGGCGCGATGAGCGATCACGACAGCGCCTACGGCGATTCGTTCTGGGACCGCGGCCTCTCCGCGCCCAGTTACACCCGGCCACCAGACTATCGAGGGCTGACGGTGCCGGAGGTGCTGCTCAGCGGCGACCACAAGCGAATCGCTGCATGGCGCGACGCGGAGGGATTGCGCCTGACCCGTGAGCGGGGCGGGCGGTAGCGGCCGCGAGCTGCCGCGTTCCTGAGAAGAGGCGGCAGGGTCGGCCATTCGAAGTCCCGGGGCGCAGAGTCAGTGACGTGGAGTCGGCGGCCTGCCGGCCAGGATCGCGGAACGAACGGGCAGGGGCAGCGGACGCGGGCCCGGAGTGCCCAAAACGCGGGTTGGTGCATACGAACCTTTGCGGCCGCGCTCGCGATCAGCCGCGCGGTCCGCGCAAACAGGTTCGGTGGCAGCGGATCATGCGACCCGTCCTCGCCGTCAGTTTCTCGAGGCGCCGTAGTGCCACCCCGCACCGTGCAATCACTTGACCTGTACGCCGAAACTTCGAGCTGTGCACTTGTGCGGGGAGAACTGGTGCGGGCAGTCGTGCGGAATGTCCAGGCGAGCGGTCCGCGGTACCGGTGCCGCTCCACGGAATCACCGAGAGATGGTCGGCATGTCGGGTCGCTTTTCCGGACATACGGCGATTCCGGCGCACGATGGCGCCAGTCGCACGGCTGAAATGGACGTCACGACCGCGACGCGACCGGTTGCGATCGCGGATACTCCCCGCCGGCGCACGGTGACTGCGGCCTGTCCCGCTCGGTACGCGACATGATCGGGGTCGCCTGCGGTGCCACGCAGGTTGTGCGCAGCGCACTTCAGCGGTCCCGACGATTGCTGCCCGTTGCCCCCCGAACGCCGCTGGTTTCGCACCGAGCGCCGCCGGCTCTGCGTGGTGACGCCCGCACTCATCGCCGGTGCGCAACACGTTCGCGGCCTACCACGGACGCTGTTCGGGGCCGCCAGTTCTGTTTGCGCGTTCGGCACGAGACGATCCGAAGGCCTTCTGCCATCGCCCGTGCGCCGGTGCGCTCTGGATGTAATACGCACCGCATGATCCGCGCTCCCCTCGAGGCCTCGCGCGGCGAGGGGCTGGACTCACGCCGTCGACGCCGCTAAGTTCCCCAGTCTCTACCAGTTAAGCCCCAAACCGGGCCCACGGCCCCGAGTGTCATATGCATGTTTTCATCGAGACCCAGAAAGAGTGGATGCGCGAGAACCTTCCGCCCTTTCGCGCTGGCGATACGCTCCGCGTGAACGTGCGCGTCAAGGAAGGCGAGAAGGAGCGCATCCAGGCGTTCGAGGGTGTCTGCATCGCTCGCAAGGGTGTGGGCGTGAGCGCCACGTTCACCGTTCGCAAGATCTCCAACGGCGTGGGCGTCGAGCGGATCTTCCCGCTGCACAGCCCCATGCTGGCCGACATTACCGTCGTGCGTCGCGGTCGCGTGCGTCGCGCCAAGCTGTACTACCTGCGTCATCTCACGGGTAAAGCCACGCGCATCAAGGAAATGAAGGCGAAAATCGCCCCGCACGCCGCGGCAGCCAAGTAACGCGAAGGGGCCGTGCCGGCCGGCAAGGCGCGCTGGAGCGCCATCGAGCGAAAGCTGCGGAGCATCCGCGGCCCGCTGCTCGCCGGAGTTGACGAAGTCGGACGGGGCCCCCTGGCGGGCCCCGTCGTCGCATGCGCGGTCATCATGGCGAGCGACGCACGCGCCATCCGCGGCGTGGACGACTCCAAGACCCTGACTCGCATGGCGCGTGAGCGGCTCGCGACGCGCATCCTCGAGCGCGCCGTGTGCGTGTCCGTGGGCGCCGCCAGCGTGCGCGAGATTGACCGCCTGAACATCTACCACGCCACGGCGCTCGCCATGCGGCGGGCCATCATCAGGCTGTCCGTCACGCCCGATCACGTCGTCATCGACGGAAATCCCATCCGCGCGCTCGGCATCGAGCACACCGCGGTGGTGAGCGGTGACGCCTCCTGTCATTCCATCGCCTGTGCGTCGATCATCGCGAAGGTCACCCGCGATCGCCTCATGTACGCGCTGGCGAGACGCTACCCGCACTACCGGTGGGAGACGAACGTCGGCTACGGCACGGCGGAACATCAGGCGGGGCTGGCGTCGCACGGTCTCACGCCGCATCATCGGCGCTCGTTCGGCGCCGCGCAGCAGTTGTCGCTCGATCTGACCCTCGGCGAATTCCCCCATGCAGCGGCCTTCACGGCGGCGCTCTGCGACATTTTCCACCAGGAACCGGCCTCGTGACGACTTCGTTGGTGACAGACGCGACTCCTGCACCCAGCGTCTTTCGCGCTGGTCTGTTCGACGGTCACGTGGCGCTGATCACGGGGGGAGGAAGTGGAATTGGGCGTGGCATTGCCGACACGCTGGCGTCGCTGGGGGCGCACGTCGTACTGGCCAGTCGAAAGCTCGAACGCGTGCAGGCTGCCGCCACTGCGATCGTCGAGGCGGGAGGCCACGCGAGCGCCATCGCGGTGGATGTCCGTGATCCGGACATGGTCAACCGGATGATCGCCGACGTCCACGAAATGCACGGCCGCATCGACCTACTCGTGAACAACGCGGCGGGGAATTTCTACGCGCCGTCGGAGACACTCTCCGCCAATGCGTGGAAGAGCGTGATCGAGATCGACCTGTACGGCACCTTCTTCTGTTCGCAGGCGGTGCTACCCGTGATGCGGGCGCGGGGGGGCGGCTGCATCGTCAACATCTCGATGACGCTGCACTATCGCGGCTGGCCACTCATGGCGCACGCCACGGCGGCCAAGGCCGGGATCGACGCGCTCACCAGGACGCTGGCGCTGGAATGGGCACCGTACGGCATCCGCATGAACGCCGTCGCGCCGGGTCCCATTCCCACCGAAGGCGTGCGGAAGGCGTTCACGCCCCCTCCGTCGGCCGAGGGCGTGCCCGATCTGTTCGCGGCGGAGAAGGCGATGGAGTCTTATGGCCGGAACGCCATCCCGTTGCAGCGATGGGGCACTCCGGCCGACATCGCGGGGATGGTGGCGTTCCTGGCCTCCTCGGCGGGTGCGTGGATTACCGGCGCGATCATGGTGGTGGATGGCGGAGAGTGGCTCGCGAAACCGCCGCGCGGGTAGGGCGCACGGATGCGCGCAATCGCAACCACTGCATTCGCAACGATTTGTGAACCAGCCGTCCGAGTGACGATGCAACGCATCGATGGGTCGGTCATCTGCAAACGATTGCGCTGCACAACGACGGGTCACTGTAATTTTTCTGCGTCGCCAGCGGGCGACGTGCAGCATCTCTTGGCTCGTACACTTACTGAGGAATGAAAACATGCGATTGTCACGGCCTGGGAATGTTCGCGGGCGACTCTTTACCCTAGCAGTAGCACTGTCCGCGCTAGCGTGCATTCCGACTGACGTTCGCGCTCAACAGGGTGGCACCGTCTCGGGTACCGTCACTGATCAGGGCACGCAGCGGCCCGTTTCGGATGTGCAGATTCTCGTCGCCGGCTCCCAGCGGGGTGCCATATCCGATGCGCAGGGGCGATTCACGATCAACGGCATCCCGGCGGGGACCCGCGAAATCCGTTCGCGCCGCGTGGGGTACGCTCCGCGCTCCATCACGCTCATTGTCGTGAGCGGCCAAACGGCCACTGCGAGCTTTGTCTTGAGTCAGGCTGCGTCGGAGTTGCAGGAAGTGGTCGTCAATGCGGTGACCGGACTCTCGGAGCGCCGCGCAGAGGTGGGGGTGAACACCGGCTACATCGACGTCGGCTCGCTGAACAAGGGGCCGATCACGAAGATGGCTGACGTACTCCAGGGCCGGGTGGCGGGTGTCAATCTCGCGACCTCGTCCGGTACCGTCGGCTCATCCCAGCGCATCCGTATTCGCGGCGCGAACAGCCTGTCACTCTCGAATGAGCCGCTCCTGTACCTGGACGGCGTGCTCGTCTCGAGCGCAAAGGGCGGCATCACGCTCGGCGGCCAGGACTATTCCCGGTTGGACGACATCAATCCCGAGGAGATCGAAAACATCGAGATCCTCAAGGGTCCTGCGGCATCGGCCATCTATGGTAGCGCTGCCGCAAACGGCGTCATCCTGCTGACCTCCAAGAAGGGCCGGGCGGGGACGACCAAATGGAACGAGTATTACGAGTCGGGTTCATCTGCGGACAAGACGCCGTATCAACTCAACTATGCGGCGCTGACCAAACTCGGAACCGGTTCGGAGCCACACTACATCACCGACGCCAGTGATAACGGCCTCCTGAATACGCGCCAGCTGTTTGGCGGGGGTGCGCCGTACGACATCTGCCCGAATTTTCGCGCCGGCATTCCGGCAGGTCAGACGATCAACGGCGCGACGAGCTGCAGCCAGGACGTGTTTCTCTCGTTCGATCAGTTCCGTGACGCGCGCACCACGCCATATCAGTCGGGCAACCGACAGAAGGGTGGGCTAAGCGCATCGGGCGGCGCGGAGGCCCTCACCTTCTATCTCTCGGGTGACAAGGAGCGCGAACTCGGAGTTCTGCGGCCGAACAGCGTCGAGCGCACGTCGCTGCGCGCAAATCTGAACGCGCGTGTCGGCAGCAACGCGAACGTCGGCGTGAATACCTCATACATCTCGAGCGCCACGAATCGCATTTCGAACGACAACAGCATCTTTGGTCCACTCATCAACGCGTTGCTGGGCCCCGCGGAGTATCTCCCGGGCATGGAGTCCGACACCGTTCGCTCCCCGTCGGACCGACTCGGTTCCTATTTCGGTTACAACACCTCGGATGATCGGAAGGTGTATGCTGACCAGGGCATCGACCGGTTCGTCATCGGCGCGAACTCCAACTATACCCCGTTCTCGTGGCTGCGACTCAATGCGAACGCCGGTATGGATCTGTACGCTCGCACCGATATGCAGACAATCGATCCTGCCTCGAAGTTGCCGCTTGCCCAGAGTTACATCCTCGGCAATCACACGACCTTTCGAGGGAACAGTCATCAGTACACCTCGAATGCCTCGGCGACCGCGACGTTCACGCCGTTGAGCAGCGTCACGTCCAATTCCACGGTTGGCGGCAGCTTCAATCGCAACCTGTTCGAAAGCAACGACTGCTACGGCATCGGTATCCCGTCCGGAACCGCCTCCTGCTCGGCGACGACGAGCCAGTTCGCGGTCAACGAGTCGCACACGGACGAGCGTACGCTCGGCTTGTTCGCGCGAGAGGAGTTGGCGTTCGACGACCGATTGTTCGTGGCGGCGAGTTTGCGCGCGGACAACAACAGTGGTCTCTCGCGCGATATTTCCGGGCTGAGCTACTACCCGTCCGTGAATGCGTCCTGGCTCATCTCGAAGGAGCGGTTCTTCCCGCAGACCACCAAGATCAGCCAGCTGCGCCTCCGTGCGGCGTTCGGGCAGGCGGGCCAGCGCCCGGGCTTCGGCGCCGGTGACACATTTTTCGCCCCGCGTGTTGCGCTGGTGGGCGCGAACGAAGTGCCTTCGCTGATCCTCACCAACACGGGCAACCCGAACCTCAAAGTCGAGCGGACGACGGAAGTGGAGGGAGGGTTCGACGCCGGGTTCTTCAGCGACCGAGTGACGGCCGAGTACACCGCCTTCTCACGCCGGTCGAAGGACGCACTCGTGTCGCGCAGCCTCGCCCCGTCAGCCGGTCTCACGGCGACAGTCTTTCAGAACCTTGGCAGCATCGCCAATTGGGGTCACGAGCTCGGTGTTGGCGTCAACCTCGTGAATTCCAACAACGTCCAATTCAGCTCGCACCTTGCCGCGACGATTCTCCACAACAAGATCGAAAACCTGGGCGCAGGCGTTGCGCCAATTTCGCTCTACCGTGGCGAGCAACAGCATCGCGAGGGATACCCCACGGGCGGGTATTTCGCGTTGCCCATCAAGTGGTCCGATGCGGATGGGAACGGAAAGCTCACCCGTGCCGAAGTGACCGTCGACTCCGCGCGCCTCATTCATGATAGCCTTGGCCGGGCGACGAACATTGCGTACATCGGTCCATCGCTCCCAACGAATACCCAGAGCGTATCCGGTGATCTGACGCTCTTCAAGACCATCACGATTACGACGCTGTTCGAGCGTCGCGCCGGAAACTATCAGCTCAATAGTACGGAGTCGTTCCGCTGCAAGCAGCAGGCGAGCACCGCGTACTACAGCCAGTGCGGAGCGCTGTCGAATCCGAACGCGCCCCTCGCGTCACAGGCGGCGATCATTGGCTACCAGTTCATGAGTGCGACGCCATTCGGCTACATCGAAGATGCGCGGTTCGTGAAGTGGCGTGAGCTCTCGGTGCGGTTCGAGGTCCCGTCCTCCGTCGGTAATCGCTCGCGCATTCTGAATGGCGCGTCCGTGTCCATTTCCGGTCGCAACTTGAAGACGTGGACGAACTACACGGGTGTGGATCCGGAAATTGCCGAGACCGGCGGTACCGGCGGCGCAGGAGGGTTCAGCCAGGGCGAGTTCAACACGCAGCCACCCGTGCGCACGTTCACGATTCGTTTCGATTTCAAACAATAATCCGCTCATCGACCAACATGACTCATATCACGCGAAGCAAAGGCGCGCGCGCCCTTCCGGGGCTGGCTCTGGCGGCGCTTGCGCTCGTCGCTTCAGCATGCGACACCAATAGTCTCGTGCAGGTCACTGATCCCGCGACTCTGCGCCCGACTGACTTGAACAATCTCGGATCGGTTCCGGCGCTCGTGAACGGAGCATTCCGGCAGTTCATCGGCGGTTACAGTGGCTTTGGCGACGATGCGTTCCTGTCCTCGTCGGCGGTGATCACCGACGAGACGTACTATGGGGATACATTTCCGACGCGCCAGGCGGCCGATTCACGCAACCTGCAACCGACCGTGCTGGGCAACATCTCGGATGCCGCCTTCGCACGACTGGAGCAGGCGCGCTTCAATGCTCGCCGCGCGTACGGCGTCGTTGATCAATTCACGACAGCGGCGACGGCGTCAGCGGACTCCGTGACCCGAGCGCAGCTTCGGGCCATCGAGGCCTACGTCTATGTAACGCTGAGTGAAGGGTGGTGCGGCGACGTTCCGTTCAGTGTGCTGCCGGACGTGGGAGCGATCGATCCGAACGCCATCGTGGGCGGTGTGGGTCTGACCGTCGAACAGATGAACGACTCGGCCGTGACCCGGTTCAACCAGGCGTTGGCGCAGAATGGCTTCAACCGATTCGCGTCGGTCGGAAAGGCGCGCGCGCTTCTGAACCTTGGACGGTTTGCCGACGCGGCCGCCGCGGCGGCGGTCGTTCCCACCACGTACGTTTTTCTGCTCCAGCACTCCGTCAACACCGGGGTAGAAAACAATCCGATGGCGTCGCTCCAACAGAATGGTCGGTACGGCGTCTCGAACCTCGAGGGCGGACTGAATGCGGCTGGCGCGGCCATTCGCGTCGACTCGACGACGCAGCTCACCGCGACGGGCGCGCAAGGGCTGCCGTTTCGCAGCCTCCTGGATGTGCGCGTACCGTGGGAACCCAAGCCGACGAACGGCCTGTGTTTCTCGAGTTCGATCAAGTGCAAGTACAACGACAATTATCCGACTCTCGCCGCGGCGGTACCCGTGGCATCGGGGGTGGAGGCACGCCTGATCGAGGCGGAAGCGGCACTGCAGGTGGGTGACATTCCTACCATGATCGGGAAGCTCAATGCACTTCGCGCGTCGGCAACGCAGCTTCTGGCGGCCTTGTATCCTGCCCGGGTGCTGCCGAATTCGTTCAAGACGAACGGCGCACCGAACGGCCTGTCGCCCTTGGTGGATCCGGCAGATTCGACTACCACTGCCGATGTGCAATTCGCGGCGCGACGCAACCTCCTGTTCACGGAGCGAGCGCTGTGGCTGTATAACACGGGTCATCGTCAGGGGGATTTGCGTCGTCTTGCACGCGCACCGTACAACCTCCCGACGAACGCCGTATTCCCGAGCGGAAAGCACTTCCGCGCTGGCGTCTATGGTTCCGACGTTGCGTATCCGGTGCCGTTTGCGGAGCAGAACAACACTGCGTTCAACCCGGCGCTCTGCAACACCACCGCGCCGTAGTCGTCCAACTGCAGTCAAGTCATCGTAAAGCCACGCGGTGCGATCAGAGTCGCGCCGCGTGGCTTTACTACATGAAGTAGACGGAACTCGTATCCTCTCCGCGCCCGGGCGCCTGCCGGTGCCTGTGCACTTGGAAGCCCTCGGCGGGGCCGCGGCGCCGGTCCGGGAGGGCAACGGCTCGCCGGCGCCCGGTCCGCGGCGAACAGAGCCGACCCACGGTGGCGGCGGTCGCCATCCAAATCCCGGATTTCCAGTTAGATTGACCGCGACGCCGAGTCGCGGCCCAGGCTTCGCCGCCGCCGCGAGCTGCGTTAGCGCCGGCCCGAGGTATCCGAGCTGCGGGTGAACGGACCGGCACGTGAGCTGGGAACGCCGAGTGACCGGAGCGGGGATCGAACCCGCGACCTGAAGATTAAAAGTCTCCTGCTCTACCAACTGAGCTATCCGGTCGATATCCTCGAAAGAAAGAAAGTCCGGTGAAGGCCGACACACAAGTTTCACTCGAGGTTGAACCTGCTCCTTTGAGACCACGACCGAGCGCACCGCAGTCTCACCGCGATCTCGCCACGCGTCTCGCGGCCGCGTTGCGCGCGTCGAGCACGCAGGTCGTCAGCCGCTGGCTCGATCGCATCGTCGCCCGCGTCAAGCTCGACGCGGAAAACGTCTTTCCCTCCGAAGAACTGCTCGACCACATGCCCATCCTGGTGGATGGGATCGCGGACTACCTCGATGGGACCACCACCAACGCCGATCATGATTCGGCAGTCAGCGCGAAGGCGATGGAACTGGGGGAACTGCGGCACCAGCAAGGATTCGATGCCTACGAAATCCTGAAGGAGCACGAGCTGCTGGCTGGCGTGGTCTACACGTTTCTGCGCGAGCAACTCGACGCCATCCCCGACGCGGAACCGGGCGCGGTCGCCTCCAGCTGGCAGCGGATTGCCGAGGTCACGGAACGGATCCGTCAGGCCACCATGATGCACTTTCTCCGGCTCTCGGCGGAAAAGGTGCGGCAGCGCGAAGAACGATTGCGGCGGTTCAATCGACTGGTGTCGCACGAGTTGAAGAACCGCATCGGAGCCATTCGCGGCGCGTCCAGCCTGCTGGACGAGCCCTGGATCGACGCTGCCCAGACCGAGCGGTTCCACCGTATGATCGCGTCGAACGCCCATGGGCTCCAACGAGTGGTGGACAATCTTCTGCTGCTGTCGCGCTTGGACGGCGACGCGCGTCAGCAGCACAACGTCCTGCTCCCTCAGGCCGCGGCGGAGGTGGCCCGCCAGATGCGCGACGCCGCCGATATGAACGGCGTTGAGCTACGCATTGCACCCGATCTGCCCAGCGTGGAGGTGGACGCGGCGGCGGTGGAACTCTGTCTGAGTAACTATCTCTCCAATGCGATCAAGTACGCCGATCGCGCGAAGGTCCAGCGGTGGGTCAGCGTGGAGGGCGAGCTCGTGGTGGGAACCGCGAACCGCATGGGTGAGTTACTTGTGCGGGTTCGAGACAATGGGTTGGGCGTGCCGGCGGAGTCGCGCGAGCGGCTGTTCCAGCAATTCTTTCGCGCGCATTCGGACACGGTCACGGGAATCGAAGGCACCGGTTTGGGACTCAGCATCGTTCATGATACGGTCGTGTCGCTCGGGGGACGTGTCTGGACGGAGTTCCCGGAAGCGGGCGGAAGCGTGTTTGCGTTCGCGTTACCGTCCCGTCGCGAGGAGGACGCCGCGGCGGCCGGAACCCGCCGAAGCCTCGCCGTACCGTCCGGCGATCCGGAAGTGGAGCGCGCCCCGTAGCGTTCACCTTGCAATTCAGCGCGATGCCCATGCGCTGCGTACATCAAGCACCGGGTGCCACGGTCAAGCCGCCGTGGCACATCTTTCGTCGCCGAGCACCTTGATTCCACACGTGGCAGGTTGCGCACCATCGCTCACGCTCGCTTCCCATCGGTCCGTGCGATCGCACGGCTGCCGCGGCCTGCGCATCGCGGCGGCGATCCTCTTTGGAGCCTCCGCTGGTACGACCGCGTCGGCGCAATCGGCTCGACCGATGGCCGCCGATACGCTCGGTACAATTCGCATTGACTCCCTGCTCGATCTGGAATCCGTGGTCGCACGCGCGCTGGCGGCCAGCCCCGCCGCGACACAGAGCGGTCAGGGCGTGCGCGCGGCTCTGAGCGAAGTCAGGGTGGCGCGGGGATCCTACCTGCCGACGCTGACCGCTACGTCGTCTGCGCTTCGGTCGGATGTGCTCGGCGCTGTCGCGCCCGGGGTCTCTACCGCAGGGAGCTATGCGGCGGGGTTGTCCTCCTCCCTCGAGGTCTTCACGGGTGGGCGCCGGGCGGCTGACCGGCAGCGTTCCGAGGCGGACCTCACCGCGGCGCAGGCGCTCGACATCTCGCAGCGGTACCAGGTGACGCTGCTCGCCGAACGCGCGTTCTATGAGGCATTGCGAGGCACCGATCTCCTCGCCGTGGCGCAGGCCAGGGTGTCGCGCGCCGAGCAGAGCGTGCGCTACGCGCAGGACCGCGTACGCGCGGGCACCGCGACACGCTCCGATGAATTGCGCGCTCGGCTGGAACTGACCGCGGGCCGGCAACAACTGGTGGCGGCGCACGACACGCTTCAAACAGCCGCATTCGCGCTGGGCAGACTCGTGGGAGCCGATGGTCCGATGGGGGCGCGTCGTCCCGCGTCCCTCGATGCGCGCGCGCTGGCTCTGAGTGACGGCGAGATCGTGCGCCTGGCAATCGAGGCGTCGCCCACAGTACAAGCCGCGCAGGCGAACGCGCGCGCAAGCGAGGCCGCCACGCGATCCGCGAAGACCCAATACGTGCCCGACGTGCGGCTGACGGGCGGATACGCCTGGGCGAACCAGTCGGCGCTGATCGGCGCGGCGCGACCCGGATGGCAACTTGCCGTGGGGACGAGCTTTCCGATCTTCAACGGTTATCAGCGTGAGGATGCGGTGACACGCAGCGAGGCGCAGTGGGAAGTGGCTCGGGTCGCGTCGAGCGACGCCACGCGGCTCGCGCGCGCCGAAAGTGCCCGCCTGTTGAGCGGCCTGCGGCTGGCGGAACAGAGTATCGCGCTGGCCAGCGAAGCGACGGTCGCGGCGCGGGAGGACCTGCGGGTGGAGACAGAGCGATACCGCGCCGGCATTGCGACCTCGCTCGACCAGCTCACATCTGCGCTGGCCGTGACGCAAGCCGAGCTCGCCCTGGTGGCGGCGCGCTACAATTACCAGGTAACGCGCGCAACGCTCGAAGCGCTCGTCGGGCGGTCACTCTGATGCGCCCGTTCGCACTTTTCTCCAGCGAGACGTAGCACCGTGTGGCTCGTACACGTTGCGCTTCGCCGACCGTACACGTTCGTGTGCGTGGCGATTCTCATGCTCGTTTTCGGCATCGTCGCGATCCTGCGGATGCCGATCGACATCTTTCCCTCGATCAACGTCCCTGTGGTGTCCATGCTCTGGAGCTACGGGGGGCTCGCGCCGCGCGAGATGGAACAGCGCGTGGTCACGCTGGCCGAGCGAGTGTATTCGAGCTATGTGAACGACGTCGAGCACATCGAGTCACAATCGCTGAACGGACTGAGCATCGTGAAGGTGTATTTCCAGCCCGACGCGGACGTCAACGCCGGCATGGCTCAGCTCACCGCGGCATCGCAGGGCATCACGCGGAACATGCCGCCCGGCATCACGCCGCCCTTCATGATCCGCTTCAATGCCACGGACGTGCCGATTCTCCAGATCGGCGTTGCGAGTCCACAGCGGACTGAATCGGAACTGAGCGATCTGGGCACCAATTTCATCCGCGTCCCGCTGGGCACCGTGCATGGTGCCAGCGTGCTGCCGGCGTACGGTGGACAGCCGCGCCTGGTGAACGTGGACATCGACCCGCAGGCGCTGCTTTCCAAGGGATTGTCGGCGGGAGACGTGAGCCGCGCGATCAACGCACAGAATGTCGTCCTGCCCGCCGGGACGGCAAAAATGGGCGATCGCGAGTACTACGTGCGGCTCAACTCCAGCCCGGACTCGGTGCGGCAGATCGCCGATCTGCCGCTGAAGCAGGTGAACGGTGCGACGATCACCGTGGGCGACGTGGCGCAGGTGCGTGAAGGAGGCGGTGTCCAGACGAACATCGTGCGCGAGAACGGGCGCCGGGGCACCTATATCTCGGTGCTCAAGAACGGCAAGGCGTCCACGCTGGACGTGGTGGGGCAGGTGAAGAAGATGCTCCCGTCCATCAAGGCATCCCTGCCGGACGACGTGAATCTCGAGCTGCTCGGCGACCAGTCCACGTATGTGCGGGCGACGATCGCGGGCGTGCTGCGGGAAGGCGTCCTCGCGGCGTGCCTCACGGCGGTCATGATCCTCATCTTTCTGGGCAGCTGGCGGTCGACTGTCATCGTCGCGCTTTCCATTCCGCTCAGCGTACTCAGTTCAATCATCGCGCTGTGGGCGACTGGCCAGACGTTGAACGTCATGACACTGGGCGGGCTGGCGTTGGCGGTGGGCATCCTGGTGGATGACGCGACGGTGGCCATCGAGAACATCCATCGGAACCTCGAGCACGGGAAGCCACTGCGGGAGGCCATCATCGTGGGCGCGGAGCAGATCGCCATCCCGGCATTCGTTTCCACCTTGGCGATCTGCATCGTGTTCCTGCCCATTTTCGCGCTTTCTGGTCCCGCCGCGGCGCTGTTTCGCCCGCTCGCGCTGTCGGTGATCTTCGCGATGGCGGCGTCGTACTTCCTGTCGCGGACGCTCGTGCCGACGATGGCCGACTACATGCTGCCGGCGGAGGCGGCGATGCACGGTGCCGACGGCCGCGTGCATCCGCCCGATGGGTGGTTCAGGCGACTGGTCGAGCGCTTCGACGCGGCGTTCGAGCGCTTCCGGACCGCGTATCATGCGTTGCTGGCGGGCGCGCTACTGCATCGCCGCGCGGTCCTCGCGGCGGCGGGTGTTTTCGTGGCGCTGTCGCTGCTCCTGGTGCCGCAGATTGGCGAGGACTTCTTTCCTCAGGTGGACGGGGGGCAGTTCCAGTTGCACGTGCGTCTCGCGCCGGGAACGCGCCTGGAGGAGACCGAGCTCGTGTTCGCGCAGGTGGAGCGGAGCATCCGGCGTGTGATTCCCGCGCGCGACCTCTCGCTGATTCTCGACAACATCGGCTTGACGACGTATGGCGTGGCGCTCGCGGTCGGGTCCAACGCCACGGTGGGTCCGGCCGACGGCGATCTCCTCGTGCAGCTCGCCAGCGATCACTCGGGCTCCACGTGGGACTACGTGCGTACCCTGCGGCGGGAATTGCCGAAGGAATATCCTGGGGTGACGTTCTTCTTCCAGCCGGCGGACATGGTGAACCAGGTGTTGAACCTTGGGTTGCCCGCGCCCATCGACGTGCAGATCTCGGGGCAGAACCGCGCGGGCAACTTTGCGGCGGCACAGCGGGTCGCGTCCGAGATCGAGCGCATCCCGGGCGCCGCTGACGTGCGCGTGCAGCAGGTGATGAATTCGCCTGAACTTCGCTTCGATATCGATCGTGCCAAGGCACAGCTGATCGGGCTCACGCAGCGCGACGTCTCCAGTGATCTGCTCATCTCGCTGAGTTCGAGTGGCCAGACAGCCCCCAATTTCTGGTTGAATCCGGCCAACGGCGTCCAGTACAACGTCAACGTGATGACGCCGCAATACCGGATGGCTTCACTCGAGGATCTGGATGCGACACCCATCGCCACGGCTGGCTCCTCGGTATCGCAGACCTTCGGCAACCTCGCGACGACGAGTCGCGGGGAAGCACCCGCGGTGGTCAACCACTACAACGTGCAGCCCGTGTTCGACGTGTATGCCAGCGCCGACCGTCGGGATCTGGGGGCCGTGGCGCGCGCCATCGACGAGATTCTTGGGAAAGAACGGCCGTCGCTGCCGAAAGGGTCTCAGATCACGATGCGCGGCCAGGTGCAGAGCATGCGCTCGTCGTTCCTGGGACTGGGGCTGGGCATCGTGTTCGCCATTCTGCTCGTGTACATCCTTCTCGTCATCAACTTTCAGAGCTGGCTCGACCCGCTCATCATCATCATGGCGCTGCCCGGCGCGTTGGCCGGCATCGTCTTGATGCTCTTTGTCACGCACACCACGTTCACGGTGCCGTCCTTGATGGGCGCGATCATGGCGATGGGCGTGGCGACGGCCAACAGCGTGTTGCTCATCACCTTCGCCGACGATCAGCGGCAGGCGGGCCGCTCGGCGAGGGACGCCGCCGTGGACGCGGGCTTCGCGCGATTGCGCCCGGTCTGCATGACCGCGCTGGCGATGATCATCGGCATGCTCCCCATGGCACTCGGTCTCGGGGAGGGCGGCGAGCAGAACGCGCCGCTGGGCCGCGCCGTGATCGGTGGGTTGCTCATGGCGACGTTCTTCACGCTCGTGATCGTGCCCCTGATTTACAGCATCCTCCGTCACACCGATCACGAGCCGGTGGTCAACGTCCGTCCTGCCTCCTCTCCGCAACTCAGTCCCGCTGTGTAGCAGTGGCCATACATCTCTTGATCCCGCGTCCATGAATTCACCCGACCCACAGTTGACGTCCCACGCCGGCGGCCCCGAGTCGCAGGACACCGGGCACCACGTGGACGTGGGGTCGGCGCCGCCCGTCCACCCCATGAGCGGAAGGCGACTGGTCATTGCCGGGGCGGTGGGCGCACTCGTTCTGGTCGCGCTGCTGGTGGCGACGATTGTGCCGCGACACGCGGTAACCACGGAGCTGCGCGCGGAAGCGGCGGCACGCGACAGCGCCCCCACTGTTCAGGTGGTGACGGTGCATCGGGCGCCCGCGGGAAGCGAGCTGAGCCTGCCGGGGACGATTCAGCCGTTACACGAGGCGGCGATCTACGCGCGCGTCACGGGCTACGTCAAGCGCTGGAATGCGGACATTGGCGCGGTGGTGAAGGCCGGTGCCGTGTTGGCCGAAATCGACGCCCCGGAACTCGAACAAGAAGTCCAACAGGCGGAGTCGCAGCTTTCGCAGACGCGCGCCGCGCTCCAGCTGGCGCGGGCAGACCTTGAGCGCTGGCGCGGGCTCGCACGGGACAGTGCCGTAACGGGGCAGGAGCTCGATCAGAAGAAGGCGGCGTACGATGCGGCGTCGGCGACGACGGCGGCGGCGGAGGCAAACGTTCGGCGTCTGGTGCAGACGCGCCAGTTCACACGCGTGCGGGCTCCCTTTGCCGGCGTGGTCACGGCCCGCAACGTGGATATCGGGTCGCTCATCACGGCGGCGGGAGCGGCCAACGCATCGGCCGGCACCATGGGGTCGGCCGGCACGGCGGGGGCGGGAAGCATGTTCCGCATTGCCCAAACCGATACGGTGCGTACCTACCTCACGGTACCGGAAACCTACGCGACGTCCATACAGCCAGACCTCGTGGCCACCATTACTGTGCAGGGAATCCGGGGGCGCACCTTTACCGGACGCGTGGCCCGGACTTCTCACGTGCTGGACGCAACGTCGCGCACGCTGCTCACGGAGGTCGATATCGCCAACCGGGATTTTGCCCTTCTTCCCGGCATGTTCGCGCGCGCCTCGCTGCAATTTCCCCGGGTCACTCCGCCGCTGCTCCTGCCGGCCAACGCCATCGTGATTCGATCCAGCGGCGTACAGGTGATGGTCGTGGAGGCTTCCGGCACGGCAGGGACGGCCTCTGTGCATTTCCGTTCGGTTCAAATCGCGCGCGACTACGGCTCGACGGTCGAGATATCCAGCGGCATAGGAGACGGCGCCACCGTCGTGCTCAACCCGAATGCCGAATTGATGGACGGCGCCAAAGTGCGAGTTCTGGCGCCGAAGGACCCGAGGGGCGCCGCAGACGTGCAGGGACAGACACGGTCATGACAGCGATTGTGCTTCCTCGGGCGTATTAACGGTTCAAGGCGCGTCGCGCACCGCGACGTGCGAATTTCCACTGTAGCACCGACCACCGTGAACTCGCAGGACCAACAGCGGCACGCCACGATGCGGAGCAGCAGGGCGACATGGCCTGTGCTCCGCGCATTGCGCATTGGCCGGCGCACGCTGCTCTGCTCTCTCCTGGCGGGGTGCTCGTCGGCGCTTCCCTCCATCGACGGTCAGCCGTCAGCGCCCACCGCGCGAAACGAGCCCTGGCGCCCGCCCGCCGGCATCGTCCCGCGCGAGCCGCGGGCGGCCGCCACGGCGGCCGTTCCCGGCGACATCGCACCGAGCGGAACTCTGGCCTTGGGCGAAGTGGTCGATCTCGCGCTGCGCAACAACCCGCAGACGCAGCTCTCGTGGGCGCAGGCGCGCGCGTCGGCCGCGACCTACGGCGCGTCGACAGCGGCCTACGTCCCCACGGTCGATGCGTCCGCGAACGTGGCACGAACACAAACAACGTCGCAACTCGGCGCCAGCGAGCGCTCGACGATTACGCCGACCGTTTCGCTGTCGTACCTCCTCTTCGACTTCGGCGGCCGGTCCGGCACCGTGGCGGCGGCTCGAGCCGCCGCCGTGGCGCTGGATTTCACGCATAATGCCACGCTACAGAACGTGGCGCTGCAGGCCGAGGGCTCGTATTTCACGTACCAAGCCACTCGCGGACTCCTGGTGGCATCGCAGCAGGCACTAGCCGAAGCCGATACCAACCTTGCATCGGCTCGCCAGCGAAATCAGGCCGGTGTGGCGACCATTGCGGACGTGCTGCAGGCGGAAACCGTGCGGGCGCAGGCCATGCTCGATCTGGAGACCGCGGTAGGGAACGAGCAGATCGCGCGGGGATCACTGGCCGTCGCGATGGGTCTCCCGGCCAATGCGCCCTTTACACTCGCGTCCAATCCTGACAGCGTGGCCGTCGGCGTAGCGTCCGCCAGCGTGGACTCGCTGATCGATCAAGCGCTGGTGCTTCGCCCGGACCTCGCCGCGCTCCGCGCCCAGGTGGAACAGGCGCGCGCCCAGGTGGCAGTGGCCAGATCCGCTGAGCTGCCGTCGGTGATATTGGGGACGAACGTGGGCAAGACGCTATCGAATATCAATGCGTTTCAGGGACTCAACTACGGTGTGACGCTCGGCATCGCGATTCCCATTTTCAACCTGGCCAGGCCGTACAACGTGACCGCCGCAGAGGCGCAAGTGGACGCGGCGACGGCGCGCGCTGGCCTGCTCCGATCGCAGGTTGCGCAGCAGGTTTATTCGGCGTACTACACCCTCCAAACCGCCACGCAGCGTGCCAAGACGACGGACGCCCTGCTCGCCAGCGCGACGGCGTCCGAGACGGCGGCGCGGGCGCGTTACCGCGCCGGCGTCGGCACGGTGGTGGATCTTCTCACGGCGCAAGCGGCGCTCGCAAGCGCCCGCGCGCAGCAGGCGCAGTCACGCTGGATCTGGGCGACCGCGCTCGCACAGCTTTCGCACGACGTCGGCGTGATCGGTCCGCGCGGCGATGCCAACGTTCCGCTCCCCGGCGGCTCCAACGGAGTCCGACGGTGATCCTTCCTCGCTCGTTCCGTTCAGCCATGCGTTCGTTCCGATCTTCGCGCCGCTTCTTTCTCGGGGCGCTCCCGCTGCTGTTCCTCTCCGCCGCGTGCGCCAAGAAGGCCGACGTGCGGGCGCGCCCGCCCGTTCCGGTGGTGGTCGCGAAGGCGCGGCTCACCGACGTGCCATACACGATCGACGCGAACGGCGTGGTGATTCCGCTCAAGTCCGCGTCGGTCGGATCGCAGGTGGAAGGCATCATCCGCTCCGTGCATTTCCAGGAAGGCCAGGACGTGACGGCGGGGCAGGTGCTTTTCGAGATCGACCAACGTCCCTACCGCGCGGCGTACCAGCAGTCGCAGGCCAACCTCGCGCGCGACAAGGCGAGCGCGGAAAATTCCCGGTTGGAGTCCGAGCGGTATGCGGCGCTCGCGGCCAAGGACTACGTGACCAAGGAGCAGGCCGATCAGCAGCGCGCCAACGCGACCGCCACGTCGGCCTCGGTGGCCGCGGACGAGGCGCAGCTGGCGACCGCCCGGTTCAATCTCGACAACACCACCATTCGCGCGCCGATTTCCGGACGGACCGGGGCGGTGCTGGTGAAAGAGGGCAACCTGGTGCATGCCAGTGGCGCGACGCCGTTGGTGGTGATCAACCAGGTCAGTCCCATTCTTGTGCGCTTCGCGATTCCCGCCACCCAGCTTCCGCTGCTGCAGAAGTACGGTGCCAAGGGTGGTCTGGACGTGATCGCGACGCCCAATGCGGGCGCGGACCAGCGCACCGACACGGCCGCGTCAATGATCGGATTGTCGGTGGGCGGCGGCGATCCTGCGTCGCCCATTCAGGGTGGGGGACAGAGCGGGCCCCCCGGATCCGGTGGCTCGGGCGCAGGCTCATCGGGCGGCAGAGCATCGCGCGCCGGCGCCGGTACGGGCGGCTCGCCGCGCCCGTCGTCCCAACTTATCGCTCTCTCGGAGCCCGAGCATGGCTCGCTCACGTTCATCGACAACGCCGTGGACACCACCACGGGCACGGTGCTGTTGAAGGCGTCGTTCTCCAACGCCGAGCGGCGGCTGTGGACTGGAGAGTTCGTGGCGGCACAACTGAGGCTGTTCGTGGAGCAGAACGCGCTGGTCGTGCCAACGTCGGCGATCGTGACTGGCCAGCAGGGGACGTATGTCTATGCCATTTCGGACAGCGGCACGGCGCAGCAGCGTCCGGTCATGGTGGAGCGCACCGCCGGTACGCTGACGATCATCGCCAGCGGCATCCGCAACGGGGAGCAGGTGGTGACGGACGGACAGTCGCGGCTGACGCCGAACTCGAAGGTGTCCATTACCACGCCCAACGGCGGGCCTGGTGCCGGTGGAGGTCGTCGCGGCGGCCGCGGAGCGCGGAGCGGTGGAAGCGAAACGGCGAGTGCAGCGGCGGGGGCAGCCGCTCCGCCGGGGGGTACAGGCGCGCCTGCCCGTGATGCGGGCGGTAACCGGGGTGGTCGCGGCGGCCCACGCGGCGGACAGGCGTCGCCCGCCACGCCGTAGCAGGTCACGCGTTCAACGCGGGAGGAGCGATGAACTTCACCGGGCTATTCATCCGGCGGCCGGTCATGACGACGCTGATCATGATTGCGATTCTCGTGTTCGGTATTGCGTCATACCGTCGGCTGACCGTGAGCGACCTGCCGGCCGTGGACTATCCGACGCTGAGCGTGAGCGCCAACCTGCCGGGGGCCAGTCCGGAGACGATGGCGGCCACGGTGGCGACGCCGCTGGAAAAATCCTTCTCGGCCATCGCCGGCATCGACAACATCACGTCGAGCAGCAGCCTGGGCAGCACCAACGTCACGCTGCAGTTCTCGCCCGATCGCGACATCGACGCCGCGGCGCAGGACGTGAACGCCGCCATCTCGGCGACGCTGGCGTTCCTGCCGTCGACGATCATTCCTCCGTCGTACCGCAAGCAGAACCCGGCCGCCTCGCCGATTCTCTTCTTCGCGCTCACGGCGAACGGGATGTCGATGACCGCACTGGACGAGGTGGCGGAAACGACGATTGCGCAGCGGCTGTCGATGGTCGAGGGCGTGTCGCAGGTGAACGTGTGGGGTTCGGCGAAATACGCGGTGCGTGTGGAGCTCGATCCCATGCAGCTCACCGCGCGCGGGTTGAGCGTGAGCGACATCGCCACGTCCGTGCGGAGCAACAACGTGATCCTGCCGACGGGCGTGCTGTACGGCAAGCACAATACGCTCACGATCCAGGCGACGGGGCAGCTCTCGAACGCGTCGCAGTTTCGGTCGATGGTGGTGGCGAACCGGAATGGCGCGCCCATTCACCTGGGCGATGTGGCCCGCGTGTCCGACGACGTGCAGAACAGGCGGAACGCCAGCTGGTACAACGGCGACCGCGCCATCGTGCTCGCGGTGATGCGGCAGCCGGGGACGAACACGGTGGCGGTGGCGGATGCGGTGAAGGCGGCGCTGAAGGAGCTGCAGCCGTCGCTGCCGCCCACGGTGAAGATCAACACCCGCTATGACCGGTCGGTCGGCATCAAGGACTCGGTGAACGACGTGAAGGTGTCGCTCGTCATCGCCCTGGTCTTCGTGGTGCTGGTGATCTTCGTCTTTCTGCGCAATCTCACCGCGACGGCAATTCCCAGCCTGACGCTGCCGATGGCGATCGTGGGGACGTTCTCGGTCATGTACGTGCTCGACTTCAGCATCGACAATCTCTCGCTCATGGCGCTCACGCTCGCCGTGGGTTTCGTGGTGGACGACGCGATCGTGATGCTCGAGAACATCGTGCGCCACATCGAGCAGGGAGAAGAGCCGGCAGATGCCGCGATGAACGGCGCCGCGGAGGTGGGCTTCACCATTCTCTCGATGACGCTGTCGCTGGCCTCGGTGTTCATTCCGCTCATCTTCATGGGCGGCATCATCGGCCGCCTGTTTCGCGAGTTCGCCATCACCATCAGCTCGGCGATTCTCGTGTCGGGCTTCGTGTCGCTCACGCTGACGCCGATGCTGTGCGCGCGGTTCCTCAAACCCCATCGTGGCGAGACGCATGGCCGGTTCTACAACGCCACGGAGCGGGCGTTCAACGCGGTGCTCGGAGCGTACGAACGGTCGCTGGCGTGGGCGATGCGCTATCGCATCGTCACGTTCGTCTTCTCGATCGCCATCCTCGTGTCGACCGGGGTGCTGTTCACCAACATCGGCAAAGGGCTGTTCCCGAGCGACGACGCAAGCTTTCTGAGTGGCACGACGGAGGCAGCACAGGGCACGTCGTTTCCCGAAATGGTGCGGATGCAGCAGGCGGTGAACCACGAAGTGGAAAAGGATACCTTCGTGCTGGGCTACATGTCGTCCTTGATGGGCGGGAACAACGGCCAGATCAACGTCGTGCTGCGGCCGGCGGGCGAACGGCCGTCCGCCGACAAGATGGTGCAGGAGCTCACGCGACGCCTGAGCGGCATTCCGGGTATGCAGGTATTCATGCAGAACCCGCCGAGCATTCGCATCGGAGGACGCGGGTCGAAGACGCTGTACCAGTTCACGCTGCAGGGCCACGATGTTGCAACGCTGTACGCCGGAGCGCAGAAGATGCAGTCGGCGATGCGTGGGCTGAAGGAAGTCACCGACGTGACGAGCGATCTGCAGAACAAGAATCCCACTGTCACGGTTCACATTCAACGCGACCGCGCGGCCATGCTCGGTGTGACGCCGCTGGCGATCGAGCGCGCCATGGCGAGCGCGTACAGCGAGCAGCAGGCCTCCACGATCTACACCGAGTCCAACGAATACTGGGTCGTGATGCAAATCGCCGAGAAGTATCAGACGGACATCTCGTCGCTCGGCCAGTTGTATGTGACGAGTCGCACGGGAGCGCTGGTTCCGCTGTCGGACATCGCGACCTTCACGCAGGAAGTCGGTCCGCAGAGCATTGCGCATTCCGGCCAACTGGCGTCCGTCACGATCTCGTTCAACCTGCCGACTGGCGGTTCGCTCAGCGATGCGGTCACGGCGGTCACGAAGCTGTCCCAGCAGACGCTGCCGGCAAGCATCACGACGGGATTCTCCGGCACGGCCCAGGCGTTTCAGGACTCCCAGCAGGGACTCGGCGTGCTCCTGCTCATCACCATTTTCATCATCTACATCATTCTCGGAATCCTGTACGAAAGTTTCGTGCACCCGATTACGATTCTCACGGGATTGCCGTTCGCAGCGTTCGGCGCCCTGCTGGCGCTCACCGTGACCGGGCAGCAGTTGGACGTGTACGGCTACGTGGGCGTGATCATGCTCATCGGCATCGTGAAGAAGAACGCCATCATGATGATCGACTTCGCCATCGAAGCCGAGCGTGCGGGGCACATCACACCGGCCGAAGCCATCGTGCAGGCGGCGAGCGTCCGCTTCCGCCCGATCATGATGACCACCGTCGCGGCGATCGTCGGGACCCTGCCGATCGCCATCGGCTTCGGTGCCAGCGCGGCGTCACGCCGGCCGCTCGGCATCGCGGTGGTCGGCGGCCTCGCGTTTTCACAGGTGGTAACGCTCTTCGTCACGCCCGTGTTTTACACGTATCTCGACGAGCTCCAGAGTTGGCTCGGGAAGGTCGCCCATCGTCTGCCATGGTCGTCGGCGCCCGAGGCGCCCACCAAAGACGTCCCCACGCTCGCCTCCGGCGACTGACGCGGTCCCGACATGAGTATCACGACACTGTTCATCAAGCGCCCCGTGATGACGACGCTGGTCATGGTTGCCATCCTGTTCTTCGGCATCGTGGCCTACCGGCAGCTGCCGGTGAGCGATCTGCCGAATGTGGACTTTCCGACCATCAGCGTGACGGCCATCCTACCGGGCGCGAGCCCGGCCACGATGGCGGCCACGGTGGCGACGCCACTGGAAAAGCAGTTCTCCACGATCGCGGGCGTGGACAACATGACATCCACGTCCAGCCTCGGGCAGACGCAGATCGTCATCCAATTCTCTCTCGACCGCAACATCGACGCCGCAGCGCAGGACGTCCAGGCCGCCATCACGCAGACGCTGCGTGGGCTGCCACAAGGAATCCTGCCGCCGTCGTATCAGAAAACGAACCCCGCCGATGCGCCGATCCTCACGCTGGCGCTGACGTCGGACCAGGTGCCGCTGTCGCAACTGGACGAGTACGGCGAGACGACCATCGCGCAGCGGCTCTCCACCGTGAGTGGCGTGGCGCAGGTCCTGGTGTACGGCGCGCAGAAATATGCGGTCCGCGTGCAGATCGATCCGTCGCAGCTCGCCTCACGCAATCTCGCGCTGGAAGACGTGGCGACCGCGATCTCGAGCCAGAACGTCAACCTGCCCACGGGCGTCCTGTGGGGGCCGAAAACGGCGCTGACAGTGCAGGCGACCGGTCAGCTGCAGACCGCCGATGAATTCCGCGACCTCGTGGTGGCGTATCGCAACGGCGCCCCCGTGCATCTGAGCGAGATCGGACGCGTCAACGACGACGTGCAGAACAACAAGACCGCCAGCTGGTTTGGCGCGTCCCGTTCGATCGTCCTCGCCATCCAGCGCCAGCCCGGCACGAACACCGTCGCGGTCGCCGAACGCGTCAAGGCGGCGCTCGGCAAGGTGCAGGGCGACATCCCGCCTTCCGTGAACGTGCAGGTGCTGTTCGATCGCTCCATCACCATTCAGGAGTCCGTGGCGGACGTGACGTTCACCCTCGAGCTCACGCTGGTGCTGGTGGTGCTCGTGATCTTCGTCTTCCTGCGCAACGTATCGGCGACAATCATCCCCAGCCTCGCGCTGCCGATGTCGATCATCGGCACGTTCAGCGTGATGTACCTGCTGCACTACAGTCTGGACAATCTGTCGCTGATGTCGCTGACGCTGGCGGTTGGGTTCGTGGTGGACGATGCGATCGTGATGCTGGAGAACATCGTCCGCCATCTGGAGATGGGGAAGCCGCGCATGCAGGCCGCGCTCGACGGCGCGGCGGAGGTGGGCTTCACGATCCTGTCGATGACCTTTTCGCTCGCGGCGGTGTTCATTCCGATCCTGTTCATGGGCGGCATCATCGGCAAGCTCTTTCACGAGTTTGCGGTCACGATCGGGGTGGCCATCCTCGTGTCGGGTGTCGTGTCCTTGACCCTCACGCCGATGCTGGCGAGCCGCTTCCTGCGGTCGTCGCACGGCAAGCAGCCGGGCCGGTTTTATCAGGCCACCGAACGTTTCTACGAGCGCTGGCTCAAGGGCTACGAGGACAGCCTGGCCTGGGTCATGGCGCGACGCGGCGCGACGCTGGTGTTCTCGTTCGTCATCCTGGTGCTGACCGGCGTGCTGTTCGTCGTCGCGCCCAAGGGACTGTTCCCCACGGATGATACCGGGCAGCTGCTCGCGACCACCGAGGCGGCCGAGGGTGTGTCCTTCGATGCCCTGATCGAGGCACAGCAGCGCATCGCCGCATCACTCGCCAAGGACCCCGACGTCCGCTCGGTGACCTCGGCCGTGGGGACGTCGGCGGCGGCAAACCAGGGACAGATCACGATCGACCTCACACCGGTGGCAGGGCGGAAGCGCAGCGCGCAGGACATCGCGCGCGACCTCATGGCCAGCTCGCTGTCCGTGCCGAACATCTCCGTCTTCATTCAGAATCCGCCGGCCATCTCGATCGGCGGACTCGCATCGAAGAGCCTGTATCAGTACACGCTGCTCAGCGGCGACATCGCAACGCTGAACCGGTCGGCGCGCGCGCTGGAGGCGAGGCTTCGACAGCTGCCCAACCTCGCCAACGTCACGAGCGATCTGCTGATCGAGAATCCGCAGGTGACGGTCGATATCAATCGCGAGCAGGCTGGCCAGCTCGGCGTCTCCGCCTCCGAGATCGAGAACACACTGTACGACGCCTTCGGCCAAAAGCAGGTCTCGACCATCTACACGTCCACGAACGAGTACTGGGTGGTGATGGAGTTACTGCCGGAGTTCCAGCAGGACGTGCCGTCCCTGGGCAAGCTGTGGGTTCGCTCGACGCAGGGGAAAGTGGTGCCGCTCAGCGCTGTGGCGGACTTCAGAACGGGCGTAGGTCCCGTGACCGTCAATCACTCCGGCCAGCTGCCGTCGGTGACCGTATCATTCGACCTCGCGCCCGGCGTGTCACTCGGCTCGGCGCTTGCCGATGTGCGGAAGGAGGCCAAGGACATACTCCCCGCCAACGTCATCGGCAGCTTCGCCGGGACCGCGGAAGCGTTCCTGTCCACGCAACAGGGACTCGTCGTGTTGCTCGTGCTAGCGGTGTTCGTGATCTACGTGATTCTCGGCGTCTTGTACGAGAGCTTCATCCATCCCATCACGATTCTCTCGGGACTGCCGTTCGCGGCGTTCGGCGCGCTCGTCACGCTGATGATCTTCCATCTCGATCTGGACGTCTACGGGTTTGTCGGGATGATCATGCTCATCGGGATCGTCGAGAAGAACGCAATCATGATGATCGACTTTGCGCTCGATGTGCAACGTGACGGCAAGCGCACGCCGGCGGACGCGATTGTCGAGGCGGCCAGCGTGCGCTTTCGTCCCATCATGATGACGACCATGGCCGCGCTGATGGGTGCGTTGCCGATCGCGGTCGGTTGGGGCGCGGGCGCGGCGACCAGGCGTCCGCTCGGCGTGGCCGTGGTTGGCGGGCTGGCGTTTTCGCAGCTCGTCACGCTCTACGTCACGCCCGTGTTCTACACGTACCTCGACGAATTCCAGACGTGGATGGGGCGGCGTGGATCGAGGCATCGGGTTGGCGTCGCGAGTCCGATGCCCGCGGGAGACTGAACGAGCGGGACGCGTAGTTGGTCTAACGCCTTCACGACCATTCGTCGTATCCCTTGAACGCCGTCCACGTCCCGACCAGCCATACGATGCCGATCAACGCGCCGCCAATGAGATCGGTGGGCCAATGCACCTGGAGATACAAGCGCGAGTAGCCCGTGATGAAGATGATGGCGCCGGAGGCGGCGAAGGGCCACTTCCACCCTCGCGTGCGCAGCAGCATCGTCGAAATGGTGAGGTACAGCGCCGTGGTGAGTATGATATGGCCGCTCGGATACGACGCCCACGTCCACATGCCTCGCGCCGGGTACAGCGCGGGGCGGGGACGGTCGAGGATGTGCTTCATCGTGGGGTTGAGCGAGAGCGAGCCGATCGACACGACGAGCAGGTGGATAGCCGGTCGGGGTTTGCCGAGTTTCCGCCACAGCAGCAGCCCCACCACGATCATGAGCGGAAGAATCGTGAGGTTGGTGCCCATGTAGGGCGTGGCCAGCATGCCCTGGTCCAGCCACTCTGACAGCGGACGCTCGTGGAACCACTGCAGCGTCGCGCGTTCCCAGGGGGCGCCGGTCCGCCAGCCGTTCGTGCGGGAGAGCGCGAACCCGAAGCCGATTCCCACCAGCCACGCGGCCACATACGCCGCAAGCACGTGAAGCACGACACGTCCGAGCGGGCGCGCCGGGAGTGGTACTATGCTCGGCTCAGGAGGCAGTTGACTCGTGGCCGTCTCCAATCCACCGGCGCACCTCGGCCGCGACGACGCGCGGTTCCACCGGCTTGGCCAAGTAGGATGAGAAGCCGATCTTGGCTGCTTTCTCCCGATCGTCAGCCAACGCGTGAGCTGTAAGCGCGATGATCGGTATGTCCTGCGTCGCGGGATCCTGGCGCAGAATACGGGTGGTTTCCCAACCGTCCATCCTGGGAATGGAGATATCCATCAGGATCAGTGCGGGCAGCTCGCTGCGCGCGATGTGCAGCGCTCCCACGCCGTCCTGTGCCTCGATCACCTCGTAGCCGAGATGTCGGAGCACCGTGGAGTAGATGATGCGGTTGTCCTCGTTGTCTTCCACGAGGAGGACCTTCTTGCGGTGCTGAGGAGTTGAATCCACGCGCGGAGGCAGAGTGGGTAGCGAGACCGGGAGTTCCTAACGAACGCAAGGGTGGTGCCCGAGGACCTGTGCGTCAGTTCCGGGGAACGACCGAAGTGGGGCCTTCAGCGAGGAGGACGATCATCCTCGATAGCTGCAATCTTGGCGAGACGGCGGCGATGCCGTTCCGCCCCGGAGAACCGGGCGGCAAGGAAGTCTCGCAGCAGTTCGGCGGCCAGCTCTTCCCCAATGACTCGCGCGCCAAGGCAGAGCACATTCATGTCGTCGTCTTCCACGCCCTGCCTGGCGGAGAATGAGTCGTGACACATGCAGGAACGGATGCCGCGAAACTTGTTCGCGGCGATGCTGGCGCCCACCCCGCTCCCGCACACCACCACACCACGGGCCGCGTCGCCGCCGAGGAGCGCGCGGGCCACGTCCGCGGACCGGTCTGGATAGTCATCGTCGGGCTGCATGACCGGCGGACCACAGTCCACAAGCTCGTGCCCCAGCTCGACCAGTTCGCGCAGGATACGCTGGCGCAGCGGCCAACCGGCATGATCAGCGGCGAAAGCGACCCTCATGGCGAGGCGCTCCCGCGCGCGACCTGGCCGTCTTCCCGCACCGCCAACATCCAGACGAGTCGTGAAATGCTGGCGATGAGCTGCCGGGCCACCGACTCGTCCGGAATCTTCCGCGTCAACACGACCAGAATGTACGGAGGTCGCGTGGTCGGATAGACGATGGCGGCATCGTGAAGTGTCGCCGTAATGGACCCCGTCTTGTGCGCCACTCTCGTGCCCGGAGGCAGTCCAGCCGGGATCTCATCGTTGAATTCCTGCCGCAACAGGATGTCCTTCATCAGCTGTGCGCTGGGCGGGGACAGGGCGTCTCCCCGCTCGACGTGCTGGAGCAATACGGCGAGATCGGACGACGTGGTGGTGTTGTTACGGCCCGCCTCGAACGCCTTGCCATCTTCCACGCCGCGCAGGACGCGGATGTGGGAGGCGCCCAAGGCGTGTGCCGTGGCGTTCGCCTGTTCCGCCCCGACGAGCTCGACGAGGGCGTTCGTCGCCAGGTTGCTCGAGCGTACGATCATGCGCTCGAGCAGCTCGCGAACCGGCACCCGTTGCCCGATGCGGCCGTACATCGACGAGTCGCTGTCGACACCGGCATCGAGTGCATACGATGATCCGTCCACGATCGAATGAAAACCGTTGATCAGGAGGATCGGCTGGTCGAGGGAGAGCCGGCGCGAATCCACGGCCCGAAGCACTTCGATCATCACGGGCACCTTCATCGTGCTCGCGGCGTGGAAATCCACGTCCGCCGCGATGTCAATGGAGTCTCCGGTGGCCAGGTCGCGAAAGCTCACCGCGACCTCGGCGCCGGGCACCTTGGCAATGCGGCTCACGATGGAATCGTGCAAGGCCCGGAGGCGCCCGGACTGGGCCGCCGCCGATTCCGCCACCGAGCAGGCGGCCACGACGGTGATGAGCATCACTGTGAACTTTTGGCGCATGTGGTCGAATATAGGGAGCAAGCGCTTGTCCGATAGCAACTTTCGTTGCGAACATCGGCTCTCGCTCGTTCTCAGGTCGGAGCGATGCCGCTTCCGAAGCGTCCTCGAGTGCCTGTACTCCCACCGTATCAGCGCCATGTCCTCCCACGGGACCAACAACTCGGAGCACGACAAGGCGGCGGCTGCGGCCGTCGCCGGCCGCGAGCGTCTGCGCTTTTCGGATTTTTCTTACGACCGAACGCCCGCCGGCCGCGTCACATGTCACGTGACGCTGGAGTTTGCGCCGGGCGAACTCGTCTTTGGGCAGGTGTCCGGCCAGGCCAGCCCGGCTGGCGATACGCGATTGGGTGCCGAAGCCGCCATCCGTGCCCTGGAAGCGTTCACGGATCAGGCCATCAGGTTCGAGTTGGTCGGGGTGAAGGTCGTGCGTGCATTCGACGCAAATGTCGTGATCGCCTCGCTGATCCAGCATGGCGACCAAGGCCCCGAACGACTCCTGGGCTGCTACCTGACCGACGGCGACCTCGTGCGCGGCGCGGCGCTGGCGGTCCTGAACGCCACCAATCGGGTACTCACCAACTTCATCGTCGCGCGCTGAAGGCGCTCGCATGAAGCTCCTGACCGGCGTGCTGGGCATGAGCGCGTTCCTGGCTTCGGTGGCAACCGGGCAGTCAGCGGACAGCGCGTCGCTCACCCGTGCCGAGGCAGCCCGCCGGGCCCCGGATGTATCCGGTGATTCGGGCAGCGGCGCTCCGCGCCGTCGGTTGGCCGCCCCCGATTCGCAGGTGTCGGCGGCGCCCTCGTGGGATATCAACGTCAGATCGTACGAGACGCGCGATCGCGTGGCGCATTATGTGGGTGTGTTCTCGGGACGGGCACGCGAGCCCTTCATCGAATGGCTGGAGCGTGGATCGCGTTTCGAGCCACTGATCCGCGCGCAGTTGAAGGCTGGTGGCCTGCCCGAAGACATGTACTTCCTGGCGTTGGTCGAGAGCGGGTTCAACCCGAACGCCTATTCCAGGGCGGCCGCGGTGGGGATGTGGCAGTTCATGACGGGCACTGGGCGCAGCATGGGGTTGCGCATTGACTGGTGGGTGGACGAGCGGCGCGATCCGGTGAAGTCTACGACCGCCGCCGTGCGCTTCATTCGTGACCTGCGTGACCAGTTCGGATCGCTGTATCTGGCCGCGGCCGCGTACAACGGCGGACCGGGACGTGTGGCGCGCGGGCTCGTCCGGTATGCGGACGACCTGGTGGGAGTGCAGGGTGAGGACGCGTTCTTCCTGCTCGCGGAAAAGGACTATCTGCGCAACGAAACGCGAGACTACGTACCGCAACTCATCGCCGCCGCCCTCATAGCCAAGGAGCCTGCGCGCTATGGCGTCGCGTATCAACCGCGCCCCGCTTTCCTGTACGATTCGGTCGCGGTACGGGGGGGCATGCCGCTCGCCGCAGTGGCGAAGGCAACGCGAGCGTCCATCGGTGATCTCCAGGAGTTGAACCCGCACCTGCTGCGCGGAATGACCCCCCCCGGAGACTCCTCTCGCATTCGGATCCCGCTGGGGGCAGCCGCGGGTTTCGACGTGTCGCTTGCCGCCCTTTCAGAAGAGGAGCGGTCCGGCACGAAGACGGTGCACAGCAGAAAGGGAGAGACGCTCAAAAGCGTGAGCCGTGCACATGGCGTGTCCGAGGCCGCGATCCGCTCGTTCAATCCGCGCCTGCGCCGTCTGAAAAGCGGACGGCTAGCTGCGGGACAGGAAATCCTGATCCCCGCGCCAGCCGTTGCCGCTGTGTCACTCGACGTGCCGGATCCTTCAATCGAACGCTATCCCAAGAGGGCGAAGCACAAGAAGCAGGGTCACGGCTCGCACATCAAGCGACTGAGCACTTCACGTCAGCACCACGCGAGCAGGAAGGCTCTAAGTACAAAGAAGCGGGCCCGTTAATCAGTTGACCGTACCACGCCCCCGGTATCCCTTGGTCACGATCCTGTCGTATCCATTGGACGGGTTGTCGCCTTGCGCACGGGACTTGGCCACAGCGGCCGGCCCTCGGTTGTAGACCAGAAGCGCCAACTTCACGTCGCCGTCGTAGGTGTCGAGCAGCCCGCGAAGGTAGCGAAGGCCTATCCGCAGATTCGTGGCCGGCTCGTACAGTCTGGCAGCCGTGATGCCTTTGACGTAGTCACGCGCCGTGGACGGCATGAGCTGAGTGAGTCCCAGGGCACCCACCGGACTGGTGGCGTGCGGGTTGAACTCGCTCTCGAGATTCACCAGGCGAAAGGCGAGCTCCGGGTCGATGCCCTCCGATCTGGCCACATCGACGATCTGGCCAGCGAGTTCGGCGTCGATTCCGTACTGGCTGGAGAAGCCGATCACCTTCTTGGCGCGGTCCAGCTCTACCCGCATGAGGTCCAGCTCCCCACGCGCCGAGTCCAGCTGCGCGGTGAGAGTCCGATCGGTGCTCAGATTGATGCGAAACGAGCCACCGCCAACCACCGATGCCGCCTCGGCGTCCGGCGTGACCGGCTCGCGATTCCCCAGCAGAAAGGCCAGCGCTCCGAAGAAGGACAGCGCCAGGACCGTGTGCTTGACACGGGTTCTGCGCCGATGGCCGTCCCCACGATGCACGTACGTGCCATGAAGGTTCTTCATAAGTGTAACCCTTGTAAGGGTTTATGTAGCAGACTGCGAGGAGCTGCCCTTTAGCTTAAGGCGCAACGCGGGCGCCATCAACCCTTGCAAAAGCGCCGGACGCTCCACCCATCTTTTCCGCCAACGACAGATCGGTAATCGTCATCGACCGATCCATGGCCTTTGCCATGTCGTAAATGGTCAACAGCGCGACGCTGACGGCGGTGAGTGCTTCCATCTCCACTCCCGTCTTTCCGACGGTGCGAACAACCGCCTCGACCCTGACGCCGGGCAACGAGTCGTCTGGCTCGAGGGTGACGGCCACGTCGGTGAGTGCGATCGGGTGGCAAAGTGGGATCAGATCTGCGGTCCGCTTGGCGGCCATGATGCCCGCAAGTCGAGCGACCGCCAGCACGTCGCCCTTTGCCAGGGCGTTGGCCGCGATGGCGGCCAGCGTGGACGGCGCCATCACGATGGCGCCGGTGGCGCGAGCAAAGCGCGCCGTTTCCGGCTTGGCGCTCACGTCCACCATGCGGGCGCTGCCGTCGGCCGCAATGTGCGACAGCAGTTCGGGGCGCTTGTCAGTCATGCGATCAACCGCTCCAGCTGGCGGAGCAGCTCGCTCGTGATGAGCTGCGGGTTCACCCTTTTCGTGGCGTCCATTTTGGCCGCCTCCACCAGGTCGAGCGCTTTCGCTGCCGCGGCCGCACCTGACGAGTTGTTCCGCTCGCAGGCGGATCGCGCTCGTTCATGGAGCAGCGTGGTGAGCGCCTCCAATGATGTCGAGAACGCACCCAGCGCCTTGTTGGAGCCCTGCATGAGCGACGTTTTCATCTGTTCCTGCCGGTCGCGGTTCGACGCGGCATCCAGCATTCGGCGCGCCCGAACGAGCGCGTCCGCCCACTCGGCGCCCGAGAGCAACGCTCCCGGAGCCCCGTTGGCCAGCCGGCGCTGTTCCTCCAGCTTCTTCGGCCCACCGGCGGCGAGGATGGCAACCTGCATCGCCGGCTCGCTGAGCACCGCGTCCACATCGGCGGTTCCCAGAGCGGGGACTCGAAACGCCACCAGGCGCGAGCGGATGGTGGGGATGAGCCCGCCCAGCTCGCTGGTGGTCAGAATGATGTTCGTGGTTGGGGAGGGTTCCTCCAGCATCTTGAGGAACACACCGGCCGACTCCTCGGCACCTTCGCGGAGGGTCATTCGTTCGGCGCCGCCGAGGACGTATATCTTTCGCGCGGCAAGTGCGGGCGCCATGGCGGCGGACTGCACCATGGCGCGCATGGTGGCGATGAAGATCCCATCTGCCGGGGGAGGGGGCGTGTAGACCCCGGACTTGATGCGCTCGCCCACGGCTTCGCGAAAGTCGTCGGCCACCTTCGCAGGAGAGGGGTCACCGTCCTTCAGGCGAGGGCGGGGAAAGAACCAATGGATGTCCGGATGCGTCCCGGCCAAGGCGTAGCGGCAGTGCTGACAGCTGCCGCACGGCCGGGGCTCAGGTCCTGCGCAGAGGAGCCGTTGACCGAGCCAGAGCGCCAAGCGCTGCTTTCCGATCCCAAGAGGTCCGTGCAGCAGCAGCGAGGCTGGCAGCGCGTTACGGCGGATCGCGTCGTCGAAGCGAGCGCGTAGGACCGTGTGGCCGTGAATCGGGAGAAGGGACACGTTCGGAAGGTAGGCTGGTCGTCAGCGGAAGGGGTAGTGCGGCAGGCAGGTCGAGACCGAGCACGCAGAGCGCCGTCAAACAAACTTTATACTGCAAAGCACTTGACAGTTAGGGGCAAGTTGCACATTCTACAGCCATGACGCGCGTCATTCCACTCCGCCCATCGGACCCGCCCGAGATGCACGAGCGAGCGATGGACAATCTCCGCTTCATTCGGGAGACGATGGAGGCCGCGGCCACCTTTACCGCCGTGTCGGGGTGGGGCACCGTGGTCATCGGGCTCACGGCTATCGGCGCGACGCTCCTGGCCGCCGCCACGAAGAGTCCCACGCGATGGGTCTTCATCTGGTTGTGCGAGGCCTGCCTGTCCGTCGCCATTTCCGTGTATACCATGGCGCTCAAGGCACGAGCCGCGCAACTGCCGCTCTGGTCCGAGCCGGCGCGGAAGATCGTATTCAGTTTTGCGCCTCCCATGGCGGTGGGCGCGCTGCTTACCCTCGTGTTCTTCGAACACGACCTGCTCGCGCTGCTGCCGGGCGTGTGGATGTTGCTGTACGGCGTCGGCGTCGTGGCGGCCGGCACGTTTTCGGTTCGCATCGTGCCGGTCATGGGCATCGCGTTCATGGCCGTTGGTTCCATTGCCATGTTCGTCCCGCCCTCCTGGACGACGGCGTGCATGGCGGCAGGCTTTGGCGGATTGCATCTGTTTTTCGGCACGTTGATCGCACGGAGGCATGGTGGCTAAGCACGGTACGGTACCGAAGCGTTCTGGTGAAACGGGCGGCGAGCGTCCGCGTGCAACGCGGTCGCTGCAATCCGTGGCCGGAGCCGCGCAGCCCGCAGATGCGGATCTGGGAGCGCTCGCGCTCGACCGTTTGATCCACGAGCGGATGCGCCTTGGCATCGTCAGCGCACTGGCTGTCAACGAGTCGCTCACGTTCAACGAGCTGAAGCGGCTCATGCACACCACGGACGGGAATCTCAGCGTCCATGCGCGCAAGCTCGAGGATGCGGCGTACGTCACCTGCACCAAGACGTTCCTGGGCCGGGTCCCCCGCACGGAGTATCGTCTCACGTCGACCGGGCGCCGAGCGCTGGAGCGGTACCTGAACCACATGGAGGCGCTCATTCGCGCCACACGGGAGCGCTGACCGCGCCGATGCAAACGTCACGACATTCCGGGGCACACGGCCACGCGAACTTTGCCGGGCCGCATCTAGCCATCATCATGGATGGCAATGGGCGCTGGGCGACCACGCACGGGCAGACGCGCACCGCGGGACACGAAGCGGGCCTGCGCACGGCGCGCGAGATCGTCGAAGCCGCGGTGCGCGAGGGCGTTGGCACGTTGACGCTGTACGCGTTCTCATCCGACAACTGGAAGCGGCCGTCGGCGGAGGTTACCGCGTTGATGCGCCTGTTCCGGCGCGCCTTGCTGGGCGAAGCAAAACGCTGCCTGCAGAACGGCGTGCGGCTCACCATCCTTGGCCGTCGTGACCGGCTGCCGTCGTCACTCCGTCACACCATCGAGCAGGTGGAATCGCTCACGGTCACGGGATCGCGAATGCACCTGCGCGTGGCGGTGGACTATTCGGCGCGTGATGCGATGCTCCGGGCCGCGGCGGCCATGCGCGGCGAGGGCGTCTCGCGTGAGTCTTTCACGGAACTGCTCGCGCGGGTCGATCATGACGCGACGCCCGCCCGCGACGTCGATCTCGTGGTGCGCACGGGTGGGGAACAGCGGCTGAGCGATTTTCTGCTCTGGGAGTGCGCCTATGCGGAGCTCCTGTTCGTGGAGAAGATGTGGCCGGAGTTCAGCGCCAACGACCTTGCCGACGCCCTGGCTGACTTCCGCGGACGGAACAGACGTTTCGGCCTGGCGCCCGAACAGGTCGCCTCCTAACCCGCCCGGTCGCACACTCGGCGACCGCTTGTGCGCAATGCCGGTCGCGTCGGTCAACTCTGGACGCTCCGGGCCGATACTTGATCGCGACTCTCACTACGTCGCGATCTCCCATGCCCACCGAATCCCGGGTGCTCGTCATCGACGCGAGCACTCATCGATCGACAGCGCTCCACGAGCTACTTGGCGCCGCGGGCTACGAAGCCTCGGTCGCGGGCAGCATCATGGAGGGGGCGTCCGTTCTCGGACGCTCCGGGGTGGACGTGGTGATTGCCACCGTTCCGGTCGCATCCGACGTGGAGCCCCTGGTGGGCCCCGCGGATGACGCGTCGATCATCGTCCAGGTCGATGGGTCCGAGGAAGACGCCATCCGATCGGTGGGTTCGACGGTTCATACCGTGCTATCGTGCAACGTGGCGGTCGATGTGTTGTTCTCGGTGGTCGAACGGGCTGCTCGGGACACCGCGCTTCGTCGCGAACTGGCCCTGCTGCGCGCGCGCGCGTCGGAAGAAATCGCGCAGACGCTCATAGGCCGTTCCACCACGATGATGCAGTTGCGGGAACTGATTGGTCGCGCCGCCGCATCGCAACGCACGGTCCACATCATGGGCGAGGCGGGGGTGGGCAAGGACCTCGCGGCCCGGCTGGTGCACGATCTCTCTGACCGCGCCGCTCGCCCTTTCGTTCGGCTTCGGTGCACGGACGCGGATGCGGATGCGTTGGAGCAGGAACTGTTCGGTGCGGCAACCGTGCCGGGCCGCGCGGGACGGAAAGGTCTGCTCGAGGCGGCGCGTGGGGGCACCCTTGTCCTCGACGAGTGCACCGCCCTGTCGCACGCGCTTCGCGCGCGGGTGGCGCAGGCGATCATCACTCGCAGGGCGCCGCGCGTGGGCGACGAGGCTCCGGTGCGCGTGGACGTCCGGCTCGTGCTCACCACGCGCGATTCGACAGAGCCCGGCCGGCGGCATGGAGCGCCCGAGGCCATTTTCGACGGCGTCTCGGTGCTGCCGATATCGATCCCACCGCTCCGTGAACGCCGCAGCGACATCCCGCTGCTCGTTCAGCACTTTCGCGCGCGGCTCTCGCGCGATCAGGGGCTTTCGCCGCGACCCCTGTCAGCGGATGCGGTCATGTCGCTCCTCGCCCAGGAGTGGACGGGCAACGTTCGCGAGCTGGAACACTGGGTGGAGCTCGACGCGTTGCGTGCCACCGATTCGCGTCACTCCATTTCCCCGCACACGGACTCGTCAGCCGGCGGACTCGCCATTCCCGCAGATGCATCGTGGACGCTCGAGCAGCTCGAGCAAAAGTACATCCTCCACGTGCTGGAACAGGAAGACGGAAATCAGAGCCGGGCCGCCGAACGGCTCGGCATCGACCGCCGCACGTTGTACCGGAAGCTGAAGGAATACCGGGAGCCAGACCGCATCGCATCCTGACGCGTCCTGGAGCGATCGCGTCTCGATCAGTTCTTCAGCAACCTGACGCTTCCCGATCCCGACTCGATCCGGATTCGGCCCTTGCCGGCGCCGATCGTTCCCCGCAGCGCCCGCCGCTCCACGCGGGACATCTTCACCTCGAAGTCTGTTTCAATCCCGCCGCTGCCCGTCTCAACGTCCACTGAGGCGCTCAAAGAGGCGGGGAGGCGCAGCGTGACGCCACCGGAACCTGCCTCGATGGCGACATCCTCCACCTGCGAGAGCAACTCGACCTCCGTGCTGCCGCTTCCGGCGTCCAGGTGGAGTCGCGGAGCCTTGATGTTCGACAGCCGTACTCCGCCCGAGCCAACGTCCGCCGACAGCGCGGTCACGTCGATGGAACGGCCCCGAAGGGAGCCGGAGCCGATGTCCATCGTCAGCGTGCCACCGCGCACGCCGTCGATGGTCGCGCCGCCCGAACCACTGTCCAGAACGAGATCGCCGGTGAAATCGCTCACCTCAACGCCGCCGGAACCCGTATCGAGCTTGAGGGATCCGCGTCCGCGCGAGACCCTGGTGTGAGAGGAAGAGACATCCACGTTCAGCGTGCCATCCACATTGTCGATTGTGGTTTCGCCCACCCCTTGGCGGAGATATAACGTCTTGCCCGGCGGCACGATGACGTGAAGGTCCGCGTGCGCGTCGAGTCCGTCGCCGCGGCTACTCACGTCCACGCGGCTCCGGTCATTGCGGCCGCGACCGTCATCGCCGAAGGTTCCGTCATCACCAACCGTGAGGCTCGTGCGGCCGTTCCAGTTCGCATCCGCGTAGTAGATGCGATCCGAAGGATAGATGACGCGGAGCGCCGTTCGGCCTCGCACCTGGCCAGTCCGTAACTCCAGCCGACCAGCGTCCTTTCCGCCCCTCGTGACTTCGACAACCACGCGGTCGCCGGATCCTCCATCCACCTTCAGTCGACCAGCGAGGTTGTAGATGGCCACTTCGCGACCATCAAGGTTGACGCGCTCCGTCTGCTGCGCAACGACGAGTGACGGCACGAGAAGGGCGAACATGGCAATTGAAGACCGCATCGGAGCCTCGGTGGAGAGGGCGCGCACGTGGAACGCATGGCGCTGGATTGGACAACGACGACGCGTCGGAGGTTTGAAGCCGCGTCCCTCTCCTTTCGTACCGACAAGCGATCGGCGTGCCCGCCACGGCATGGCGGGCACGGGGCGTCGCGGGTAGTCAGATGGGGCGTGGCACCGTCACAGGCGCGCTGCCGCGAGTCGCGCGGACTCGAGCGCTTCGCCGGCCGAGGTCCCGATGGCGGCGAGATGGCCCATTTTACGCCCCGCGCGTGCGCCCGTCTTTCCATACAGGAACAGTCGAGTGCCCGGCACCTTCAGCGCGCTGGCGAAATCGGGCACGCGACCGTCGGCCCAAAGATCGCCAATCAGGTTCACGATGGCCGCAGAGCGAGTTGGTTCGACAGAGCCGAGGGGAAGGTCGCACACGGCGCGTACGAGCTGCTCGAATTGACTGGTTGGGCAGGCCAGCTCTGTCGCGTGAAAGGAATTGTGTGGCCGCGGCGCAAGCTCGTTCACCAGCAGATGCCCGTTCTGGAGGAGGAACATTTCCACGGCCAGAATGCCTTCAAGCTCGAGCGCATGGGCGATGTCCAGTGCCATCTGCTTCGCCTTCCGCACGACGTCTGGTGGCAGCTCGCCGGGAAGGACACTCCAGGCCAGGATCTGCTGCTCGTGGTGATTGACCGCAGGCGGATAGACGATCGTTTCGCCCGAAACGCGACGCGCGACGAGCACGCTCAACTCGAGCGCAAGGGACAGGCCCTGTTCCGCCACCGCCTGACGACTACCGAGGGATGCGAACGCGGCATCGAGGTGGCTCGTCGCGTCGAGCCGTATCTGACTGCGGCCGTCGTAGCCGCCGTGGCATGCCTTGACGAACAGCGATGGGCCGAGCGTGCGCGCTGCGCGCTGGAGATCAGCAACCGAATCGACGAACGCATACGGCCCGATCGGCATACCCTGAGCGGCGAGCCACTCCTTTTGTCGCCCGCGATCCTGTACAACGTGGAGCACGTTGGCGCCCGGTCGCACGGGTGCGTACTCGGAAGCGGCGTGGAGTGCGGAAGGGGCGATCTGTTCGATCTCGATCGTGATGACATCGCACTCGCGAGCGAGCACGGCGGCGGCATGCGCGTCGTCGAACTGAGCCGCGACGACGCGGTCGACGATCGGCCGCGCTGAGCAGTTGGGGTCAGGGTCGAGCACCTGTATCCCGTAACCGAGTGATCGCGCAGCCAGTGCGGTCATGCGACCGAGTTGTCCGCCTCCGAGGATGCCGATGGTCGCTGGCGGCAGGATGGCCATCAGGGATTGGGCGCCGAGACGTGAGTGTCGCCGAGGACCGCTGCGGTCCGCTCGGCCCGCCATGCGCGTAACCGTTCGCGGACGGCGGGGCGAGACGTGCCGAGGATCGCTGCCGCGAGCAAGGCTGCGTTGGCAGCGCCTGGCTCGCCGATGGCGAGCGTCCCGACCGGCACTCCCCGGGGCATCTGCACGATGGACAGCAAGGCATCGACCCCGTTGAGCTGCGTGGCCGGAATGGGGACGCCGAGCACGGGCAGGATGGTGGAGGCCGCTACCATTCCAGGGAGGTGCGCGGCGCCACCCGCGGCGGCGATGACGACTTGGAGGCCCCGCGACTCCGCGGAGGTGGCGTACTCGAACATCCATTCCGGCGTGCGATGTGCCGATACTACCCGTACCTCGTGGGGAATATCCAGTTCGACGAGAACGTCGATCGCATGCGACATCACGCGCAGATCGCTCCGACTGCCCATGATCACGCCGACCAGGCACGGCGACGAGTCGGCGGACGTGGCAGCGGGGGCTCGTAGGTCTGAGGTCATGCGGAAAGTGAGAAGCGTTCGGTGAATGATGAAGATAGCGCGGTCGCTAACCCGAAAGCCATCGCGACATCGCACGGTCGGAATGAGTTTCGCAGGTGGGACCCTATGCGTCTATGAGGCAGTTGCCGGGCGACGAAGCCCGCGAAATCCGATCTTCGTCCCCTGGCATGAATTCAATTCTTCTTAGACCAGCCGTTGCGGCGGCGGTCGTCACCATCCTGGTCGCCTCCGTGACCGTATCGAGTTGCTCGCGCAGTTCCGCGCGGGCGAACACGATCGGTATCGCTGTCGCGCTGGATCCCCACCGCGCCGGAATGCAGTCGATCTACAACGGCGTCCAGCTGGCGGTCGACCACTTGAACGGCCAGCGAAACGGCGGCACGACGATCAGCATGGTGAAGGGAGCGCCGGACGTGAGCGATCCGATCAGGATCGCGGACACCTTCCGGGACGATCCGTCGGTGATCGGGGTGGTCGGTCACCCGGAAAGCGGCACCACACTCGACGCGATCGGCGAGTATGCCGACACCAAGAACGGCGGTCGCAACGCCGTCGTGGCCATCTCGCCCACGGGCACCAGCCCGGCGCTCAGCGGCGCGAACCGCTGGCTGTTTCGCGTGTGCCCCAGCGACCTGCAGACGAGCCGGACGATGGCCCGCTTTCTTCTCGACTCGCTGCACGCGATGCGATCGAGCGTCATCTATCGCAACGACGCCTACGGAAAGGACTGGTCGAAATCCTTTTCCGACGCCTATAGAGAGGGGAAGGGCGTCATTCTCGATCGCGACCCGTACCTGCAGGGCGTGACGCCGTGGGATGCGTATGCGGCGTACATCAAGCAACTGAAGCCCGATGTGATCCTGTTCCCGGGGAGCACGGAAGACGCGGTGGACCTCCTTCGCGCGATGCGCAGCGTGGGCGTGACGATTCCGCTGGTGGGCGGTGATGCGACATCGGGCCTGGAGGCGAACGCGGCGGAGTTTCCGAATGTGCGGTATGCCGCCTTTTTCCTGGCGCGACGCGCGAGCACGCCCGAGGCGCTGGCATTCATTGCGGCCTACAAGGCGAAGTACAATGAAGATCCCGACCAGCGTGCGGCACTGGCGTACGACGCGGCCACGCTCATTGGACGAGCGGCGCTCGAGGTCGGACCTGATCGAGCGAAAGTTCGCGACTACATCGAATCGGTCGGCCGATCCGGTGGTCGCGCCGCGATGGTCGGCGTCGCGGGGCCGATCGCGTTCGATGAAAAGCATGACGCAGTGAACAAACCGGTGGTCGTCGCCAGGGTGGCGCAGTGAGAGCCCTCACGACCATTCGCGCGCGCCTTCGCGCGGGCTTTGGCGTGACCGTTGGCCTGATTCTCTCGGCCGGCGCGCTGTCCTGGTATGGTCTGCAACAGGCGGGGGCCCGCAATGATGCGCTGGTCGCGGATCTGCGACTGCAGCAGGAGACCGTCCAGCAGGTGGCGTACCGGATCCTGCAGGAGACGGCAGCGGGCATGCGTTATCTGAACACCGGCAAGGCCGCGGACGGCGAGCGGTATGCCGCGCTGGCGGACGAGGCGGACCAATTGCGGCGGAGCGCGGTGAAGCTCGACGCCCTCTCCGGCCCTGAGCGGCAAAAGCTGAAGGACCTCGGCACGCTGCAGGGAACGGTGGAAGTGGGGATTGGTGCGGCGCATGCGTATCTGGCCGTCGGCAAGACGGAGTCCGCCGCGGCCGTGCTCGAGAAGAATGCGGCAGCGCTCGATCAGGTAGACAAGACACTCGATCAGCTCCGCACTGAGGGCACCCAGCGGCTCATTGAGCGGCAGCGCGACTCGTCGACCGTCCTCAAACGCAATCTCGCATTGCTGGCGCTCGTGGTGATGGCGGCGATCTTCGTGGGCATCGTGTCGGGTGTCACGACCTCGCGCGCGGTGACGCGGCCGCTCGCCGCCTTGTCGCGGGACCTCGACGCCATCGGCCGTGGCGACCTGCGCCAGAGCGACGTAGCGCAGGCGTCGCGTGGCGCGGCGGAGTACGAGGCACTGGCGGCGTCGTTCAACCAGGCCCGAGAACGACTCCGCGGGCTCCTGAGCGAAATGCAGCGCCAGTCGGACGATGTGGCCGCGGCTGCAGCGGAGTTGGCTGCGTCCGCGAGTGCGGCATCGGACAGCACCCAACATGTTGCGACCGCGGTAACGGAGATGGCGCACGGCGCGGGCTTGCAGCTCGACGTGTTGCACCGAGCGGGCAGCGCCGTAGCGCAGCTCGCGGCGTCGGGGCGCACGATCGAGATTGCCGTGCGCGAGAGCCAGGCCCGAGGGCGCGAGATCCGCGTGTCGGCCACGGCCACCGGCGCGGAAATCAGCCGGGCCGTGGACACACTGTTGGCGGCGCGCGAGGTATTCGATCGGAGTGCGAGGGAGATTTCGGCGCTGCGGGAATCGCTCGGTGTCGTGGACGACTTTACCACGACGATTTCCGAGATCGCCTCTCAGACCAACCTGCTCGCGCTGAACGCTGCCATCGAAGCGGCTCGAGCCGGCGATGCGGGGCGCGGCTTTGCCGTGGTCGCCGACGAGGTCCGCAAGCTTGCAGAGCAGAGCGCGAAGGCGGCGCATGAAGTCGCCATCAGTGTCGGCCGTATTCGCGAGGGCGTGGTGGGCACGTCGCGCGCGGTGGAGAGCGGGACCACCCAGATGAAAGACGTCACGAAGATTGCGGATGCCGCGCGCCAGGCGCTCACACAGATTCAGGCTGCTGTGGAGCGGGTGGAGGACGCGGCCTCGCAGGTGTCCGAGGCGGTGACCGGAAACGCGGCAGCGATCGTGCTCGTGGAGGAAGCGATCGCGAAGGCGGGTGACACGGCGCAGAGCCACGCCGCATCGGCCGAGGAAGTCGCGGCGGCCACCGAACAAACGTCGGCGTCGGTGGAAGAACTGGAGGCGACAAGCCAGATGCTGAACGGGTCGGCGCGGCGTGTGCGCGAGCGCGTGAGCGAGTTCAGAGTCGATTGACGACCGTAGGGCCAGCGAACGAGAAGCGCCCCGCCGATTGCCGGCGGGGCGATGGTATATAGAGCTCCCCAGGTAGGACTTGAACCTACGACCCTTCGATTAACAGTCGAATGCTCTAACCAACTGAGCTACTGGGGAATATGGCGCAACAGAACCTGAAATTTAGCCCGACCACCGCTCAAGTCAACGGGCCGTCATGACGCGCGTGCACGCTTGCGCGGCGCCGATTTCGCCGTTGTTCCCGCGTGCGCCGCGCGCGCCGCGCCCGATGGCTGGTCCCAGTCGGGCAGCACGGTACGCAACCACTTGCCCGTGTGCGAACCGGACTTCCCGGCAATTTCTTCGGGCCTCCCCATGGCCACGATCTCCCCGCCGGCGTCGCCCGCTTCCGGACCCAGGTCGATGACCCAATCGGCGAGTTTGATGACGTCGAGGTTGTGCTCGATGAGCACGAGCGTATGGCCGGCATCCACGAGCCGATCAAACACCTGCGCCAGCTTCCGGATGTCGTCGAGATGGAGTCCGGTGGTCGGCTCGTCCATGATGTAAAGTTTGCGTCCAGTCTTCTTCGCGCCGAGCGCCAGCTCGCGTGCGACCTTGAGGCGCTGCGCTTCACCACCAGACAGGGTGGTTGCCGGCTGACCCAGGCGCAGGTAGCCGAGTCCCACTTGCTGCAATTGCCAGAGGGCCTGCCCGAGCTTTTCCTCGTAGGGAAAGAATCGAATGGCCGCGTCCACGGTGAGGTCGAGAACGTCCGTGATGCTCTTGCCGAAATACTTCACCTCGAGCACCTCTGGCTTGAAGCGTTTGCCGCCACACACATCGCAGGGGACGAACACGTCGGCCATGAACACCATTTCGACTTCGAGGTAGCCGGCGCCCTCGCAATTCTCGCAGCGGCCGCCCACGACGTTGAAACTGAACGTTCCCGGCACGTAGCCGCGCTGGCGCGCCGCCGGCAGCGACGCGAAAATGCGTCGCACCTCGTCGAACGCCTTGACGTAAGTCACGGGATTGGACCGCGGCGACTTGCCGATGGGACTCTGGTCGACAAGGACGACGTCCGCCAGCGATTCGTATCCCGTAATCGCGTCGAACTCGCCCACCGGTTCCCCGAGATGCTGCTTGGCGGAATGCTCGCCGGTGAGCTTGGTTTCCAACGCGCGCATCAGTACGTCGTGAATCAGCGTGCTCTTGCCGCTGCCGGACACGCCGGTGACCGCCGTCACGACCCCGAGCGGAATCCGCACGTCCACGCGCTTGAGATTGTGTTCGCGCGCGCCGGTGAGCGTGAGCCACTGCGGGCCGAGTCGCCGACGGGAAAGCGGAAGCGGAATTGAACGGGTGCCGCTCAGGTACTGTCCGGTCAGTGGACTCTCGCTCACGCGCGACATCGGGCCGGCGAAGACCAGCTCGCCGCCCTTCTCGCCGCTCTCCGGCCCCAGTTCCACCATGTAGTCCGCGGCGCGTATCGCATCGAGGTCGTGCTCGACCACAAGCACGGTGTTGCCCCCGTCACGCAGTCGCAGCAGCAAGCGAAGCAGGCGATCCATGTCGCGCGAATGCAGTCCCACGGATGGCTCGTCGAGCACGTACAGCGTGTCCACCAGTCGCGAGCCCAGCGAGTTGGCGAGACCGATGCGCTGCGCCTCACCGCCCGACAGCGTGCGCGTCGCGCGGTTGAGCGACAGATAATCGAGGCCCACATCGACGAGGAAGCGTACTCGATCGCGCGCTTCGCTCAGGATATGCGCGGCGACCTTCGCATCGAACGGCGACAGCGCCAGCGAATCCAGCCACCGCGCCAGCGCGCCGACGGGATATTCGCACACTTCGGCGATGTTGCGCTCGCCGACTTTCACGTGCAGCGACTCGGGGCGCAACTTTGCGCCGTGACACGTGGGGCACTCGAGGGCGGCCTGGTATTGCCGGAGGAAGATGCGGATGTACTGCTTGTAGCGCTTCTCCTCCAGGTCGCGAAGGAACGGAAGGATACCCGTGAAGCCGCGTACGTTTGCGTTGAGCAGGCGCTCGCGAGCCTTCGCCGGCAACTGTTCCCACGCCACATCCATGGAAATGGCCTCTTTTCTGGCGTACTCGGCGAGGGTACGGCGCTTGTTCTCGTAACGGGGCATCGTCCACGGCGCGATGGCTCCCTCGCGGAGGGACCGATCGGGGTAGGGAACGATCAGCCGTTCGTCATACTCGAGTATGGCGCCGAAGCCATTGCACGTGGGGCAGGCGCCGCGGGGCGAGTTGAACGAAAAAAGCTGTGGCGTGGGAACGGGTGCGATCGTGCCATCGTTCGGACACTCGAAGCGCTCGGTGAAGCGCATGGGCGCTGCGGTCGTCGCGCTGTCGACGGCGATGATGATCGCGTCGCCATCGCCCTCGCGAAAGGCGGTCGCCAGGGCGTCCGACAAACGGCTGCGCGCGTCGTCGGCCACCACCAGACGGTCCACGATGACGAGGAGTTCCTTCGCGAAGGTCACGTCGACGTGCTCGACGTCCAGCTGGTCGAGGTGCTTGACCACGCCGTCCACGCTGACGCGCACGAATCCCTGGGCGCGCAGATTCTCGACGACGACCTCGTGCGACACTTCGCTGGACAGCTTCACGGGTGCGGCGACGTAGAATCGCGTTCCTGCGGACAGGCGCAACACGGTGTCGGTAACGGACTGCACGGTATCCGGCTTGAGTTCGCGCCCGCAAACCGGACAGATGGTGTGGCCGATCCGCGCCCACAGCAACCGCAGGTAATCGTAGATCTCGGTGGCCGTTCCCACTGTGGAACGCGAGGTCTTGGTTGGGTTCTTCTGCTCGATGGCGACTGCCGGAGAGAGGCCATCGATCAGATCGACGTCCGGCTTTTCCATGCGCTCCAGGAACTGGCGCGCGTACGAGGAGAGCGACTCGACATATCGACGCTGTCCCTCCGCGTAGATCGTGTCGAAGGCAAGCGATGACTTGCCCGACCCCGATGGTCCCGTAACGACCGTGAAGGTGCGTCGCGGGATCTCGAGATCGAAGCCTTTGAGGTTGTGTTGCCGCGCGCCGCGGACGACGATCTTGTCCTTCATGCGCGGAGGAATCTAGTCGGAGTACCCCGAATAAACACCGACTGCCGCCGACGGGATGTCCGCCCCGAGGCGACTGCTCTACAGCGACGCGCGTTGGCGGGTGGTGAGGCGGTATACCCAGAGCAACAGCATCGCGCCGACGATCGCGAGCAGGATGCTCCAGAGGGAGAACCCGTTCAATCCGGCGCCGGTGACCGTGTTGGCCGCGAAGCCGCCGATGAACGCGCCGACGATGCCGATGAGGATCGTGACGATCAGGCCACCGGGGTCCCTCCCGGGCATGAGGGCTTTGGCGATCGCACCGGCGATGAGTCCAAGCACGATCCACGCGACGATACCCATTGAGCTGCCCCCGCAAATGGTGTGAGTGCACCCATGCACAGTGCAACGGATGGGCCACGCTCGACCGCGCAGCCGCGCTCGGTTCACGGCTCCTCGAACGCGGCAAGTCCCGTTACCATTCGCCAATGGCCGCCACGCTTTCCCCGTATCTCGACCAGGATGCCGCCGCGAAGAAGTACGATCGGCGGCTGGTGCAACGACTGATTGTCTTTGTGCGGCCATACAAAGGGCTGATGGCGGGTGCTTTGATCTGCCTGATGCTCGAAGGGCTCCTGCAGCTCGTCGGGCCAATCCTGACTCGGCGCGTGATCGACGTTGCGCTGCCCGCCCGGGATGCGGGTATGGCGCTGCGATCGGCCTACCTCTTCAGCGCCTCGCTGGTGCTGGCGTTCTGCTGCTCGTACGGCGAGACGATCATCACGGCGCTACTGGGACAGCGTGTGATGCGCGATCTCCGCCAACAGCTGTTCGAGCATGTCCAGCGCCTGTCCATCGCATACTACGATCGAACGCCGGTGGGACGTCTCGTCACGCGGGTGACGTCCGACGTCGAAGCGCTGAACGAACTGTTTACGGCGGGCGTCGTCGCCGGTCTGGGCGATGTCTTCACGCTGCTGGCCATCGCGGTGATGATGGTCGTCATCGACTGGCGCTTGGCGCTGGCTGCGTTCGGCGCTATCCCGCTCGTTTACCTCACGTCGCACGTCTTTCAAAAACGCGTCCGCCTGGCGTATCGAGACATCCGGTCGCGACTCGCGCGCATCAACGCCTATCTGCAGGAGCGCATTAGCGGTATCCGGATCGTGCAGCTGTTCGGTCGAGAAGCGGGCGAGGCGCAGCGATTTGCGACGCTGAACCGGGCGCACCTCGACGCGAATCTTCGCTCCATCACGATCTATGCCCTGTACTTCCCTGCCATCGAGTTCCTCACGTCGCTGGCGCTCGCGATTCTGCTGGTGGCTGGGGCGCACCGTGTGGGCGTTGGATCGCTCACCGTGGGTGTCGTGGCGGCTTTCCTTCAACTCCTGCGTCGCTTCTACCAGCCGCTCCAGGATCTCGCCGACAAGTTCAACACGCTGCAACAGGCCATGGCGGCGTCGGAGCGCATCTTCCTGCTGCTCGATACCGAGCCCCGCGCGGTCCGAGTGGCGCGACCGGCGCCGGGCACGCCGAGTGTCGCGTTACTCGACCGCAGCGCGCAGGTGACGATCGCGTTCGAGGACGTGTGGTTCCATTACGGGGAAAGCGCCGACGAGCCGGAGTGGGTGCTGCGGGGGGTGAGCCTGGTGGTGCGCCCAGGGGAAACGATCGCCCTGGTCGGTCATACGGGAGCAGGGAAGACGACAATCGTCAACCTGCTCCTCAGGTTCTACGAACCACAGCGCGGCAGGATCACCGCGAACGGGGTGGACACTCACCTGCTGCCGCTGGAGGACTGGCGTAAACTGATCGCGTATGTGCAGCAGGACATCTTTTTGTTCGCCGCGGACGTGCGCACGAACCTGCGGCTCGACGCGGCGCTGGACGACGCCGCGGTGATGGCGGCCGCCGCGCGCGTCGGCGCCGACCGGGTGATCAACGGCCTTCCGTCGCGTCTGGACCAGGTGCTGGGGGAACGCGGGGCGTCCGTTAGCGTCGGTGAGCGGCAGCTGCTGTCGTTCGCGCGAGCGATCGCGGCGGATCCCGCCGTCCTGGTTCTGGACGAAGCGACGAGCGCGGTGGACAGCGAGGCCGAGGCGGAGATACAGCGCGGGCTGGTAGCGCTGATGCGCGGCCGGACGACGATCGCGATCGCGCACCGCTTGAGCACCATCATTCAAGCGGACGAGATTCTGGTGCTTCACCACGGCGAGGTCCGCGAACGGGGGACGCATGCGGAGCTCCGAGGGATGGGCGGACTGTACGACCGTCTGTACCGGCTCCAGTCCGGAGAGGGCGAGTCGGAGCGCCCGGCGGCGGCCACGCTTGCCAGTCCCAAGAGCGCCGGGTAGTTTCAGCCCCTACTGTGTCCCGCGCGCATCCGTCGCGAGGCCCGGATCGTGTCGTTCGCGCGGCAGTTTGACAGCGCATCGCCCAGTCATGCCAGTCCTCCAGCTCGACGATCAGCAATTTCCGCTTAGCGCGGGTTCGACTCGCATCGGCACCGGTGCCGGGGCGGACGTCATCGTGCCGGGGTACTCCGCGCTTCCTCTGGAGGCGGTGATCGTCGGCGGCTCGCCCGTCACGATTCGGCGCTCCGAGGAGGCCGCCCACGTGCGAGTCAACGGCGTGTTGCTGGGCGCGGAACCCATGCCGCTCATGCATGGGGACAAGGTGGAAATTGCGGGACTGGAATTGCGCTTCGCCGACGACGCCAAGAGCGGCGCGACGCAGTTCGTGAGTGCCAGCGAGGTCGCCGCCATTGCGGGTGCGAAGCGGTCGGGCGCCGCTCGGGCCACCGCCGCCTCCGGAGGGCGACTGGTGAGCCTGGTGGACGGCAAGGAGTATGCGGTCGCGGATCGGGGCCTGGTGTTCGGACGTGAAGCGTCTTGCGACGTGGTCATCGCGCAGACGGAAGTTTCCCGCCGTCACGCGTCGATTGTAATCAGCGGCGATGCGTACGCGCTCAAGGACACGAGCGCCAATGGCGTATTCGTGAATGGCGAGCGTGTTCTTGGGGAGCAGACGCTGTCCAGAGCGGACGTGGTGCGCATCGGAACGGAGGAATTCCGCTTCTACGCGGATATTCTTCCCGTCAAGGCGACGCCGGCCGACGAGTCTTCCGCACCTGAGGCGGTGCCACCAGCACTGCCGGCGGCGCTGCGCGAGGCGCCAATCGGAGTGCCAGCCGGGGCGCTACCGTTAGCGGACGAATTCGAAGTGTTGGAACCGCCCGCGCCGGCCTCCCCTCCCCCTCCTCCGCCCGTGGTCGTTGCGCCGGTTCCCGCGTCGCCGCCGGCTGCCACGCCCAAGCGGGAGGATCCGCGGCCCGTCTTCGCCACCCTCGAGTGGGTCAATGAAGGACCCACCAAGGGGACGATCTTCGAACTGCACAATGCGCTGTCGCACATCGGCCGCGGATTGCACAATGACGTCCGGCTGCAGGACGAAAGTGTCAGCGAAACGCACGCAAAGCTACAGCGGCGCGAGGACGGCTGGTACGTTGTAGATATGGACTCCACCAACGGCACTTATGTCGGCGGCAATCGAGTGAACGGCGAGAAGCGTTTGGAAGGCTCTCCAGATGTCCGGTTTGGCGGAATGAAATTCCGCTTCAAGGCACTCGGCGCCGCCAGCCAGTTCGAAACGGAATCCAAGGGGACACGCGCCATCGCACGTGTAACGCTCGGACCCGGCGCGGCGGCGCCGAAGACACCGCCGGGCGCCACTCCAGTGTCTGCCCCGACCCCGCCGGCGGCCAGGGGTGGCATTCCGGTCTGGGTGTGGATCATCGCGGTGCTCGTCCTGGCCGGCGCCGCATTCTTCGTCCTGAAGGGACGCGCGTGAAGCTTCTCTGCGCAGCTCGCACGGACGTCGGCATGATCCGGTCTGGCAATGAGGATAATTTCACGGTGGATCGCACCGAGGCACGGGGCATCTTCATCGTGGCGGACGGCATGGGTGGGCACGCCGCCGGCGAGGTTGCCAGCGAAATGGCGGTCCAGATCATCCAGCGTGAGCTGGCTGGGGTGACCGACCTGGAAGGCGACGACGTGACTGCACTCGTCGTCAACACTCTTCGCAAGGCCAATCGCGCGATCCACGACCGGACGCTCACCGAGGTGGACAAGCAAGGGATGGGAACGACGGCGTCCGTCCTGCTCGTGTCGGGCGCGAAGTACCTCATTGGCCAAGTCGGCGACTCACGGGTGTACCTGCTGCGCGACGGAACGTTGTCGCAGCTCACGAAGGATCACTCCTACGTGCAGGAGCAGGTCGATGCGGGGTTTCTCACGCCGGAGCAGGCGCGATACCACCCCTACAGCAACGTCATCACCCGCTGTGTCGGCGCCAGTCCTGACGTGCAGCCGGACTCGTATCGCGGCGAAGTGCGCGTAGGCGACCTGTTCCTCGTGGCGAGCGACGGCCTGACCGGCATGGTGGACGATCGTCGTCTTGGCCAGCTCCTCGGCTCGCGGGCCGAGCCGGAGCGCAAGGTGCAGGCGCTGATCTCCGAGGCGAATGGACGCGGTGGGCTCGACAACATCACCGCGATCATTGTTCAGGTGCTCACCCCGGGTGCCGTGCTGGACGATCGCACCGTGGAGATTCGCGCGGTTGGCTGACGAGACGGTCGCATCGCTGGCGCAGTTGTATC